>JALOOG010000172.1 GCA_025454525.1 Anaerolineae bacterium | reverse complement strand
GACCGCAAAGCCGCGCACTTCATGGGCGCCCACTACATCGTATACGCCCTTATCAACCTCCGTCACTTACTGGCGGACGAAAAGGTTCAATGAGTTCTCCGTTTTGTGGGTGCGGCACGACAATCGCCGCCGTGCAAAAATTGGGCCGGGCATGGATCGGCATTGATATTACGCACCTCTCGATCGCCTTGCAGAAATATCGCTTACAAGACAAATTCGGGTTGAAAGCAGGCCAAGGGTACACCGTGTTGGGAGAACCCAAAGATCTCGCCAGCGCTCGCCAATTGGCCCAACAAGATCGCTATCAATTCCAATGGTGGGCGTTATCACTGATTCGCGCTAAGCCGATCGGCGACTCCGGGGATAGTGAGGGCAAGGGGAAAAAAGGCAAAGATCAAGGGATCGACGGCGTGATCAACTTTATGGAGATGCGCGGTAAATCGCAACGAGTCCTGATTCAAGTCAAGTCTGGCAAGGTAAAATCGTCGGATGTGCGCGATCTGTTGGGGGTGTTAGAGCGTGAAAAGGCCGCATTAGGCGTTTTGATCACCTTAGAACCTGCGACCCGCGATATGATCAGTGAAGCGGCCGCGGCGCGTTTTTATCACTCGGAGACATGGGGCCGCGATTATCCCCGCTTGCAGATCGTGACGATTGAAGACCTGCTCAACGGCAAAGCGATCGAGATGCCTCCCGCCTATAGCAATTTCAAACAGGCGCAACCCTTTAAATCCACGGACATCCACACGGTTGATATGTTCAATCGATAATCCGTATGGATCGGCGCGGCGATCTGTGATCGCCGCGCCGATGCTTTCGCTATCCCTTTGCGTGCAGGTGCGCGGCCAACTCTGTCAACGGGATCTCGCGTTCTTCGCCCGATACTAAATTTTTAAGCTTGACCGTGTGGCGATCAAATTCATCCCCGCCCGCGATCACCGCGAACGGAAAGCCCTTTTTATTGGCATATTTGAGCTGATCGCCCAAGCGCCCCTTCTCTAGATAGACTTCCGTGGCGATGCCCGCCTCGCGTAATAGCGCGCCGATCCGCAAATAATCTGTTTTGCGCGATTCATCCATGGTCGTCACCAATACTTGCGCCGTGGTCGCACTG
Source organism: Anaerolineae bacterium (assembly GCA_025454525.1). Classification (GTDB taxonomy): domain Bacteria; phylum Chloroflexota; class Anaerolineae; order Aggregatilineales; family Phototrophicaceae; genus JALOOG01. The sequence continues at coordinate 6,530 of JALOOG010000172.1, read as the reverse complement.
TCTACTTGGATCAAGCCCGCCTCCATTAACACCGAGATCAAGCGCGTGAGTCCGATCGAAATGCCGATCCCCGGTAATTTTTCGTTGGTGAAAAAGCTGGCAAGGTCATCATAACGCCCGCCGGAACAAATGCTCCCGATCTCTGGGTGAGAGCGCAATTGGGTCTCATACACTGTGCCGGTGTAATACTCTAGGCCGCGGGCGATTGTCAAATCGATCTTAAAATAATCTTCCGGCACACCGAACGCCCGAATCCCGTCGATCACCACGCGCAATTCTTCGACTCCGGTCTGCAAGAGGTCGTTCGCCTTCTGAATCGTCGCTAATTTCGCTAAAACGCTGTCGGTATCGATGGCTTCACCTAAAAAGGTGAGGATCGTATTGGCCGTCTCCTCGCTTAACTCACAGGTCTTGACCAATTCAGCCACCACTTTCGCGCCGCCGATCTTCTCCAGCTTATCGACGATCCGAATCACGTCCGCGATCCGATCCGACGGCACGGCCAACGAGGCAAAATAACCCTGTAGGATCTTGCGGTTATTGATGCGGATCACAAATGGCCCGATCCCCATTTCGCGGAAGATCGCGTAAATGATGCTAGGGATCTCGGCATCGTTCAAAATGCTGACCGATCCGCGTCCGATCACGTCAATATCACATTGATAAAATTCACGGGAGCGGCCTGCTTGCGCCCGTTCGCCGCGCCATACCTTTTGAATCTGATAGCGTCGGAACGGGAAGACCAATTTATCCTTGTGAAGGGCCACATAACGCGCTAACGGCACAGTCAGATCAAAGTGTAAGGCGAGGTCGGTTTCGGCGTTTTCGCCTTCTTCAGCTGCTAGGCGAGAGAGCGCGTAGATCTCTTTTTCATTGCCGCCTTTAGAGGTGAGGATCTCTTTGCGCTCTACGGCCGGGGTTTCGATCGGAGAGAAACCGTAGCGTTCAAAAGTGGTACGTACAATGTTCAACATCCGGTTAAAGACGATCTGTTGTGCGGGCAAAAATTCCGGAAAGCCGCTAATCGGGGTCGGTTTGATCACTTGGGTCATGGTCGATTCATCCTTGTAGATCTATACGCCATTAATGCGGGTGATCGTACACCAGTTTCGGGTGAAATTGCTATTGATGATTTCGTGGGGGAGGTTTATCGATCCCCCACGATTCAGCAGGATCAATTGCGGAGGGGTTTTTTGTTTTGGAGCATGTAAGTGATCCGATCGAGGGTCTTGGCCTCTTTGACCAAGCTCAAGAACGCTTCACGCTCCAGATCCAAGAAATATTGTTCATCGACAAATTGCGGTTGTGACAGCGCGCCGCCTGATAAGACATAAGCGACTTTCTTGGCGATGTGTGCGTCATATTCCGTGGCAAATCCGCCTTCCCGGAAGCCTTCTACAGCCAATAACAAGGCGGCATACGCATCGCGTCCGGCTGCCCATACTTTCGACGGGCGCAACGGCACAAATTCATCCGCGAGATCTAAGGCGTGACGTTTGGCCTCACCCAACAGTTGCGCTCGGTTCATCACGATCTTATCGTTGGCACTCAAAAAGCCCATTTCACGGGCTTCCGTGGCACTGGCGCTCACTTTAGCTGTTGCGATCAAGGTGAAAATATCCCCTAATTTCGGGATCACATCGTTATTCAGATTCGACACCTTGATCGGCGTGATCACCCGACGCACCAACTCTTTACATCCGCCGCCAGCCGGAAGTAACCCGACTCCGACCTCAACGAGTCCTAGGTATAACTCTTGATGTGCGACCACCGCTGATCCGGCCATGATGATCTCTGCGCCGCCGCCCAACGCTTGATTAAACGGCGCGATCACCACCGGCTTTGAGGCATAGCGCAATTTTTGAGTGAGGGTTTGCAGATCGGCGATCTGTTGATCCAATTGATCCATTTGATCGTTCTGCACGGCCATGGCGACCATGAAGATATTCGCACCCACGCAGAAGTTACTGCCGTCGTGTCCGACCACCAACGCCTTATAATCCTCGCTGCCTTCTAGGATCTCTAAAGCGCGATAGCCCATGGCAACCAGATCGGCATCGATCGCCATGCCTTGACTGTGGAAGGCCCAGAGCAATACGCCGTCACCCAGATCGTAAATCGTGGCGCTCCCGTTTTTGTCGAGGATGCCCGTTTTTGCGTCACCGGTGCGGGTCAGATCACTCGCTAAGGCGATCTTTTGTTTGCCTAAGCTGGCCACGCTGATCTCACGTTCATCCAAGTGATACGAGACAAAATCGCCTGCTTGTGGGCTGTAATAGGCCAACACATTGCCATTTTCATCGCGGCGATAGAAGCTGGTATGGCCATCGGCGAGCATCTGCTTGACCCAATCAGCCACGGGATAACCGGCCGCCTCAAATCGTTCGATCGTGTCAGCTACGCCGATCGCATCCCAAATTTCAAACGGCCCCATGTCATGGCTAAAGCCCCATTTTTGCGCGTTATCGATGTTGACGATCGTATCGGTGATCTCTGGAACACGGTGCGAGGCATACGCCAAGTAAAAGGCGTGCAGGTGGAACAAGAATTGCCCCGCACGATCGGTTTCGTTGATCAGCGCTTTGATCCGATCGCCAAGTTGTTTGACTTTCGCGTGTTTTTTGACGCTCTCAAATTCAACCGCTTTGGGCGCTTCGTAGTCCATTGTCTGAAGGTTCAACGGGTGGAATTGTTTTTCGCCGTTGACCATCACCATCTTATAGAAGCCTTGATTGGTCTTGTTGCCTAGCCAATTGCGATCTAACATCGTTTGGCTTAACTCTGCGCCTTTGGGATGATTCAACACTTCGCGCATCGGGTCATCGGGGATCGCCGGATAGAGGTTGCGCGCCACATACACGGCCACATCGTAGCCGACCAGATCGTTTAACCGGAACGTGGCCGTTTTCGGCCGCCCGATCAAGGGGCCGGTCAATTCATCGACTTCTTCTACCGTAAAGCCGTGATCCAAGGCGTAATTCATCGTTTGTGAGCCGATCATCGACATAAAACGATTGCCGATAAAATTCGGTTTGTCTTTGGCCACCACCACGCCTTTCCCTAACATCCGCGTGCCAAAATCCACCATGAAGGCCACCGCCTCCGGATCGGTATCATCGGTGGGGATCACCTCTAACAAACGCAAATAGCGCGGGGGATTAAAAAAGTGTGTCCCCATAAAGCGCCGCTTGAAGTCCATATCAAGGCCTTCGGCGATCTTGTGGATCGGTAATCCGGAGGTGTTGGAGCTGACGATCGCGGTCGGTTTAAGATGTTCGGCCACTTTGGCCATTAAGTTCTGTTTGATGTCTAACTTTTCGACGATCACCTCAATCACCCAATCGACATCGCTGATCTGATCAAGATTGTCGTCAATGTTGCCGATCTTAAGGTTATCCATCACCGATGCGCTGAACAATTGGGGCGGGCGCATCTTCTGGAGCATTTTGAGGTTGTTTTCGACCACGGCATTACGTTTTGCGGGCGCATCGCCGGGTTGCGTGCCTTTGGCCGGGATATCGAGTAACAGGGTTTCGACCCCGATCCCAGCCAGAACTGTCGCGATCCCGCCGCCCATTGTACCAGAGCCGATCACCGCCGCCTTACGGATGTTATAGGTCATAATGTGCCTTTCTAAAAAGAGTTTGTTTTTAATCGAATCATGCTTAGATTAGGGCGCGATTGTACCACGAAACGCGGGGAATTAAAAAACCGATGACTTGTGCTTCATCGGTTTCTATGGAGCGGAGAGAGTGGGATTCGAACCCACGAGGGTGTTACCCCTACTCGCGTTCCAGGCGAGCGCACTAGGCCACTATGCGACCTCTCCATAGTTGTTATTATACTGATTTGCGCTCATTTGTGTATAGTGAAAAATTGCCGGAATTGGTGAGACTCACGGAGATAGCGATTGACTTTGTGGCTCAATTTGAATAGTCATATCCGCGAAATTCAGCACTCCCAAATTGCCCTTCAACCACTCAAAATTCATCGAATGCTTATGGTACAATATTACAGAAGGTTGTAGACTTTTACAGAAAAGTTTTTTTGGAGGTTTATCCATGAAAGTGTTTAGGCTGTTAGCGATTCCGGTACTCTTGTTAATCGTCTTACTTTCCGTGCAAGCACACGGCCCAATCACCCCTGATGGTAATGCGGGCGAATGGCTCACCGGATTCGGTGTCAGTGGCTGCCCCGCCTTGCCTTCTGCCAATACCTTTGATTATTATAATACCACACAAGGCTGTACGACCACCAACATTTACGGCGAGGAATTTATCTGGACGGATTCAAATGGGGATCAACGTACCGATCATTGGAACGGCACAGGCAATCTTGATCTCACTCAATTTCGGGTGACGGCCGATGCCAGTAACCTTTATTTTCTGTTACGATTCGCAGACATCACCAATTGTAACGCACAATATATACAAATCCCGATCTCAAACAGCATGGTCACCGGGTTGATCGCGCTTCCTGATGCGGTAGAAACCTCAATTTCGTCCAGCTTTGGTGGTTGGGATGCGGTGATCGAATCCAATACCACCTCTACCGGAGTGTGGGTCGATGCGTCTACTTTTAACGTGATCGGGTCAAGTTTCTGTTCCGTGGCCAATGACCTCTGGGAAATTTCGATCCCGTTATCCTCTGTGGGTCTCAGCTATCCCTTAAATGGCTTCGGGAACTTTGCCGTTGGGATCGCCTGTAATGCCTCTGGTGTCCCCTGTGAGTCGTTCGGAAGCGATTTTATGGATGTGATCACCACCGTAAGCGGCAATACCTTTAATGAGGTACAAGACGGCACATTAGATTATTTCTTCAACCCGTCGATTTTCGATCCCGGCCCACCGACTGCAACCAACACACCTTTGCCCCCTACGGCGACCGAGACACCGCTCCCACCCACCGCTACCGAAACCCCATTACCCCCGACAGCAACTGAAACGCCGCTCCCACCCACCGCTACGGAAACACCATTACCCCCGACAGCGACTGAGACACCTGTTCCGCCCACGGCAACTGAAACGCCTGTACCGCCGACTCCAACCAATACACCTGTGCCTCCAACAGCGACCGAAACACCTGTACCACCGACATCCACAAATACGCCTGTACCACCCACAGTGACCGAAACACCCGTACCACCGACTGCGACCGAAACACCCGTGCCACCCACAGCGACCGAAACGCCTGTACCACCCACTGCAACTGAGACACCCGTACCACCGACTGCGACTGAAACGCCTGCACCACCCACTGCGACCGAAACGCCTGTACCACCCACTGCGACCAATACCCCCGCGTCCGGAGGAGCAGAATTACTCCGCAATCGTAGCTTTGAGGATGATCTGAATCCGGTTGACGGACTCGCGGACTTCTGGGGTATTCGCAACGGGACGGGTGAACGTCGTCTATGTGAGGCCAGCTTAGCACGCACCGGATCTTGCGCTTTTGAGTTCCGGGGCAGTGGCGCAACAGAAGATAGCATTTTGCAACAACGTGCCGACCTGACTCAAACGTCGTTTAATACAGGGGATGTGTTGACGTTCAATGGGTTTGCACGCGCTACGGGTGCGCCTAACTTCCGGATTCGGATTGTGGTGAACTATAGCGACGGCACGATCCAACGCGCGCAAGCACGGTATAACACCGCTAGCGGCACGTATACCGCGTTGTTAGATCCGGTGACCAATCAACCGTTGAGTGTGACGCTAAGCCGTTCGGACGTGGTACAGATCCGTGTGTTGTTCTGGAGTCGCAATTCCACCGGCCGCGCCTATTTTGACGATATCAGCTTGACTCAATCCCCCGCTGCACCGCTCCTGATGCCCTAATGCTGAACAACGGGGGAGAGGTGATCACTTCTCCCCCTGTAACGACTTCACAAGTTGATCAACTGATGGTTGTTTTAATCATATAATCCATGCTCAAAAATAGGAGTTCTGATCTATGGAACGTTTGCAACGTCTCGCACAAGTTTTAGTGCAATATTCGGTGGAGGTACAAGCTCATCAGATGGTGGGGATTAGTGCCGATGTAGCGGCTTTGCCCTTAGTTCGGGCGGTACATCATGAAGTGGTTAAGGCCGGCGCACATCCGATCCTCTTTTCAAGCGATGAAACCCTGATGCGCGATTTTTTACGCACTGCATCTGATGAACAATTAGACTGGTTTAACCCGTTGCAAATGGGGTTTATCGAACATGCCGACGCATTCATCAACTTACGCGCTACCCAAAACACGCGTGCCATGACCGGCATCGACCCCAAGCGCTTACAACGAATGGCCCGCGCCCGTAATCCCTTTGCTGAAACGATGTTACGTCGCACCGCTGAGGGAAAATTTAACTGGACGCTAACCCAATATCCCACCGAAGCCAGCGCTCAAGAGGCCAACCTGAGCCTTGAGGAATATGAAGATTTTGTCTATCGCGCTACATTTTGCGATCGTCCCGATCCAGTGCGTGAATGGCAACTGATCGAACGGATGCAACAGGAAAAAATTGATTATCTCAAAGGCAAACGGCAAGT
>JALOOG010000171.1 GCA_025454525.1 Anaerolineae bacterium | reverse complement strand
ACGTTATCTGTTGGTGCTGGCCTTCGCTTATGGGTGGATGCTGACTTTGGGGAGTATGAGTGTCGCTGGTTCTACTCCGCTCTAGAGTGAGGATCTGGTGAAGCGTTACGGTGTGTTTCACTTGAGGTTGCGCTACTTTAAAGAACGCTTTCATCACCGACCCCAAGAGAAGGTCGTCGGGCCATTTTTCGCCCCATGACCTTCCTTACTTTGGGCTTCAAAACTGTCCCTCTGACAGCTCATGCCTGGGGAAGGGCTAGGGATGGGGTTTAACAGCTCACAACAGCCCTTTTTCTCCGCCCTTCCTCTGAGGTTTTCTTTTTCTTCTTTTATCTGTTCTTGTTTTCTTTATATTTTCTCTAAAAATACAGACAAATGTTACGATTTTTCCGTTCGTCTGTGCTATCATCGACTCAGCATTCACCCATAAGGAGACTCACATGAACACGCGCTTTCACTTTATTTTGGTCTTTTTATCTTGGCTTTTTGACGTTAACGCAATCTTACGATCCGCCTAACCCCGTTGCCGCTGTCGCCGAATTTATTTTTTCGCTTAGCCGCCGCTGCCAATGGCGAGTACGTTAGTTTTTAAGGGATGGCCCTGCTATTTCTGTGACGTTGCTTGTAGATCGATTGCGATCTAACATACAATGGTCTAAGTTGAAAGGAGCGGGTGCTATGTTCAAATGGATCAGTGTGTTCGTCCTGTTCGCGTTGATGAGTCTTCCGGTAATCGCGCAATACGGGCCAAATGACCCCGTAGCGACGGTCAACACCGGGTCGCTCAATGTGCGATCGGGGCCTGGTGTGCAGTATGGTGCGATTACCACCTTACCGCGTGGCTTTGGCGTTTTGATGATCGGACGTAATGAGGAAGCGAATTGGGTTTATATCCAATTAACCAACGGCATCACCGGTTGGGTAAACGTGAATTATCTCTACACCACTTATCGAGTCAGTCGCTTGCCTGTGAATAACACCTTAGGGGCGAGTCCGATCATCCCCACAGCGACCGTAACGGGCATTTTTACCCTCTATTTCTACGCCTTCCCCGATGGCAGTGCCTCTGTGGTCGGATCGGCGCAATTAGGACAAAGCTTAGAGTTACTCGGACGCAACTTTAATTCCACTTGGGCGCAAGTGCGACTCGATGGCCTAACCGGATGGGTCGAAGCCCGGTATCTAACGGCCACCGTACCGGTACGGAGTCTCGCGCCCTCCGATGGATCGATCGTCGCCCCTCCTGCCCCGTCCACATCGCCTCGTCCAACCGCGAGTCCCAGTCAGGGACAAGCCCGGACGCATGTGATCCGGCGTGGTGAGACCCTATCGGGCATCGCGCAACGCTATAGCGTCAATTTGTACACCTTAGCCGCTTACAACGGCATCTATAATCTGGATCTGATTTACGCGGGGCAAACGATTTATATCCCTTAAACAAGACAAGAAAGCGCACGGACAATGGCGCGTTATCTCCTACAAGATACACTGGGTAAAGGCGGTATGGGGATCGTGTATCGCGCTTGGGATCGCTTGTCCGGGCAAGCGGTGGCGTTGAAACAAGTGTTACTCTCCACGGAACAATTGAGTTTCAATTCGCGCAACGAAAGTCTGGACTTTCGCATGGCCTTAGCGCGTGAATTTGGGTTATTGGCCAGCTTGCGTCATCCACACATCATCAGCGTGTTGGATTTTGGGTTTGATCATCATCAACAGCCTTATTACACCATGAACCTGTTAGATCAGCCCCAAGAGATCACCACCTTTGTAGCCGATCATCCCGCACGCGATAAGGCACGGTGGATGATTCCCGTGTTAGAGGCATTGATCTACTTGCATCGGCGCGGCGTGATCCACCGCGATCTCAAACCGTCCAATGTATTGATCGATGCCTCTGGCCAATTGAAAGTCTTAGATTTTGGCTTAGCGCGTAGCCAAGAAGATCGTACCGGCTCATCCTCACGGCAAAATGTGGCCGGCACGATCGCCTATATCGCGCCAGAGGTGTTCCAAGGCGAAAAGGCTCAAACGGGCGCGGATCTTTATGCGGTCGGGGTGATGTTATATGAGATGTTCGCAAATAAACACCCGTTTGATGCGCCCACCTTTGCCTTGATGATCATGCGGATCATGCAAGAAACCCCCGATTGGACTCCGATCCCGTCGGAATTTCGCCCGTTGATCGAACGCCTGTTAGCCAAAAACCCGTCCGAGCGCTATAGCGATGCCCGTGTCGTGATCCGCGATCTGTGTTTCGCCTTAAATATCGCGCTTCCCACCGAGATCCGCGAAAGTTTTTTGCAGGGCGCGAAATTTGTGGGACGCGAAACGGAAATTACCGATCTAAAACACGCCTTTGATCACCTGATCAGCCCCAAAAATGATGATCCAGCCAAGTTTTGGTTGATCGGGGGTGAATCGGGAGTCGGAAAATCACGCTTGATCGATGAATTGCGAATCTATGCCTTGGTGCAAGGGGGGATCGTGGCGCAAGGTCAAGCAGCGGGCGGTTTGCCCTATCAGCTTTGGCGTGATGTGATCCCGACCTTGCTGTTAAATGTGGAGGTCACTGATTTTGAGGCCAGTGTGTTAAAGGCGATCGTGCCGAACATCAGCACCATTCTACAGCGTGAAATCCCCGATGCGCCGATCCTAGAGGCAAAAGAGAGCTTTCAACGTTTGAGCGTCACCGTGATCGAGTTGGTGCATTGGCAAACGCGGCCGATCGTCTTGTTATTAGAAGATCTGCACACGGTGACAAGCGAGAGTCTCACCTTGCTTTCGACGGTGATCAACGCGAATTTACCGATCTTAATGGTCGGGACGTATCGAGATGACGAATCTCCCACCTTGCCGGAGCAGTTCCCTAGCGCCCAACGGTTATCTTTAGGACGCTTAGCACAAGACAGCGTGGCCCACCTTTGCGAGTCGATGATCGGCACAGTCAACGCGGATGTGTTAGATCTGATCCAACGGGAAACCGAAGGCAATACCTTTTTTATCATCGAAGTGGTGCGTGCGTTAGCAGAAGAAGCGGGCAGCCTTGATCAGATCGCCCGGGCCAGCTTGCCCGCGCATGTCTTTACCGGCACCATGCGTGCGATCCTCACACGGCGCTTGGATCGGATCACGCCCGCGGATCGGCCCCTATTAAACCTCGCCGCGGTGATCGGACGCGAGATCGATCTGACGATCTTGGCTAAACTCACCCCCGACGGCGATCTCACCCGTTGGTTATATGCGGCCGCCGATGTCGCGGTGTTAGAGATCCGCGAGGCGCGTTGGCGGTTTGCCCATGACAAGTTGCGCGAAGCGGTGTTAGAGGCGATCCCCGATGTTCAGAAAGCGTCGGTCTATCGTCAAGGGGCCGAAGCGATCGAAGCCGTTTACCCCAACGATCCCGCTTATGCAGAGATCCTCGCACATCTCTGGCAACAAGCGGGGGATCCGGTCAAAGAGCTGTTTTATCTGATGATCGTCAGCCAACGGTTGATCTTTGGAGTCGCGGAATATCAACGGACGCTTCCAGTGTTAAGACGGGCTTTAAATTTAACCGATGTGCCACAAGAGCGGATCAAGCTGTATCGGTGGTTAGCCCAAGCGCATCTCTATCTACAACAGATCGATGAGGCCCAACGCTGTTATGAAGCCTGTTTGCAGTTAGCAGGCGATCATCCGACCTTGAAGGCTCATGCGCTAAATGGTTTGAGTCGGGTCGCCGGAATGCAAGGGCGCGATCAGGAGTCGATCCGCTTATGGGAACAGGCCTCACAATTGGCACGCGAGTCAGGAAACCTCCTCGCTTATGGCGATAGCCTGATGATCATCGGCTTTTGGAAGGTCAATCATCAACGTTATGAAGAGGCCTTAGTCCACTTTCAAGAGGTGATCCAATTAGGACAAGATCAACAACAACCGCATCTCCTCGCATTAGGCTTAAATGGGCGCGGGATCTGTTTGTTCCGCCTGCATCAATTTGAAGGGGCGCACGCCTCATACCTACAATGTCTAGAACTACGGCGGGAAATGGGCGATCGGCGTGGGATCTTGGCCGTTTTGGGCAATCTTGGCACATTGGCGATGATGCAAGGGCAGTATGATGTGGCGGCTGATTATTATCAGCAGATCTTCACGACGGCCACAGCGATCGGCGATATTTCTTTACAAGCGACGCTCCTGAACAACCTTGGGATCTTAGAAATGGAGCGTGAGCATTACGATGAATCCTATCGTTACTTAGACGATGCCTTGCGGATCTTACGCCAGATCCGCGAAAGGCACACCGAAGCCTTGACTCTGATGAATCTTGGGATTCTGATGTTTCGACGGGCGGAATATGAACGCGCCCGCGCTTATTACCAAGCTTGTTTGACGATGCCAGAAGCATTGCCGATGACCCAAACGACGACGCTGGTTAATCTCGCGATCGTTGAAGGGTATCTAGGTGAGCTTGAGGAGATGCGTCTGCATTTAATCCAAGCGGCCGACGGGATCAAACCGCTTACGCCGATTTTATTACACTTTTTAATGGGCATGGGTTATTGGCTATTGCGAACGGGGGCGATCGAACAAGCGTTGATCTGGACGGCATTGATCGAAGGTCATCCGGAAGTCAGCCAAGATGAGCGCTTTACCTTGACGCGCTTGATCACAAGTTTGCCGATCGCTTTAGATGCAACGCATCAAGCAGCGGCGCGGGAATGGACGGTCAATTCCGCGTTTGAGGCGGCCGTGAAGCGCCTAACGTCCCCGACGGTTTAAAACTTGCTAGGCCCGAACCGATCGGGCCTAGCAAGCGGGGATTAACTGGACGGTTGGATGATCAAGTTCTTTTCCGACGGACGACGGCGGTAACTGGTCGGTTGCGCGGGGGGGAATTGACGGTAATGCTCCACCAATGCGGCCAAGTAATCGCGCAAGGGGGTGTATTGCATTCCTAAGACGTGTTTACCCTTAGTGTTGTCAAGTTCTGACATCCACACATCGCTAAACGGTGAGCAGTCGGGGATAAAGCCATTTGCTTCTAACAGATCGCGATCCACCCGCACCAATTGAGGGGCGATCCCTAACAGCTCCCCTAGGAGCGTTAAAAACTCGCTCAATTTGAGGGTTTCATCTTGCGAGATGTTAAAGGCCTCACCATGCGTTGGCGCACCCAAAGCGATCACCTTGAGGATCGCCTGTACCACATCCTGCACATATACATGACGCAAGGCATGATCCGGCGTATTCGGCACAAGGATCGGCCCGCCGTCACGGATACGAAGGATGTAACCATATAGCCGATTAAAGGTATCGCGGGGGCCGTTGACCATGGGCATCCGTAGCACAGTATAGGGGAATTGATGTTCACGCCAAGCGGTGGCGAAGGTGTCTTCCGCTTGCCGTTTTTCGATACCATACGTCCATTCTTCATAATCATAAGACATGGGTGCCGGGGTGGGCAGTAAAGGGCCGGCATAATCGGTTTCGCGGAACGGGCGGGTTAAACCTTCCCTCACGAGGTACACTTGTCCGGTGCTTAGAAAAATATAATGTTTGGTTTGGGCTTGTAATAACTGCACGATCACTTCGGCTTCTGGGCCTTTGTACAAGGCGGTATCGATCACCACGTCGAAGCTCCGTCCGGCCAAAGCGCGTTTTAATTGAAGCGGATCGGTACGATCACAACGTAAGCGGGCAACCTCCTCAGGAAGATCTTCGCGAGTCAGCCCCCGATTTAACAAGGTGAGTCGATGTCCCGCGTGTAACAGCGCTTGGGTGAGGTAATAACCGATGTGCCGTGTCCCGCCAATAATCAGAATATTCATGGTTAATCCTTAAGCAAAAGGGCTTATTTTAAAAGTGCTTTAACCGTCATTATAGAGCAAAGTCCGATATAGACTCCATGAAAGATCTATGATATAGTCATTCTATAACGGGGTGTAGCGCAGCTGGCAGCGCGCTGCTTTTGGGTAGCAGAGGTCCCGAGTTCGAATCCCGGCACCCCGACAATCAGTTATCCAATGTAGATTTTGTTCAACTCAACTTGTAATGGTGGGGATTTCCTCACCATTTTTACGTTTTGATCTGTGAAATGTTTAAGAACAACGGAGCAACTAAATCAGGCGTGGCATCCGCCATTTGCTGATCATCAAACGTGCTTGAGTCAGATCTCCCACCAGATACAGACGATCTTCCAATTCGGGATAACACTCAAACAACCGTCGAATCAGCCGGATCGCTTTAGGACACGACTCCACCAAGATCATCAAACAAGACGACGGTCGCATCAACAACATTTGAGCGAAGTCCGGCGCGTTTTCATCGGTGAGCCATGGCCCGGGCTGATTTAAGATCAGATCCGCACGATAGACCTTCTCATGCGTGAGTGCCGCCGCCCGATCGATCGCAAGAGCAAATTGTGCGCCCGTCCATGGCGCAAGGTAATCATAGCGGAGGGTGGTTTTGGCCGCGTTATCCCACTGAACTGTCACCGTCATGTTCGTTTTTCCCAGATGCTTATTTTAATTACAGTATACATGAACCAATCTCAAAAGACCACTCTCAAAGCATGAATACTTCCGAAGTGAGCGATCGGGGCGGTTCATCTATCGATCGTCATGTTGGATGTCTTGCGCGGGGATCACCACGACTCCCCCCGCGGGGTCATGCGTCCGCACCAACGCTTTTAATTGCGCGATCTCGGTCAATTCCACCATCAGCGTTAAGCTGTTTTGTGATCCCATGGTGTTATTCGGGTCAAGTCGAGTGATCGGGCGTTGCAAATTCGTTTGTAAGATCGGACTCAAAGTTTCGATCTGTTCAGAAGTGACCACCGCTAAATAACGCGGTGTATCCTCTGGTGCGGCCCGATTCGAGGCGATCGGGTCATTGGTTTTGGCTGTGGTAGCGATCGGCGCACTTTGACCGTATCGGGCCAAAACCTCCCCGGTTGCATCGCGTAAATTGCGCGTCAACAAACCAATCATAAAAAAGACCCCGTTAAACACAACGCCGCTTAAGATCACCATCCAACCCGGGATGACTCCCATGCGCGTTCGATTCAGGATGTCTTGCCAAGAGGTGATCACTTCAGGATATAAGATGATCTTGGCGATCCAAGCCAACGCAAGGATCAAGTAGATCCACATATAATTACGCCGAAAACGCCTGCCGAAGGCCTCCCAGTAGGAGATCGGAAAGTTAGGATTAAGCAATGAGGTCGCTACTTTGTTAGCCCATTCGGAGTCAGGTTTAAACGGGGGGATCAGCATCGCCGCATAAAAATCGGTCTCCATCAAACGCACGCGATAGCTAAACAGCTCATAGTAGCGATAGCGCCGTGCCTCAATAAACAGAAACAGCGTGATCAACAACGTGTTGACGATGATCACGCTATGATGTGCGTCCCGATTCCCAAAGGCAAAGGTGATCGCGGCACTGGTAGCGACCATCGCCCAATTGGTCGTCACATCTAAGCGATTGCGCCATGCACTTGCCCGTTGTACTTCGGCACGATAAAAATGCACCATCGCGGTATTAAACTCCCCCGGACGGAGCTTATAACCGCGATAGGTCCACACGGCCGGATTTTCCAGCGACTCGGTTTTATCAGACATAACCATCGACATTTCTGTATGACGTTAATCCGATTATAGGGCCGAAGTGTCCGCTTGTGTGGACTTATTGTG
>JALOOG010000170.1 GCA_025454525.1 Anaerolineae bacterium | reverse complement strand
GTGAAAACCACTGGGGGCTGATATGGGAATGGATGATTACATAGATATCAAGACAAGTTTAACTATTGGAGAAGTGATTTCTACTATTATGTCTCGATTTGAGAAAAACTTTGAGATACACGAATCGATAAGTGCAAGCGGAATTAAGTCTATATATTCTTATTGTAAATATTTTTATTTAGGACTATATGATAAAGTTAAATATTTACAACTAGATCTGATTTCTCAATTAGGCTTTGAATCCAATGTTAGAGGATTACTTCGATATTATCGCAGTCCATACAGCACAGGTTTAAATGATCGCGACTATTTCAATTTAGAAGAATTAAAATTACATCAAATTTGGGTTTACGAAGAACTCATTAAACTGACTGAAGAATATGATTGGCAGATCGGAGTAAGTCATCTTCATTTGGAAGATTGTATATTCACGCACCTCAAAACGCCGATGAAGCTCGTCTCATCACCGCATTTGAGAACCGAAATTCACGCAACAATGGGTTGCCTAAAGGATGGTGAAGGTTATTGAACTTGAGGAGAAACGATAGATGATGGATAATTCGCTAGAACGAAGATACAAAAGATTTTGGACATCCGATTCACCGATTTTTATCCCTCGCCCGGTCGGAGGTTAACGTTATAGTTCATTTAAAAATGCCAGTATGCGTAACACATGGTTACGTCATATCCGGTTTCATAACTCAACCTTTTTAGGGGTGAATCTAGACAACATTAAGAACGATTGGGTACAGTGGGGTGAAAACACCATCATGCCCAATGGTGAACCCCATCATATTTTTCAACCTTCTTTATTTAGTCGAGAGAAAGAGAAAAAATAATGACCAACCCAACACCTTTACCGGATCAAGATCGTAATGTGGGCAACTCCGCACCGACTCACTATGCTTTAAACAGCGCTTACATTGCGGCGGCAGCGTTTAATGAGTTTGCTGGTACTGTTCGTAATTTCGTAATATTGAAGCGGTGATCACCACCAAACTTCAGGAAATTGAGAATTGGACACTGGGAACGGCCGCGACTACCGCACCGTTAATGACCCCGGTAGGACTCGAACCTACAACCAATTGATTAAGAGTCAACTGCTCTGCCATTGAGCTACGAGGCCGCTAAACATCATTATAGATCAAGTGGATTCGGAGTCAAGGTAACGTTTTATGAGTCGCGCCCTTTGCCACGGCTCATCCACCACTCTAGCGCCTTCACCCCCATTGATAACGACAAGGTGAGGATCAAATAGGTGATCGCCACGACATTATAGCTCTGGAAAAAGGTAAAGGTTGCATACGCATAGGTAGATCCGGCGCGGGTGATGTCATTCACCCCCACGATCGACACCAACGAAGACTCTTTGAGCATCGCGATAAAATCATTGGCCAACGGTGGTAAGATATTGCGAATCGCTTGTGGCAAGATGATCCGCCGCATCACTTGGCCTTCCGTCATACCGAGACTCAATCCCGCCTCTCGTTGACCCACACCCACACTTTCGATCCCCGCCCGAAACACCTCAGATAAAAAGGCGCTATACGAGATCGCCAACGCGATGATCGCCCGCAATTCCCCGTTCACATCCCGTGCGCGCAATGGTGTAAAGCCACTTTCCCCTAGTAAATTTATACCAAACTGATTGATCAGATCGATCAGCAGCGGCACAAATGCCAACACCACCCAATACACCAATACCAACGTTGGAATCCCACGCACGATCTCTACATACAGCGTGACACTCTGATACACAATCACATTTTTTGACAAACGTAACAACGCGATCATCAAGCCCAACACCAACGATAGCGCATAAGCGACCACCGTTACCCAGATCGTCGTCCAGACACTGTTGACCACCAACGGGATCAGATTCTGATAGATCCGATCTTCTGATACCGCTAGGAAAAACCCCACGATCAACAACGCCGCGATGAGTAACCACCATGGCGCACGCCCTAATCGTTGGATTAAGATATTTCGTTTTTGGGGATTCGGACGCGAGTCAGCGATCAAGTGAGACCTTTAAAAACAAGAAAGGGCGGAGTCAAGACTCCGCCCTCCTGTGCATTACCCCTCACTGGGGGCCGGTTGATAATCAAAGAACCATTTGTAGTACAGGTAATCCAAGAACCCATCCGCACGTAAGCTTTCGATCCCGGCGTTAAACGGCTCTACCAGATCGCTTTCCAACGGGAAAATGATCCCAAACTCATCCCGCGAGATCGGATCGCCGACCAATTTCACCGCCTGCTCCGTCGTGGTGATAAATCCGGCAGCTGCCGCAGCATCCGCAGGCATCGCATCAATATCGCCATTTTGCAGGGCCTGTACCAACGCGCCAAACTCATTAAACACCACGCGGCGCGCTTCCGGCACATCGGAGGTGACAAAGAAGCCGGATGTCCCCGCCTGTACGCCCATGATCAAGTCGTCATTGGCTAAAAATTCCTCATACGAAGCGAACCGATCTTCATCCCCACGCACCAACAAAAATTGATCAAGGTTGATGTACGGCGCGCTAAAATCCACGATCGAACGACGTTCCTCAAGGATGCTGATCCCCGTAATACCCGCGTCGTATTGACCTTCACCTACCGCTGAAATTAACACCGAGAAGCTGATCACCTCATAGACCGGGGTGAAATTTAACCGATCGGCTAACTCATCGATCAAGTCATATTCATAACCGAAGGCCTCACCGCTTTCGGGATCGACAAATTGAAACGGCGGATAGAGATTTTCGACCGCGAACACGATCTCACGCCCTTCCAAATCCGGCAATTCGGGATAAACGATCCGCTTTTCCGATGCCAACGAAATCGATGTGACGATCATCAACAGCACAATCAGGAGTGCAAACGTTTTGGTTTTCATGTTTTGACCTCTAAGCAAGGGTTAAACGCTTTCAATGGCGCTTAATATAACCAATTTTCACATGATCTTAAACAGAATCGTTGATGAGAAAATCCCCCGCGATCTTCTCCAATAGTTTGAGCGTCATCAGACAATCCCCCAAGGCCCGATGCGCGTTTTCGATTTTCACCCCTTCGCTTTGGCACGCCTCAGTTAACTTGGTGAAATGGTGCAACCCTCGAAACGACTGATACCCCCGCATCGCGCAAAACCAATTGACCCGTAGCGGCGCTTGTCCATGTTGCGCGCACACACTCTTTAAAATGCCTTCCTCAAAGGTGTGGTTATAGGCGATCGCCCACCGATCCGACAACACCGCCTTCAGTTGATCATACACCTGCTCAAACGGCGGCGCATCCTCTAGATGTTCGGCATACAACCCATGCACTAAAGACGCGCCGATCGGGATCGCCCGTTGTGGCTTGACCAACGTATGCAACAACACTTTTGCCGTTTGATCGATCACCGCGATCTCCACAATTTCAACTGTTGGGCTAACAAACCCAGTCGTTTCGAGATCGATGATCACACAACCGGCGCGTAAGATCTCGGCGGCGCGTTGTCTGATCATTGACTCTCTTGCCATTCCGCGATCGTTTCGGCCATAAATTGACGGATCTCCGGATCACTCACATCCCCCACCGCCTCATAATAGGAGTCATCCACTTGAATGATCACCCCTCCCGATTCGGATGCGTGAACATGGATGCTTCGTCCACGATAACGTCCGGTTTGATACAATTTTTGTTGTAAATATGCCTCAATGGCCGCCGCGAGATTGAGTTCTGGCACGGGTTTATACTCAATTTTGCTCCCAAATAACCCGCGTGAAGTCACTTGCGGTTCAGACGCTTCGCGGTAATTGGGTAACTTCGCCGTGTTGGGATCTAAGGTGGGTGGGGTTTTGCGGATCTGGGTGTTCAAGGGCTTTGAGACGGGCGGCGGCAACATGCTTAGCAGATCCAGATCCGGCTCATCCAACGCATCCAACGGCGGTAAATCGTCTTCGGCGAATTGATCGGGATTCAGCTCTTGGGGGATCGGGCGTGGAGTCGTGTTCACTTGGGCGATCAGTTGGGCCAATTTGCCTTTCACACTGGCATGATCTAACGGATAGCCGATCTCATCAACCTGAATCAGCCAATGACCGTTACGGGCATCGCGCACCACTCGAAACACCTCTAAGGCCCGGGTGTGTGTGCCATCCACTAAGATCAAGACGGGATCAGGGGTAGCGATCGCACGGGTGGGGACGGCCGCTTGCGTCGTCTGTGAAGCGTTGCGCTTAGCTTTGACCCAACGTGGGCGGAAGTAGCCAAAATAGACCATCAGCCCAAATAATAATCCGAACACGGTGCAGATGTTGACGATCAACGCAGGCGGCAACTGCCCCATAAAACCTTCAAGTTCACCCATGACCCCTACTCGCTTTCGTCTATCGGTTGACAAGTTGGACAATAATGCGTCCCGCGTTGGGCGAGTCGCGTCTTAATGATCGGCGTGCCACATTGACGACAGGGTAAATTACCACGCCCATACACATACAAATACTCTTGGGATGAACCCTTCGTGCCATCCGGTTTACGATACCAGTTGACACTTGCGCCTTCATGCGTGATCCCCTCGTTGAGCGTGTCTCGCACGGTCTGATACAAACGGGCGATCTGATCGGCATTCAAACGATCACTTCGGTGAGTTGGATGAATCCCGGCCCGAAACAGCGCCTCATCCGCGTAAATATTGCCTACACCCGCGATAAACGATTGATCCATCAACAGCGCTTTAATCATCTTGCCGCGTCCACGCATCCGTTCCTCAAACACGGGGATCGTGAAGGTTTCCTCTAAGGGTTCGGGACCCAATTGCGATGCACCCACCGAGACCGCGTTAAAATCACTCGTGAGGTAGACGCGCCCAAACTTGCGCGCATCTGAGAAACGCAATTCTTGGCCATCATCCAATTGAGCGCGGAAATGTACATACTTATCGCTTTGATCGTCCGCGTCTTGGGCGACCACATACAGGCGACCAGTCATCTTCAGGTGGATCACCAAAAGGTCTTGATCCAATTCGATCACAATGTACTTCGCACGACGTTTGACCCCGATCACCGCTTGCCCCGTGATCCGCGCCGCAAATTCCTCCGGGTCGGGCGGCATCTTCATCACCCAACGCCAATCATAGCGAATGCCGATGATCTTCCGACCGATTAATGCCGGACGAATCCCGCGCACCACTGTTTCAACTTCTGGTAATTCTGGCATAGTTGAACTTGACCACCGATTGATCTTCTCGATTTATTTTAGCAAGGTCTCCAACCAAAAGAGACCGATTCGCCCATACCAATTCCCCGCCGCTCTCCACACTTGGGCTGACAGGGAAACAACAATGGGGTAGAAGAAGAGTTCAGAGTTAGGTTATACACTATCAGTCGATATTGACCGAACAATGAATCCAGAATCATTTTACCAATGGAAGCACCCAATCGTAAAGCATTTTGCAGTGTTAGAAGTGACTATATGAGCTAAAATTGACGGATGAATACATATCTACACTGCCTATCAATGATCGGGGCATCAAATCATGGATAATTTTATTGATCCGGCCTATGTCAGCGCTTATCTTGAATTAGCCCGTAACAGCTTCTTGGTGATGTGTTTGGCCACCGTGATCGGCACGGCCGTGTTGTATTTCGGGGTGCGTGGACGGGTGATCCCGTTTATGTTGGTGACATGGGGATTATTTTTGATCTTTTTTGTCGGTTTTTTTGGGTTGACGTTTTTGATGACCGAGATCTGGCAAGTGACCTTTCACCGTGATACGGTTCATCTGGTCTCGTTATGCGTTGCGGTGGGGGGAATGTGTTTATTTGCCTTATTTGCCAAGATCGCTTTAGGGAAAACCGTGTCGCATGAGCAGATCGCGCTTGATCAATTAAGTGAGGATGAGCTGACTCCCTTTGATCGGCGGCGTAAAGAATTTATGGAGCGCTCCAAAGATCGCAAAGCGCAACGTTAATCATCTGCTGTTGACGGATCGTCGATTGGTGATTATGCTGAAGATCGATCACCATACTAAAGAGAGGAACGCTGATGAACTTTCGTCATGTAAAGCGTGCGGCCTTGTGGATCGCTCCGGTGATCCTTGCTGTGTTGATAGTGCGAACCTTCACCCCGAATCAAACGACACTCACTTACGAATCGTTAGGGATCAGCGCGGCACAAGCGCTACAAGGTGCGAGGGCGCAAGCAGTAACTTATGGGTTAATCGGCGAACCTACCCGCGAAGAAGGGGCGCTGATGACCTATGGATCTTACCTTGCGCTCACCGATAGCCCCTTGGATACCCGCTTTCCGTTGGATCATCCGGTGTATGTCTATCAGGTGTTCGGTGAGATTCCGGCGTATCAATATGTCAGTTCCAATGGTCGCACCGATGTCGCAGGTATGATCTTTGCCTTTGATGCGATCGCCGGGACATGGTTTAATCACAGTCTGATCTTAGACGGGTTAGAACACACCGCGTTTGACCTCAATTTTATCCCAGAAGCGGCCTCACGCGGAAACGTCACCGCTATTCCACCGACTTTGATCCCCGCGCCTTAAATTGATCCAACGCGGGAAGATATGGCCCGCGTTGGATTGATCGCTAGGTGACAAAACTCCGATTTTTCGTGTGTGCCTGCCAACTGCCGTCCGCTAAGATCGCCGCGATCGTCTCCATGACCAAAACGATCTCCTCATCAGCGGTGTAAAAATGCGGCGCGATCCGAATCCCCGCCCCTTCCCGATAATCAATCACGAAGTTACGCGCTAACAATTCCCGCGAGACCTCATAAGCATGATCGGGACGCACGGTGATCGTACCACCCCGTTGATCCGGATCGCGTGGCGAATAGACCCCATACCCTGCTTGATCGGCTAACTGGACGATCAACGCGGTTTGACGGATCGATTTTTCCCGAATCGCAGCGACTCCGACTTGGTTGATGATCTCGACTCCCGGTTGGATCGCATAAAGTGATGCGATGCCTGGTGTGCCATTGGCTAAACGATACGCATCTTCGCGTAAGGTGAACTGCTCAATATCAAAAGCAAACGGTTGTTGATGAGCAAACCAGCCGGTGATCTTGGGTTGTAAATGAGGCAAGAGATCCGGTCGCACATACATAAATACCCCGCCGGGTCCACCACATAACCATTTCAACGTGCCGCCGATGTAAAAATCGATCGCTAACGCCGGAAGATCGATCGGGATCACCCCAACGCTGTGATAACCGTTGAATAACACTTGCGCGCCGACCTGATGAGCCTTAGCGGTGATCGCGGCGGCCGGCATGATATAAGCGCTCCGAAACAGCACATGGCTTAAGGAGACCAAGCGCGTCCGCTCATCGATCGCGTTGAGCAGTTCATCGGTGTCGATCGTGATCCCGTCATGGCTACGGATCATCACCACTTCATAATCTGCGGGAAGCATGGCACGCAAGGTATACACATCCGACGGAAAATCTTGATCACAGATCACGACTTTATTGCGCTTGGGATCGCTAAAATCTAAGGCACTCAATAGGATACTATTGGCGATGCTGGCGTTTTCGTGGATCAAGACACTTCCAGCTGGTGCGCTCATTAAGGGCGCGATCAGATCCCCGATCGCACCTTTCAGATCCCACCACCCGGCCCCCCATGCGCGTACCCCCAAGGTCGCCCAAGTATCGGCATAATCGCGCAAACGATCATAGACAGCGCGGGGCATTGCCCCTAATGAATTGCTGATGAGATAGGTGGACTGGGCGAGGATCGGAAATTCCTCCCGCCAGTGTAATAACGGATCGCTCATGTTCGACTCCTAAGGTCAATCAAGGCAATATATAACACACGCTTTACGAATTTGCGACGCGAGTTTAGATTCGTTATGATCTTGATGCTGATCCACCCTTTTAGACGGTGGATCTCGCTTTTCGCCCAAAACATATCAATACGTATCGAGACGATCTGCTATGGAAGGCCGACACAACCGATCGATCCCCCAAACCGTCGAGGCGATCTATGATGTGGTGAAAAGCTCCCCCACGCCGATGACTCGTCTAGAGATTGCGCGGGCCATTGGACGACACAAGACTCCCCATTTGATCGTGATCATCGAAGAAATGGTACAAAAAGGGTGGTTAAAGCGTACCTC
>JALOOG010000054.1 GCA_025454525.1 Anaerolineae bacterium | reverse complement strand
GAACTTCTCCGTAATCGGAGTTTTGAGGCGGACTCAGATCCCGTGGATGGACTCGCCGATTATTGGGGCATCATTGGCGGCAGCAGCGAACGACGGCTCTGTAACCTTAGTGGCACGATCGGTCGCACCGGCCCCTGTGCGTTTGAATTTCGCGGGAGTGCGACCGAAGATAGCCGGATTCAACAACGCATTCCGATCGCGTCAGCCACGTTCAATGCGGGCGATACGCTCACCTTACGCGGTTTTGTGCGTGCCGGGGGGGAACCCAACTTCCGCTTACGGATCATCGTCGATTATGCGGATGGGACGGCGGATGTCGGTCAAGTGCGGGTGAACACGGTCTCTACAAATTATGTGGCCTTCCCCGATCTCGCGTTGACGCTCACCAAGAGTAATCCCATTCAAATTCGGGTGTGGGTGTGGAGTCGGAGCTTGTCCGGGCGTACCTATTTTGACGATCTCAGCTTGATCCTCACCAAACCGGCCCCGCAAGGGCTGATCCCGATGCCCTAGAGTGTCGATTAAAAAAACCCCTCTGTTTTGGAGGGGTTTTTTGTCTATCGGGGTATTGCGCTAAGTCTGCGTTAGCCTATTCACCCCCACCGCCCGGAGGTTGGGTGGGTTGACCGAACGGCGTGCGCGAGGGCGTAAGCGTCGGCGTGCGTGGCGTCGGCGTGACACTCGGCGGCATCGGTGTGCGTGTCCGCGTGGGTGTCCGCGTGGCCGTCGCAGGCGCGGGGGTATGTGTCGGGCCGCGGGTATTGGTTGGGAGCGGTGTATTGGTAATGGATGGAGACGGCAAAGGTAATTGAATATCACCTGCACCAACACTACCACCGCCACCACCGCCGCCGCCGCCACCACTACGACAACCGAAGATGAAACGACTGTTATTGAAATGGTAATCGCGGAAGCCCACAGAGCGAAGATCGCCTGTTCCAGTAAAATCTAAAACGATTTGATGTTCACCAGGGCCGATCAATGTTTCAGTTATCCAACCGGGCGCTTGTGTAAGACCCGTTGCCCAAGCTGGACGAGGATAGGTGTTATCTTGGGCATAAGTAGCATAGTTAGTATTATACTGATTATGCGCTAAACCTGTATAGTCCGCGTCATTTGGAGCAGCACCATCTGGATCCCAAATAGTTTGTCCTGTTGAACTTCCACCGGGTGGAATGACCACCACTCGATCTAAACCATAAACAGGATCACCCGGGATATCATTATGGGTTCGCCCATCTGGCCAATTTAGTGCAAACCCAACCAGACGTGCAGGGAACGTCGTTGTATTAGTAAGCACAAAGAACGCGCTACGGTTACTTGTGTTGTAACCGCCAAAACGTAACTGCATTTGATCGTTACGAACACATTGTGGGGTGGGTGTGGGTGTCGGTGTTCCTTGCGGCGTGGGGGTGGGCGGTAGCGGTGGCAATTCCGACAAGGGCAGATAGATCAAACAATCGGGTTGACCTTGGATCGGATTGTCCAACACAAACAGCCCGGCGATGTTGTCTAGATTTTCGTATAAGTCGGTGATGTTGGCAGGGCCGTTGAAGAAAACAGCACTCATGATCACGCTGTTTTGCGCGGTGATCACGGTGGGAACAGGTAGCCATTGCCCAACCGGATTCGGGAGCGGATTAGGGGTGATGTTGATCGCACCGCCGACCGCTTCCACATACTTGGAAGCCAACGCGGTATTGGCGCGCGAATCGGCGGGAGCGCCTGTCCAGAACACTTCGCTTTCATCGCGGAAGCCCATCACCCCAAGGTACATATCGGGGAAAGTGGGCGCGACACGCCACTCTAAGCGATACCCTAACAACTGGGTTTGATCAAAGTTGTCATTGAAGACCTGCATGAACAGTTGATTACCCGTGAAAGGCGGTAAGGCAAAATTGACCCGAACACGATCACACCTGAACGCTTCACGGGTGGGAGTCAACGTGTTGGTGGGTGTGTGCGACGGTTCTGGCGTATGTGTGGGCGTGTTGGTCGCGATCGGTGTCCAAGTGGGCTGCGGGTTGCTGCCGCCGCCGCTGCCTTTGGGCAAGCTGCGTTGGAACGCGCCAACCGCCTTCGGCGCACGGAACGACTCGTTGACGATCGAACGGCGGGCCTGCATCCGAATGTAGTTTTCTTCTGGCAAGCGCAGCGGCGTGATCAACGGGTGGTTAAAGGTGACGACGATATTGACGCGCTCACCCGGGCCACCTGCATCGATCCACCGTAAACCGGAGTTGTTGAGCGGATTATCGGCGGGATCACCACTGATGGGTGGAGGCGGGATTTCGTTTAACATACAGAACGGGAAGGCCACGCCATCATTGAGCGGATCGTAATTGCGGCGCATGGTGACTCCGTTGAGGTCGTCACGGGTGCGTACCAACACAAAACGCGCTGTAGGGAACTGTGGATTCAGAGTCGGATTATCACGATTGATCGGGTCAAGAAGACCACGGGTGCTACAGATGGTGAGGTCAAAGTAGCCACTCTGATATTCACGCGGACGGGAAACCCGTTGATAACTGTAGAGCAGTTCACGGAATGCGACTGGGGTGAGGTCTTCGTAATAGTGGGTGCGGGCGGCGAAGTCTTTCCATTCTACGCCCAAAGCATTGGCCGATTCGCGGGCCTCAAACATGATGCCCGGCAAGCGCAACATATCGCGGCGCATCTGCTGATGATCCTCGTTGTTGGGGTCGCAATCGGTGCCGTCATACCAATTGGCAAAAAAGCTTTCGTCATTGGTCGGGTTAGCACCATTTTCATAGGATTCATAGCCGTCGTTGGTGGTACGATTGCCGCGGCCATCGTTGCCATAACACGGGACAAACTGATTGAGGACTTCGATATCGATCGGGTCGGTGGGGTTGTTCACAGTAAACAGATCATAATTGACCTGCCCGGTACTGGCGTAACGTGCCGCGGCACGGGCCGCATTTTGCAATGAGACCCACGCTTGAAAGATCCGCCCAAATTCGATGATGCCGAAGATCAGCAACAGCAAAATAGGGAGGGTGAGGGCAAATTCGACTAGGGTTTGCCCTTTGCGGTGAGAACGAGCGTTTAAGTGCATAAGCGCCATATCCTTCGGTTAAGGCCGCCCGGACAACCCGGGCGGCAGTTGCGAGATGAGTCAGATCACCCGGTCAAACGGGTGAACATCCGGGAGGCGATGTCTTCAAACACCAATTGCAACTCGGCCTGATTGGGGGCATTGTAGTAATTGCCGCAACTTTGGCGCGGTGGCAAGGGTGCATACTCACCGGGATCGCCGGGGGCTTCACAAACCCCGCGTGGACCCCAGTCCAGCACCGAGTTATTGATGATGCCGTCATCTAGGTAATCTTGTTGATGATCAACGTCAATTTGGAAGTTATCTCCCACATCGGCGATGTAACGGAGCAGTTCTTCCCCTAAGAAATCTTCGGGATTTTGTAGACGCAATTGGTCATCGTTGGTGACAGGTTGTCCAGTGCCGTCTATATCGTTGGCAAAGGTCAAACCGAAGCCGATGCTAAAAATGCTGGGTAATTGTTCATCCCCCGATCCGCGCGCCAAGCCGATAAAGTCGGCCCAATCGCGGGCGTAATCGTCTACATCGTAGAGCGGGCTACATTCACTGGTGGCAGGTGAGAGGTTATCTGCCCATGCCCCAATATCCACATCGAATAGGTTGCCTTTGCGTAAGTTATAGTCTTCCACAGTTTCGCCAGGGCGGTAATCCGGTTCACCTACGGGATCACAATCGTAATCGCGATCGCGTGCGCCGGGTGAGAACCCTTCGGCATAAGAACTAGTGCCAGTACATTGTCCGCCGACTCCGGTGTTTTGCGCGGCGCTTGGACGGCCACAGAAATTGCGGGTGAACGGATCAGTATCGGAGCAGTAGGGGAAAGTGGGTTGTTCACCGAAACCTAAGGCGCGAGTCAAACGGGAACGCGCATCCGGATAACCCAACGGACACAAGCCAAACACGCCGTATTCGGTGCGGTTAGCTGGATTGGTTGACCCATAACGCACGTTAAAAGTGATCGGTGAAGGTGGATTTGGTAATGGTTGCGGGATGTAGTTGGTCCAACTTTCCGGCCATGCGGCAGGGTTAGGGCCCCAGTCTGCATAAGCGCTGATGTCACCCGCGTTGTTGATCCGTCCATCACCCAGTTTAAAACCTTCTTGCCGGACGGGATCACTTGCGCCGGCCGCACCATCCCCTAGGAAGATGATCACCCATACTGCGCCTGTGCGCCGAGTGGTGTTGGGATCAAGTAACGCATTGCTGGCAGCACGTAAGGCCGCGCCGATATTAGTACCCCGACACGTCGTCCAGAGTTCATAGCTATTCCGCACATCGAGTCCCGCGCTCACCCAAGGACCTTGCCATGGCGTGGGGATCATGGTGCGATAGAGACCTGGTGCGGGCGGTAGAGTCGGACGGTTGATGTCGGGACTACCTAAGGTATTATAGTCCCCACGTTGCCAGAGTGAGTAACGACTGGTTAAGAACTCTAACGACGCATTTTGCATCGGGCAGTTGCCTTTCACCGGATAGGTGTTATAGGCTTGCCGTCCGCTGGCATCAAGTGACGCTTGGGTGGGGTTAAGTGGGCGGTGATTGTAGAAGACCCGCCGCGATTGCCCTTCGTCGTCTAAGCCTTCGGCGAAACCTTCCCAACCGCCGCCGTTTTCTTTCCAATTGTAGTAATTGGGTTCGGCACGCACCCCGATGTCTTTATCCAACGTGATCCGCGCACGACAATCGCTTTCGATCATGTGGGTAAGTTGAGAGCGCATCTCGTCATCAACGCCGTCCCCGTCAATGTCGGTCATGGCATAACTGGTCGCCTCGGAAGGGCAAACTTCCGCCGTTGGACTTGCCGGTTGTTGACGGCCGAAGGCCCCATCGGGATCGATCAGGTAAGAACCACGATCAAAGGTGACAAACGCGATACGATCGCCGCGCTCAAAGTCGATTCGATCCAAGAATTGACGAGTCGCATCCCGTGCTTGTTTGAACGGTTGACAGATCAGATCGGCGAAATTGTTATCGGGGTCATTCCAGTTGCCCGTGTAACTGAATGCGCCGCCATTGATGTTTTCTAATTGGCCGGTGTCAGGGTTGATACGGCCGTTGGTTGTCGGATCGTTACAGCACCCATAGAAGTTGTAGGAAGGTACAAACCCATCCCAGATCGGTTCACCGTTGATCCGTTTGGGCCATGAGACTCCCAAATCATCATAGATCTCGACCAGACGATCTCCCCCGGTTTCACGCATCGGGATGTTGATCGAATAGGGCCAAAACCGCACCCGACAATCTAAGCGCGGATGTTGTTGATTAGAGGTGCCAGGGACATCAAAAATACCAACCGTGTAATTGGGATTCGCGTCATTGCCGCGCACATGCAACGCCGGGTTCGCCGGGCGCACCGTTTGATTCACGGGTAAACCGACGTAATCTAAGCCATTGCCGCCTGCGCTACCGCCGTTAGGATAAAACAGGCGATCGGTGATCATTTTTTGACTGTGATGAATGATAAAATCATCCCAGAAACGTTGTAAAGTGGGGGTTGGTCCGTTAATTTCGCATCCGGTAAAGGTATCATCTAAGTAGCCAAAGGGAGTGGCCGCGCCATTATTGACTTCGGCACTACCTTGATGACAATAGGCAGTACCGCCCCCCAGACGACTTAAGTTATACAGGGTACGGTGTTCCCGATACATGCGTTGATAGATCGTGCCGTTTTCGGACGGATCTTCAGGATTGAAGCTGTTACCTCCTAAGCGCGGTGGCACATATACCTTGCCCATGCCGATCGCGGCGTAGTCGTCATAGCTGGTTTCATCCAACATCGACTCCGACACGTCCATCACGATCACCACGTCTAACACCGCGGTTTCTGAGACGGCCACAGCGGAGAGCATAAAATTGCTGATGCCTAACAAACGCATAAACACAGTAGGCGATTCGATCCGTGCGCCGACTCGAACGAGTTTACGCTGATCCGGCGGACAGAGGCCCGGATCGAGTTCGGTGGTATTGCCGTCTCCGTCTACATCGTTTTGGTCGGGTTTGGCAGTTTGACAGGTATCAACCACCACCTCCAGCGGGTTCAGCCCGTGAAACTCAATAAATTGGCGCGCCGCGACCCCAAGATCACCAAAATCGCGGTCAGAGCGCATTTGTCCAGCAGCCGCGATCGCAGCCGCATCCACAGCACGACTTAGGGTGGAATAGCGCACGAACATCAACGAGATATCCGTCACAATCCCCACAAAGGCGATCAAACCGATGAAACCAAGCGCGAGGATGATGATCGCTTGTCCGGATTCACCGCGTTTGATTAGGTGTCGTGCCACTCTAGAAAATGGAGAAGGGTTCATACACACCTCATCACTAGTTGGCTAGTTGGTAAATGATAGCGGGTTCAGCCGCGGGCGCAGGAAAGGCTGCCCAAACGGCGATCACATCATTATCATTGCTGGGATCATCCGCGCCGTTCCACAGATCATAGACCGCAGAAAAAATCGGAATTTGCTGACCTAAAATCAGGTCATGCTCCCAAAAAACTTCCACCAAAACCACGCCTTGGCTGGTCAAATGGCGGAGACGACGTTGGCGGATCTCTTCACCTGTCCCTGGTTCACCGCCCACTCCCGGATCCCCCGATCGGATGAATTGAGGGAGGTTCATCAACGCTTGCACCTGCAAGGAGGTAAACTCTGAACCGTAACAAGTGCCGGTGAAGCCGGGTGCATCGGCCACTTGTTGCCCTGTCCATGACCACCCGCGCTGATATTCGGCGATGTTATCCAAATAACCCGTATAACTGATAATATCACCAGTGGTCTCATCGTAAACCGGTTCGGCTAGTTCGATCGGCAAGAGTACGTTATCACTCGTGATTGGATCGACCACCGTGATGATGTCTAATGTGCCGTTTTCGATGTAATCGAACGGATCACGCGCTTCGGCCTCTGAACCCGCCGCGAAACACTCATTGGCATTGTGGGGCCAACGTCCAACCACGACCACTTGATGACCGGCCGGGTATTCGGTGCCAAGGTCAAAATCGTATGGCTCATCACTGCCGGGATTGATCTGACCGGGAGTGCCACTATTGATCCGTTGCACCGAAAAGACCGACACCACGATGTCATCTTTGCCGTTAAGACGGAGTTCTAAGGGTTCCATGGAATTGATCGTGGTACACGCCACCAAGTTGTAGAAATTAAAATCCTCAACCGCGATACTCTCGCAATCGGGAAATTCCGTGGTGGTGGTGATCCCGCGTGACTGAAAACGCGGTAGATCGGCCGCCGATGGTGCGGGATTCGGATAAGGATCCCCAAAATCCATCAACTGTAAACTACCGCTACTGGCGATAAACGGTGAAATACTGGCCCGCGGATCCATCGCTTGGGGGGCATTTTCTTCGTTTAAGAATGGCCCACGCCGCGCACCCACCTTCGCCGCTTCCAACAAATTGATGTAATTGTTGGCATACCATCCGATCTCGGCAATTCCGGCGATCATGATCACTAAAATCGGGATGATAAAGATCATCTCCACTAGACTTTGCCCGCGTTCGGGCGCGCCTTGTGAGCGTGTTACCGCCGGTGTACCATCAAGTATTGCTAACAGTTTCTTCAAAATTCGACCCATCGATGAATCCTATCTTGATCCAATGACGTTAACTTTGATAATACCACAAGGGTGAATCAACACTTGTCAGAAAAGAGTATGGATTTCTTTTCCCTTATTTAAAGGTTGGGCGGGGCAGATCAAAACGATCGGTGACACGGGCATAAGCCGCACCTGCCAACCGCCCGATCGGTTGCAATACGTCTAGGTCAATTTTATCTGTACCGATCAATACGCGATCGTCAACATGCAGATGCACAATCTCTCCGATCACCACACTGCCGCCGCCGGGGCCGCTGTTGATGTCGATAATCTGCATAAGACGGCATTCAAAATGGATCAAACTTTCGGCCACACGCGGGGGTTTCACAGCGTGTGAGGGGATCGGGGTGAGCTTAGCGTATTCAAATTCGTCTACTTCGGGCGGAAATTCGGCCGAAGTGAGGTTCATCGCCTCGGCCAATACTTGGCTGACGATATTCACCACAAATTCCCCTGTAGCACGCACATTGTTAAGGGTGTCTTTTGTCTTGTGATCGGCGCTCCGAATGTTCGGACAAAACAACACCGTCGGCGGGTTGGGACAAACGGCGTTAAAAAATGAATACGGCGCAAGGTTATAACGTCCGTCTGGATCGAGGGTGGAGATCCACCCGATCGGGCGTGGCACGATCGATCCGATCATCAGTTTATAGAGCGATTGGTGTGGCAATTGTGAGGGGGTAAGTTCCATAATCGGCGATCCCTTTCTTTCGGTCTATTCATAAATATCAGGATTAACACAATAGGGCAAACGTTCACCGCGCAAGCCCGCTAACACATTATCAACGGCGCGGTGAGCCATTTTTTCCCTTGTGGCCACCGTAGCGCTCCCTAAATGTGGCACGATCAAACAGTTAGGCAAGGTGAGCAAGGGATCGCTCAACGGGATCGGTTCTGGATCGGTGACATCCAAGGCCGCCGCCCAGATACGCCCAGATCGCAAAGCCACATATAACGCCACCGGATCGATCACGCTGCCACGGGCGGTATTGACTAAGATCGCGGTCGGTTTCATCAAGCTTAGCTCACGAGTCCCGATCAAACGTTGCGTTTCGGGTTTGAGGGGGACGTGTAGGCTGATAAAATCGCTCTCGCGTAAGAGATCGTCTAATGGACGTTGCTCCGCAGGGATCTCCGCTTGAGCGCGCCCGCCGTGATAGATCACACGCATCGAAAAACCATGAGCGCGGCGTGCCACGGCTTGTCCGATGCGCCCGAAACCGATAATGCCCAAAGTTGCACCATACAGATCGCGCCCTAATAACAAGGAAGGACTCCATGTCGTCCAGTGACCTTGCTTAACATACTGTTCGCCTTCTGGGAGTCGGCGGGCGGCGGCCAACATCAAGGCAAAGGCCAGATCGGCGGTGGTTTCGGTGAGGACACCGGGGGTATTGCCGATCGGGAGTCGGCGTTGACTGGCGGCGTGAACATCAATGTTATCGTAACCCACCGCGACATTACTGATCACTTTCAGGCGTGGAGTGGCCGCTAACAAGGTGCTATCGATTTGTTCGGTCAAGATCGTGAGCATCGCATCCGCTTCGGCGGCCTCTTGTATCAAGATCTCACGGGGGACGGGGCGATCTTCGGGCCAAACGCGCACTTCACCGATCTCACCCAAGCGCGCTAAGGCAGAGTCGGCAATCATCCGGGTGACATAGATCCGTGTCATGGTGAATTAATCCCAAAAAATGAAGTAGATCGGCACATCCGCGATCGCTAACGGATAGACTGGATGCCATTCCGCCAGATCGACCAAATTGATCTCATCCGGGTAATATTCCTCAAACCATGCGGCGATCTCATCGGGATGAGCGTGAGTCGCAATGTAGAGATGATCGGAATATGCCCAACCGTCCGACTCATCTAACGCTTCGGGATATGCTTGGATCACACCGACCCAGATCCCATACACATCGGCGCGGGCGGAGATCATCTGCAAGCGGTGATAGATCGCGTCTTCGCCGGGGTGATTTTCTAGGTTAGCGGCAAATGCCCCGCTAGTGTTGGGGTTGCCGATAAAAAAATCATCGATCGAAACCAACGGAGTCGGATAGGGGGCATCGCTTTGGGTTTGTTCAGCGCGTTCGACCCAACTTTCGATTTGATCGATCAAGGCGCGCAAGCGTGTTTTATCAGAGTCCATGTGTAAACTTCCTAGCTTGTTGACAGCCGGAAGTATAACGCAAAACGGGGATCACTGCCGCGATCCCCGTCGAAGCACGCTAGGATCCTAACGCTTGCGCGATCGCGATCAGATCGGCACGACAAGCGGACGGGATCGCATCCTCTGATAAAGCCGTTAATGCAGTTTCAAGCTGATCGTAGTTTTCGTTTTGCAACAAGGAGTCGAGATCGGCGCGGGATTGCATGGATGTGAGACACACATCGGCTAACGCGCTCCATTGCGCTTGTGAGGCGAACGGCACAGCGATCTGTAAAGCGGGCAGGGATGCGGTTCTTAACGGGGTGGTGGTCTCACGATTCAAGGCAAAATAAGCTATACGGGCGGCATAGGGACTCCATGCGGCGGCCGCGATAATCTGGTCGGTGGGGGTGAGATCGCGTTCCGCTAACAATTGCCCCGTTGCGACTTGCCAATGTCGTGTTGTGCCGTCTCCTGCAATGGTGACAAGGGTTTCACTATCCGGGCTAAACTTTAGGGATTGTACCCATATATCCGGCCAAAGATCGGAAGGTGACGTTCCATCGATCAATGCTAAATCATTTACGGAAAACTGTTGTACAAGCTCCCCGGAAGCAAAATCCCAAACGAAAGCATAGCCATTTACAGAACCTGCCGCTAACTGTATCCCTGCAAAGTTCCAAGTTATGTGATCAAGTAAAATGCTAGTGTATTGATCAAAGGGATGCTCAAATGAGGTGATCATGTGTGGAGGAGCTAAATCTAAGGCGAAGAAACGTCCCCCAAGCCGTTGTCCATCTGGATGTAGCGTCATACTATTGAGGGTGTAAAAACCGCCGAACTCGATCGCCCTTAACTGCTCTAAAGAATCAGCGTCAAGGATGAGTAAAAAACTAAGTTCCCCAACTAAATAAGAAACCGCAAGTTGAGTATCATTTTGCAACCAAAGAATCGATGCAATCACGGGTGGATATACAAATGGATAAGTTAATCTTTCGGCCTCTAATTGCCGATCGATCTCTCCTGTACTGACATCCCAAATCTTTAATACCCCATCGATTCCACCTGTAGCCAAGAAGCGACCATCATGACTCCAAGCGGCCGCTAAAACCTCACCTGTATGTCCATTGAGTGTGAGATTTTCACGCGAAGCATCTGTAAAATGAAGGTAGATCGTATTCGCTTCAATAGATACAATCGTGTTTCCATCGGGACTCCAAACCGGTGGGACGCGATAGTAATCCCATACACTCGGTATTACTTGGGCTATTTGAACTTGACTAGGCATCAAAAACAGATTCAGGATCACCAACCCTGTGATTAGGAGTTTATTTTTCATCATCATCTACCCTTTCGCGTGATTACGATCTTAGTGCTTGCGCGATCGCGATCAGATCGGCGCGGCAAGCGGACGGGATCGCATCATCCGGTAAAGCGACTAACGCGGTTTCAAGCTGATCGTAGTTTTCGTTTTGCAGTAAAGAGTCGAGATCGGCGCGGGATTGCGTGGATGTGAGACACACATCGGCTAACGCGCTCCATTGCGCTTGTGAGGCGAACGGCACCGCGATCTGTAATGGTGCGATCGTAACGTCTGAGGCGTTAATGATGGCGCGATCAGCTTCAAAATAAGCGAGGCGTACCGCATGTGGACTCCATGCTGCCCCCAGTATAACGGGCAGTTGTTGGATCTTTATTTGTTGGGTTAAATTCAGCTCCCACATTTGAGTAGTCCCATCGGCGGCAACACTGACCACTCGTTGACCATCAGCGGTAAAGGCAACATCACGAATCCAAGTTTGAACCAATTGTTCATAGGGGATATAGATTGAAGCGGCCCCATTTACTGGTTGATACGCTGGACTGCCCGCAAAAAATAAACGCGGTTGCAAGGAATTGTTTAATTCCCAAACGTAAACCGCGCCGTTCATACCCCCTGTGATCAATGAGGTACTATCAGGACTCCAACCTACGGACGTAGCAAAATTGTTGGTGTCTTGGGGGGTATCAAATTCCGCTTCTAAGCCAAAATGGTTCATATTCCAGACTTTGGCATTTGAACCACCATGAAGTAAATAGAGTCCACTTGGATCAATAGTGAGATCGAAGCCAGGTGAAGCGAATGTGGTCATAAGACGCTCGGTCTGAAGATCCCAAACAAAGGTAGCGGGACTCGTCTCCGGATCTGTACCGTAAATCAACATTGAACCGTTTTGCGTCCATGTTAACGAGATGATCGGTGAAGTGATAGTGGTTGTAACCGTATCTATCAGTTGTGTTTGGAGAATGTCCCAAAGTTGGATCTGATAATCGGTCTTGGCAATTGCCAATAACCGATCGGTCGGATGCCATGCGAGCGCACTCGCTGAATCGATCGAAAGAGTAGTTAAAAGTGTCGGTGAAGTGGTATCAGTGTTCCAAATATCAACACTTGTAGCGCCTACGGTAGCGATCAAGGTGCCATCGGGACTCCAAACGGGAGCGATACGATACAAAATGGGTTGCGTGATTGTTTCCGAAAAAACCCATGTAGAGGTTATAGGCAAACACAATATTAAAACAACGAAAAATTTCATCTTTGACTCCCTTTTACCAGATGTTCGATACAAAAATGAAGTTAATTAAGCAGTGCGCTTCAAAATAGCGACGATCACCCGAAAGTTGTTGATCGGATGTACCAACTGTTCCTAAACGAGCTGGTACGGCAAACTGTCCAATCCAACTACGATTCAAAAAACCGTTACCTTGCCATTGGTTAAATAAGTGAATCAGGGGATGAACGATCACGGAGGTGGGAGACACGGGAAACAAAGCGGGTTCAATTATGACATCTTGCATTACTAAATTAGGGAGGGTAAAGTCGGGATATTATCTTGGGCAAAAATGCCAATCGACAAGATTGCAATGAGCAACAACACAAATTTACGCATGGGACAATGTAATCTCCTAGCTTTTTTAAGAAGTATACATCATCCCATGCCAATATTTTGCTACGATTGCCCTACGATTCCCCTACACTATTCCCACGCAGGATCGATCCACGAGTCCATATATTCGGGTTTTTCGAGTTCTAGCGCGTCGATTGCCACATGCAGCGGGTGAAAGGTATCGACCATCACAGCAAGTTCTTCGGTTTTTTCCACGCCGATCGATTTTTCGGTTGCGCCGGGTTGCGGGCCATGCGGAATGCCACTGGGATGCAAAGTGATGTCGTATTTTTCGATCCCACGCCGCGACATGAAGTTGCCATCGCAATAATACAACACTTCATCGCTGTTCACGTTGGAATGATTGTACGGGGCGGGAATGCCTTCCGGATGATAATCAAACAGGCGCGGCACAAATGAACACACCACAAAATTCCACCCTTGAAAGGTCTGATGCACCGGGGGCGGTTGATGCACACGGCCGGTAATCGGCTCAAAGTCACGCACGTTGAAGATCCAAGGATATAAGCAGCCGTCCCATCCGATCACATCATGCGGATGATGATCCAACACATGGCGGCTGATCGCATCGCGCACCTTGACGCGCACCTCAAATTCCCCTTTGTCAAGAATCGGCGCAGTGTATTCTGGTGTGCGAATATCGCGTTCACAGTAAGGCGAATGCTCTAAAAATTGACCGTATTCGTTGCGATAGCGTTTCGGCGCTTCGATCTGGGACGGGGATTCGATCACAAAAAAGCGCGCTTCGCCTTCGGTTTCGATCTGCCAAGTCGTGCCAAATGGGATCACGATGTAATCACCGGGTTCAAATGGGAGTTTTCCGAATTGGCTATAATGCGTCCCGCGTCCCTCATGCACAAACCAAACTTCATAGGCTTGCGCGTTCCGATAGAAATACGACATCCGTTCGGTGGAGTGACTGACTCCCAAAGTGACATCGTTATTACCTAACAGGGTGCGGCGCGCTGACACCGGATCGCCACCCGCGTGAAGGTCTTTGGTTGCAAAGGCACGATGACGCAATGCCCCGTAATCGGTGTAGTGGGTTTTGGCGGGGCCCATCAACTCGGTTTGCATCACACGCGGCGGCAAAAAGTGATGATACAAGATCGATTGAATGCCATGAAACCCTTCGAGTCCCATCACTTCTTCACGATAGAGTCCGCCGTCTGATTTACGAAACTGTACATGGCGCTTGTGGGGAATCTCCCCTTGCTTGACGTAAAATGGCATGTTTTTTTGTTCCTCTCAATTAAAACTAATAAACCAAACCACACCTGCGGTTTTATTATCTTTTGCTATGATTTTTGGCCAATAGTGTTGCGTAAGATCCCAAGACGTTCGATCTCCAATTCGACCACATCGCCCGGTTGCAACCATGGGCCTTGCGCCCGCGTGATCTCTAACAAGCACCCTGTTCCCACAGTCCCCGATCCGATCACCTCACCCGGATACAACGGCACATCTTGCGAAGCGCGGGCGATCAAATCACCAAACGAATAATACAGATCACGCATATTGCCACGAGAACGCTCCTCACCATTGACCCGCGCCACCATTTCGAGATCGTAGACCCCCGGCCGTCCCATGTGACGATCGCTTAATTCATCTAACGTCACCAAGTACGGGCCAAAAGACGACGCGAAATCTTTGCCTTTGGCCGGACCTAATCCGACGACCATCTCTTGACGTTGCAGATCCCGCGCTGACCAATCGTTGAAGATCATCAAACCAAGGATGTGATCTTCGGCAGCCTCCGGCGCGATGTTGATCCCACCTTTGCCGATCACGCACGCGATCTCTAGCTCATAATCTAACGCGGAGGATTGACGCGGATAGGGGATCACTTGATCCTGCCCATAGATCGCATTGTGATTAGAAAAATAGAACACCGGAATCTCGTACCACTCTTTTGGTACTTCCCGACCGCGATTCTGATTCGCGGTTTTAACATGCTGCTCAAAAGCGTAAAAATCACGCAAACTCCGCATCGGTGACAAGGGCGCGTGTAATGTGACCGCATCTTGATCAAACACGCGGCGGGTATGGCCTTTTAAGATCGGCGCGTTTCCCGCGTCTACCGACTCGATCAGTGCGCGGATCTCGTCGATCCCCGGTGTCGCACGGGTGATAAAGCCGGAAAGTGTGCCTTTTTCGCTTTCGCCGATCTCAATGATCGCCCCCTTGGGCGTGATCACCCCAAAGCGAGGATAGGTTTCAGATAACGGGGTAAAATCGATCAATTTCACGCTTCAAATACCTCCGACATGGATAGGCGAAACCCCGGTAATACCGTTTGTCCGTCTAAGTGACCATCCCGATCGATGGTGAGGGATGTAATTGCACCCGTATCGAGTCGGCTTTGAACTTCGGCGCTTTGTGTAGTGGGATCAATCAACCACACTAATGAAGTGCCGTGTTTAAGGTAGTAAGCCGCCTTAGCACGTAATTCGACCAGTGTATCATCAGGAGAGCGCACCTCAACCGCGAGATCGGGCATCTGTAACACCGCGCCTTGTCGTACAATCGCGAGTTGATGGGTTGCGCTGATAAACGAAAGATCCGGTTGACTCGCATTTTTAGGATCATCAGGCAGCCGATAACAAGTTTCGACGGATACTCGTCCGATCGGATGTGTTTTGAGAAAGTGACGAATGGCTGAACCGATGTTTAAGACAATGATTCCGTGTTCCTCAGTTGGCATCTTCTCAACAATCTCTCCGTAGATCAACTCAAACAGCCGATCCCGGTTTTCTGGTTGTGTCAAAAAGTGTTCAAAGGTTTCTACTGTATAAAATTCAATCATCAGCATGTCTCATCAGGCGCTGTAAGTGTGCCTCACCGCGCCTACTCATCTTGGAATTAGAGATTGCCGCGACGCTCTTGCTCTAGTTCTAACGCCTCGAATAACGCCTTGAAATTGCCTGCGCCGAAACCGCGCGCGCCATGCCGTTGAATCACCTCAATAAACGCGGTGGGACGATCTTGTAACGGCCGGCTGAAGATCTGCAATAAGTAGCCTTCATCGTCATAATCCACCAAGATCCCTAATTCACGGATCGCGGCAAGATCCTCTTTTACGTTGACCTCTTTCAGGCGATCCGGCAAAACATCATAATAGGTCTCTGGGACGCGCAAGAACTCCACCCCGCGATTTTTCAGTTCGCGCACAGTGGCGATGATGTCCTTGGTGATCATGGCGACATGCTGAACGCCGGGAGTCATGTAATAATCAAGGTATTCCTCAATTTGACTCTTTTTCTTGCCTTCGGCCGGTTCATTGATCGGGAACTTCACCCGCCCATTGCCATTCGACATCACTTTCGACATCAGCGCGGAATATTCGGTGCTGATTTGATCATCGCTAAAGCCTTGTAACAGGCGAAAACCCATGACACGGTTGTAGAAGTTCACCCAATAATTCATCTTGCCCAGTTCCACATTGCCGACCATGTGATCGATCGCGACTAACCCAGTCGGTTTCGCCTCGAATTGGATCGCCTTATAGGACGGTGCGAATACCCCTTGATAATCACTGCGATCCACAAACACATGCAACACCTCGCCATAGGTACGGATCGCAGAGGTGCGATACACCCCATATTCATCGCGTTCTTCACGGGGTTCCCAAGCGCTCATCGCGCCACGAGACACGGTAGCCTGATACGCTTGCGCCACGTCTTCTACCTCTAACGAGATCATCTTTACGCCGTCACCATGGAGCATGTGATGTGCGCTGATCTCATCCGTTGGGCGGTAGGCCGATGAAAGAACAAAGCGGATGTTATCGCTTTGCAACACATACGACGCAAACCGACGATTGCCCGTCTCTAAACCGGAATATGCCACCGGTTTAAACCCGAACGCTTGCCACCAGTAATACATCGCTTGTTTCGCATTCCCCACCCACCAATGTACATGATCAATCGATTTGATCTGTAAGTGATCCGATTCTTGGGTGACGGCAGGGGCTTCAATCATTTGATCAACCATTTTAAAAATCTCCTCCTAAAAAAATAATCAGATGACGGATCATAAGGCAGCGCGGATCACGTCGGCCAGACGTGCCACACCACGCACGATCAAGTCAGGTTTACCATTGCTAAAATTGAGGCGCATCGTGTTATGATGTCCACCACTCACCGAAAACGCACTACCGGGGATATAAGCTACGCGCTGTTCGTCAATCGCCCGGGGTAATAAATCCCAAGTGTTGATCGCTTCCGGCAAGGTCAACCAGACAAACAAGCCGCCGTCTGGTTTTGTCCAATGGGCGATCGATCCTAAGTGTTGATCCAACGCGCTCAGCATCGCCTCACAGCGCACCCGATTTTCCGCGTTCATCTGTGCCAGATGCGGCTCAAGTTGACCATTCGACACAAATTGATAGACCGCCCGTTGCGTTAACGCCGAAGACTCCAGATCGATCGACTCGCGGATCGTGGTGATCCGGGATACCAACTCACGCGGCGCGATCATCCACCCCAAACGCAAACCCGGCGCAAGCATTTTTGAGAAGGATCCCAAATAAAACACATAATCACTCCGATCATACGCCCGGATGGGTGGCAACGCTTCGCCATAAAAGCGCAACGCGGAATACGGGTCATCTTCAACCACTGGCACCCCATACTCCCCAGCCATAGCAGCGATCAAGCGACGTTTTTCATCGGTCAGGCTCACCCCAAGCGGGTTATGAAAATCGGGGATGATCACCGCTAAACGCGGTTGATATTGCGCGAAGATCCGTTCAATCGCATCCGTATCCGCTCCAGTGGTGAGATCGACCGGGATCGGGTGAATGTGAGCATCGCGGCCCACGGTCACTTGTTGCACCCCCGTAAAGGTGATCGCTTCAATGGCCGCCGGTTCACCGGGTTCTAAAAACAACTTGGAAAGAATGGTGAGGCCTTGTTGATTGCCATTGGTGATCATCACTTGATCATCGTCGCAATCTACTCCGCGCCCGCGCATCCAACCACCGATCCAAGCACGCAACGGCTCATATTGCGGACGATACTGCAAGGCCCGTCCGCCTTCATGGGCGATCACTTCATTTAGACAAGCTTGATACGCCGCGGTCGGCAACAGATCGCTATCGGGGAGACCGCCTGCTAGGGAGATGACATCCGGTTCAGAAGCGCGTTTGAGCAGTTCACGCATGACTGAGCGTTTAAGGTGTTGACCTTCAGAGCTAAAACGGTAGGGGATGATGTGTTCGATCGTTGCCATACGTTTAAAAAACCTCTATCTTGATCAATCAGGTGCGGGTAACGGGAGGGCGGTGGTGGATTTTAATTCGTCTAAAACCACCCGCGTTTGAATCCGTCCAACACATGGGAGCGGGGTTAACCGATCCATTAAAAAAAGTTGTAATTCTTGGCGATTGTGAACGACGACTTTTAAAATGTAATCGTAATCGCCCGTAACGTGATAACACTCTAACACTTCTGGCATCTGTTTGATCGCCGCCCGAAAGCGACTCACCTCATCCGGTTGATGAATCTGTAGGCTCACCGTGATAAAACACACCATATCGTAGCCTAGCTTGTCGGTGTCCAAGAGCGCTACATAACGGCGGATCAAACCGAGATTTTCGAGTCGTCGCACACGCGCTAAAGTCGCAGGGGGTGATAGGTTCACCCGTTCGGCTAATTTTACGTTGCTGATACTGCTGTCTTGTTGCAACACATTTAACAGCAAAATATCTTGTGCATCCAAGTCTACCGAATATTGTTTCATGATTTGTGCAACTTGTCAAATAAAAAATCGATTCAATTGGTGCAATCTGAATAATTGAGCGTGATCATCTGTGCGATCTGCCTAAAGTCTTAGCCAGTGAATCCGCTTAGATCCCGATCAGGTGACCAATACGATCCATCTGGTAAGCGGGTGTGTGAGTCAAATTCGGTCAGGTAGAGATTTGCGTCTTTTAAATTCGCTCCATAAAGATCCGCCCCTTGTAACTTGGCCCGCCATAGATTCGCCTCACGGAGATCCGCTTGGACTAAGTTGGCTTGGCGGAGATCGGCTTCGGCTAAATGCGCGCCCCGGAGATCCGCTTGTGAAAGATCCGCATAGGTAAATTGCGCTTCCCGTAAATTTGCGCCTTGTAGATCGGCCTGTTGTAGATGCGCGCCTTGTAAGTTGCTGGCACCAAAATAGGCATAAGCGAGGATCGCTTCATCAAGGATCACCTCGCGTAAACTAGCACGGGCCAAACGTGCCTCCCGTAAATTTGCCTTGCGAAGATCAACCCCGTGCATCGATCCATCTTGCAGACATAACCGTTCCTTGAGAGCAGCAGCCGCACGCAAGGCCGCCGCGTTATCACTGCTGCCCATTTGTTTGATCAATTGTTCAGTGGACGGATTGCGTTTAAACAAAATATCCAACATGGCCACTTTATCCTTAAATCATCGTTCAATGGGGTCTGATTGTAACGCAAACTCAACTGGCACGAGAACGAAAAGCAGGGGATACCGGATTATCCGAACGCCAAAATTGCTCATGACGCGGGTTGGTGAACCGGCCTAAATCTGTCTGGGGAGTCCATTTTGATCCGTCCGGTAAGGTGGTTTGGGTGTCAAATTCGGCCACTTCTAAAAACGCATCGCGTAAATCCGCTTCGGTGAGATCCGTGCCACGTAAGATCGCCCGTCGCAACATACAACGCCGCAATGAGGACAAACTCAATAAAGCGTTGGTGAGATCGATTCGCTCCATTGACGAATCACTGAGATCGGCTTCGATCAAAAATGCTTTTTCTAACACCGCCCGATCTAGATCCGACTCGCGTAAATCAGCCTTATTCAGCATCGCGCCGTTGAGTTCACAACGTTCCAAGTTTGCGCCGAATAAGTTGGCTTTGGTCAAACTTGCGCCGATCAACATCGCCCGCGAAAGATCCACGCCACTTAAATTCGCCTCATGCAGATCCGTACCTTTGAGCGATCCGTCCTCATGCCACCCCTTCGCCCGAAGTTCATGCGCCGCTTGCACCGCGATCCCATTATCCACGCTTCGCATCTGACGAATCAATCGCTTTTTCTCCTCTTGTTGGCGCTCCAATTCGCGTTGACGGCGTTCTATGCGATCCCGATCGCGATTCATGCGATCGATGATCAACACGGTAAGCGCGATCCCGATCAATTCTGAACTGATATTGGCGGCGTAATCACTGATCAGATATTGGATAAATCGGATCGGATGAAATGCGCCATGGGCATTGACAAACGCAAATATCGCGATCAACAACGATCCCGATAAGAGCAGAATCCCGAATTGTTGGACAGGTTCAAGGGTACGCCAACGTTGAATCATGTGAGCCTCAACTAATGAACTAAGGCTCACAATAAAGAGCGTAGTTAAAGTAAAGGTGAATCTTTGCCGGATATTCGCTTAATCTCGGCGCTGATTGTTGGCCGCCATGAAATTGAGCAGTAACGCGGCGATCGCCCCTGGTACCCAACCCGCAATGGTTAACGCTGTGACGATGATCACCGTACCGCATCCCCGATCTAATACCGCCAACGGAGGTAACAGAATACACAGCAAGGCACGCATACAACCCATGAGAAACTCCTAACCTTAGCGATCACGGATGATGATAAACCATATACGTCAGCCGTGATCGAAAAGTTGCGTCGGTTGATGTCTAAGCGATTTTTTGCGCGCCACTTTGTGCCTTGCGTTGATCGACCTGCGCGATAAATTCGACTCGGTTTTTGTTCCATGCGTTTACCAGCTCTGGACTGTGATCATAGATCGCCCAAGGTGCATACGAATAGATCGTTTCTAGCAATTGTTCAACCTGTTCTTCTTTGGCATTGATCGTGATCACCATGCCAAAGCGATCGTAGATCACCGCGCTATAGGTTTTACCAGTGGGAATCCCATTGGTACGGTGTTGGGTGACTTGTTTATACACCCACATCAGATCCCCGTAGCGGGTGATCTGTGTCCCGCTGCCGGTGTTGATCAACCAACGCCGGGTAAAGTGCAAGGTTTGGAATTGTTTATGATTTTCACCCATATCTTGATCAATCTGTTCACGAGTGAGCGTCGGATCGCCGAATTGTGCTAACTGCTTCATGATCGGATGCGAGTCAGGGTTATTGTTCCGCCCGATTCCGGTGAAAAATCCGTACAAACCGCCCAATAATGCCAACCCACCGATCCCTAAACCGATCGCACCAGACCCGCGAAAATCGCTGGCATCCAACATATACGGCAAAAACAAGCCTTCCAAGCGATCATCTTCGCTCACGATGTCGGTGATGACCTCACGATTGATCCGTTCCGGAATCGGCACCAGCGACCCAGTATAGCTGATCGGTAAGTCATCTTCATCTACCGAACCGTCTACTTCGATCAAGAGGATTTTTTCATCCAACAGCATGATCAAATAGCTCTCGGTAATGGTCTCAACGCCGCCGCTTTCGGTGTAATAATAGTAGGACGAGTCGAATACGTCTTTGTTTTCGATCGTCACATAGTATTCTTGATGCGATTCAATGTCCGAGATCGTTTCGATCTGTTCGACTGTCACCGGAAACGGGCCACGCACAAAGTTAAACAGATAGCGATAGCTTAACACCGCCGCGCCGACCACCACTAAGATCAAAAATCCACTGAATAACAGCCGATTGCGATTTGATCTGCTGATTGCACCTTGGATAAATGAATTGACCATGAAGCTCTCCTCAATGTTTTCTAAAGGTCTCTATGTGCCATTGCCATTATAGCGTAATTTTTTGATCTGCTAAGCAATTTTGAACCGCTTTGATCCGTTATCCGTATCCTAACACAGACAGGCAA
The DNA here is from genome assembly GCA_025454525.1 of Anaerolineae bacterium. GTDB lineage: Bacteria > Chloroflexota > Anaerolineae > Aggregatilineales > Phototrophicaceae > JALOOG01. The sequence continues at coordinate 4,338 of JALOOG010000054.1, read as the reverse complement.
GGAGGTTTTTTGTGGATGAGCGGATGATCACTTGGTTGGCCGACGCGCAAGCAGGCGATTGTGCGGCTTTTGAACAGATTCACGCGGCCTTAACCCCGCTGTTAACCCGCTTTGTCCGTCGCATCACCGAAAGCGAAACCGAGGACATCGTACAAGAGACCTTGATCGCGCTGTATCAGACGTTGGATCAAGTGCAATCGATCGCCCATTTACGGCCGTATGTGCTACGGATCGCACGCAATCGCTGTTACGATCGCTTGCGCCATTGGCGGCGGTTTGAACACGTTTCGATTGATGCCGATGATCCAGAGGCGCTACCGACCCAACGGGTTAACTTTGCCCTACGGGATCAAGGTGACTCGCCAGAAGATGCGACTCATTGGTTGTTGCTTAAGCTAGAGGTCGAGCAGGCCATGTCCCGACTCCCACACGCGCAACGCGAGAGTTTGATGCTGTATGCAGAAGAAGGCCTCACCTACGATGAGATCGCGCAAGTGTTAGAGATCAGCATCGGCACGGTAAAATCACGCATCTTCCACGCTAAAAAGGCGTTACGTCGCCTGATCCGACCCGAAATTTTGATCGCTATTCAACAGAGTTAGGAGCTAAAACCCACATGGAAACCGCACAACTCATGCAAGCCCTTCAAGCATTACGGGCCTTACATCAATCGGTGGAAAAATCGATCCGTTTGACCAATGTGAGCGGAGTCGGCAAGCTTTCAGCTAAAAGTTACACCAGCTTACAGCAAAAGATCGCCGAAGCGATGCCCGATGATTTTTATATCCAGACGCTACAATTAGACACAGACACAGACACAGAGGACGCAGCCTTGCTCTCACAGGTGTATTTGTTAAGCGGGCAATTGAACCACTACCTTGAAGATCAATTGCAACAGCGCGATCCCCAAGACGGCGGCAAAATGAAAAACATCGGGCGTGAACTGCAAGATGAGATCATCACCATGACCAAAAAGACGATCAGCCGTGCCTTATCAAATGTCGATCTGTCAAATATGCGCGATGCCGATCTCACCGGGGCGAATTTGGCCGGCAAAGACCTCAGCGACGCGAACTTAAGCGATGCGACTTTGGAAGGCGCGAATCTGGCCGGCGCGATCTTACATAACGCCGATTTAAGCGATGCGACTCTAATGGGGGCGAATCTGGACGGCGCGAATCTTAGCACCGCCGATCTAGGGGATGCGAATCTAGAAGGCGCAAATCTGCATGGGGCAAATTTGTATCGCGCAAATTTAGCGGATGCGCTGTTGACCGGGGCAAATCTCCATCAGGCGAATTTGAGTGAAGTCCAAGCGGAGGATGCTAACTTTGAAGGCGCGGTCTTGGCCGAAGCCAACTTGTCTAGGGGAAATTTCCGCGATACTGACTTTACCGGGGCGAATCTGAATCAGGCCAATTTTGAGAACGCGCAAATGAGCGATGCGTCATTGGAAGGGGTGAGCGCCCAACAAACCAATTTTAGCGCCGCGGATCTACGCGAGTCTAATTTCACCGGGGCGAATCTGTGGCGCGCGAATTTTGCTCACGCGGGCTTGGCCGAAGCCGATTTTGAAGGGGCGAATCTGCATGAGACGAACTTGAGCGGCGCAACTTTGACCGAGTGCAACTTTGAGGGCGCAAATTTGACCAACGCCAATCTAGAAGGCGCGATCTTACGGGATGCGCGTCTGGAGGGGGCCAATTTGACCAATGCCAATTTACGCAACGCCAATTTGCGCGATGCGAGCTTTGAAAACGCCAATTTGACCAATGCCAACCTTGAAGGGGCTAACTTGCGCGAGGCCAACTTTGAGGATGCCAACTTAAACGGGGTGCGCTTGCCGGACGGATCGATCTATCAACCCGGGACGGATCTCGCTAAATTCGGCGCGAGTCACTAGGTTAAAAAAACGGGCGGATCACTCCGCCCGTTTTGCCTTCTCAAAGTCGGTGGTTTCGTGTTCGTCTTCTTGGAGTCGTTCGATCATCGTGAGATCTTGTTGCAGATTGCGGTAACGGATCAGGTAACTGCCGATAAACAGCGCCATGATCACCGCCGATAATCCCAACCCCAACAGCAAATATTCCGCAGTTTGTAACATGGAGTCCGTTCCTAACTTGATTGACCGCTCAACACGGCTAAACGCAGTTCGTTTACCCGTTCCGCAAAATTTTGTAACCGCACCCGATACCACATCAACGTCACCGGCACCAACGTCATCCAGATCAAGATGTTCACGCCTAACACCATGCCGGATCGTGCAGACATCTCAAAGTCCCCTTCGGCATTGGCAGGACTCGGCCCGATCACGATCGGATGAATGGTTTCCGGCACGATGCGCGGGATGATAAACGTCAAGATCACGGTGACGATCGCCACGATGCCATACACCGCCGCAAATCGCCGCCGGGTGTCGATGTTGTCGATTGCGTTGCGTAACATCAGGTAAGCGGCATAGGTCAACACCGAGATCGCCGCGGCAGTCAAACGGGGATCCCAATTCCACCACGTCTCCCAGATCGGACGCGCCCAGACCGATCCGGTCACGATATTTACCAACGCTAACGCTAAACCTACTTCGACCCCGGCAAGCGACAAAGTATCCCACCGGGCTTCACGGGTGCGAAGATACTGCACGCCCCCGACCACTGTCACCGTATAAGCGACACACGCCCCGAAAAATGAGGCCATGTGCAGATAGAAGATCCGTTGCACTTCACCTTGGATGCGATCCGTGCCAGCGTAGGCCAGCGCCAGATATAACCCGATTCCGACCGCCCCGATCGTGATCGCGGTCAACAGCGATAACAAGCGCGGTTGCGCGGTGACGAGATTTTTGACTTTGGTACTCATGATCCGCCTCAAAAACTACAAAATTCTACTAAAATCTGTGTCTCATGATCCGATTTTACCCGATTCCACCCTCTTTGATCAATGTGTCATTTTGCGGGTTATCTCAACGCAACGCATCGATCACCCGTTGCCATTCCGCGTGATACGGATGATCAGACGGCAAACTCAGCGGTTGATCGTCTAAGATCGCGATCAACGCCCGTAAAAATTGGCTGATCGGGGGGTTGTCTTGCGCGGCGGCCGCGTCTAATTCTAGCAGCCCCTCACGCACCTGATCGCTTGTATCCGGCGCGGTGGTTTTCGCTTCGATCACCATGTTCGCTAACAGGTCAAACAGCGACTCTTTGGCCGCGTCTGGATCAAGTCCTTCGATCACCTGTTGCCACGCCGGATAATACGGATGCTCCGGCGGCAAGGTGATCGACGCATCACCGTCCACGATCGCGATCAACGCCTCAAAAAACCCGATCTCATCCGTGTGTTGATGTTGGCTGGCGATCGTCACACTTTGAGTCAAGGCCGCACGCCATTCCTCACGTTTTTCGCGGGTGGTGGTCATCACCGCGATCGTATTGCCGATCAAAACTTCAATTTCTTGGGCATCAAGGTGCTGTAATTGCGGCGTTTGTGAAGCTAAGATGCCCGCGATCACCTGTCCGACATGCGGCGCATAGGGGTGATCGTCCGCGATCTCGGTCGGTTGATCATCTAAGACCGCGATCAACGCCTCCACAAAATCGACTTCGATCTGCCAAGTTGGGCCTTTAGATGTAAAAGTTTTACTCAAATCGGTCAGAGCATCGCGCCATTCCCTTAACTTATCCGATGCAAACGTTTTCACCGCGATTGTATTACGCACAAGCGCATCAATTTGATCGGGTGGAAGCGTCTGAGTGATCGCACCGCCGCGCAATCGTGCCAAAAAGCTTTCCATTTGTGCGATCGTCGCACCACCCGCACTTTGTGGCAACTGATACTTTTGAAGCAGCGTGATCGCCTGTTCGGTTTGGGTGATCGCTTCGGCGATCTCTCCCAGTTGCGCTAATGTCACCGCGAGATTAATCCGCGATCCCGACTCTTCCGATACCGCCCCGATCGCTTGAAAGATCCCGATGATTTGACGATAGATCGCTGCCGCTTCGCTCAACTTGCCTTCTTTAAGGTAAATCCCCGCCATATTGTTAAGTGTGGTCGCTTCACCGCCGCGATCCCCTACTGCTTGTCGCAACGGGAGCGCCTGTTCAAAATAGGTCAACGCCCGCGGTTTGTCCCCTAAAGCATCGTACACCATGCCGATGTTGTTGAGCGTGGCCGCTTCACCGCTGCGATCCCCCACCGCCCGAAAGGACGGTAACGCCTGTTCAAAATAGGTCAACGCCCGCGCTTTGTCCCCTAAATCGGAGTACACCGCACCTATGTTGGTGAGTGTGGTCGCTTCACCGCGGCGATCCCCGACCGCCCGCGTCAACGGTAACGCCTGTT
>JALOOG010000053.1 GCA_025454525.1 Anaerolineae bacterium | reverse complement strand
TGTAACGTCTGCTCATGAGAAACGATCCTTACACAGATAGCGAATGTTGAAAGCTTAGCACAGATGAGCGAAAAAATCGTAACATTTGTCTGTATTTTTCGATTTTTTATGAATCGTAGAAATAGACATAGGAAAACTTCTTGCGTACAACCTCACCCTAGCCATACTTGGCTATCACTGGAAGGTTAGGGTGGGGTTTAAGGACTACTCATAACGGTTTTTTAGGACCGTGATCACCCTAAGGAGGATCGGATGAATGGACACTTTCAGCTTGTTTTTGCCTTTTGGTGTGGGTTAAGGGGCAATCTTATGATCCGCCTGATTCTGTTCGCATGATCGGCCAAAAATGACACGGCCGCCCCTGAATCAAGGACGGCCGTGTGGAAAGCTTACGAGGTTTTCGGAGGGGTATCGGTCATAAATTTCAACGCGGGTAAGCTGGGGATAAACAGGTAAGCCCCACCGCGCACGGTGACAAAGTTCTTGAGGTCATACAACCGTTCATGGAGCGGGCGATCCGGTTGGGTGAGATGCGTCACCTCAAAGCGGATCGGATTCGCGTCTAATTCCGAGAGTCGCCCTAATTGCGGTTCTAACACGGGCGTGCCTTGCGCTTGACGTTGTGCGCTTTGTGGGATAATGCCAGCACCGGAGAACATCGAAGCTTTCGCTTTTTTGCCTTCGCGGATCTGCAAGAAGTCGTTAAACAACCCGCTTTCTTCTTCTAACAGCGCGGTGGGCATTTCTTCTTCGGCGTGTTGACCGGTCACCAAGTCTTTTGATCCGTACATCCCGTTAAACGTGCCGTTGTTGTTCCAAGCCTGTTGGATAAACTCAAACTGTTGTTGAATGTTGGCGTTGATCCCAAAGAAGTGAATCCCTTGCCCGTCGTGATCCGATTTGTGACCGGGTTTCGATTCCCGCTCCACATGGATCGGCGCGCCGTTGTTCAAGAAGAAGTCGCTATCAAACACGTATTTCGGCAACTCTCCGAAGGCCGCGGACCGCCGCATGATGCGATGAAGGCTGGTGTTTCGCATCGATTCCATCGGCGCATCGTCTAACATCGCGTCACGCGGATGACTACGACGGATGTGTGCGCCGAATGGACAGGCTAACCCGCGTTCATCGTTGTATAACCCGTCCGCCCGATAGCGGAAGTCGTTAAAGAAGCTATGGTTACGGGTATCGCGTGCCAATTGGATCATTTGAGGGTTATCGCGTTCCGGACTCATCACCAACGGTACACCGCTTGGCCACCGTCCGAACGCTTTCGCGGCCGTCCGCAACACGTCAAATTGATCGAATTTGGGGGTATTGACAAATTGTTGGTTAAAGAACGCCCATAAACCATCGACATCTTGTTGCAACTTGCGATAGACCAGATACGAACCGTTGCGCCCAAAATCGCGATACCCGTCTAATTCATCCGGTTGACCCTTTGATTTAAACGCTTTGAGGTGGTTTTTGGGGTCATGCGCGTTTTTTACCAATGGTGTGGACGGGAGTTGACCGTAAGTGTTCGGATACCCTAGGATAAACTCACCCGTGCTGATCACCGGATCGTTATCCAGTTTCGTCACCCGTTGCGTGCCGTCCGGGTTGACCTTGACGATCTCAGTATCGGTCATCTTCAAGGGCGCGCCTTTTTTACCGTCGCGTTCGCGTCTGCTATAACGAGTGCCTTCGATCCAAGGATTCGACAAGCCATCGCGGAAACCAAACGGTTCGCGGCCGGTGGGCGGGGTGGTGCCTTGTTCCACTTGGATCAAGCCGATTCCGCTCTCAGTTGCGTCAATCTGATTAAACGGCGCTTGTGCGAGTAATGCGTCCGCGTCTTCCGACGATTTTGCGGTGATCATCAGCACCAGGTGGATCTCTTTTTGCGGATCGCGATAGGCGAACACGGGATTACCCACCGACCAACGCCACGGCGCACTCTGACCGGTATCCCCCAACTTCACCGAACGCGGGTGCAAGTTATCGCCTTTCTTGGGGGGGGGCGCGATCCCCTCGCGAAACTCATTGGTGAAGCTGTCTAAGGTTTCTTGGGGCAGATTCAAAACTTCCATCGCGGGATAGCTAAACGCGACCGTGACCACCGTCTTAAGATGCCGATCCGGTTGATCGTCATCATTGGCCTTTGTGATTGTCGTGACGTGATCGGCCACTTGTCTAAGCCATACTTTGGCCTTTTCCGCGTCCCGAATGTTCAGGAACAGATACCGGCCGTGTGGCAAGTTGGCATACCCATAGACGATAAACGATTGAATCTGTTTCCATTCGTCAGCGGTCAACTTCTCACCACGATCGGCCGCCTCTTGGATGTACGTTTGATATTCGGCTTGATCATTTTTCAGTTGATCGGTCGTCCATGTGGGATATTCGGGATCGGCTAACAGCGAGAGCCAATTGAGCGCGACTTCATCATCCCAGTCATTTTTAGGGAACTTGGCGTTGACTTTAATATCGCGTTGTAAGTTCCGAACGGTGGTATAGGGGTAAGCGCTATAGAACATATCCGCTTGGGGTTGAATCCGACGTAACCAGCGCCGGAAGGCCGCGATATTGCGCGTCCCTTCTTTCGAGAAACCGACAAATGTGATCAACTGAATGTCCAGAATATCGTGGATCTTGTTCACAAAGTCGGTGATATAGTTTTCCCAAGTGCTGTCGTAATTGGTCATGAAGAACAACCGCCGGCCCCCGTCGATCACGATCCAATGACCGAAATGCACGGTCGTCAACCCCGCTAACGATCCAGAGGCGGCCCGCGGCGTGTTTAACAAGCCCGTCCCCAACACAAACATCAACACCTGCATCCGAGTCAAGCGCACCAAGCGCATAAACCAATCGCCCTTAAATGTCAGGTACAGGTTAAATTGATTTTGCGCGATCACGTCCTCCCGTCCGACCGATTCTAAAACGGGTTTATAGTCATCCACCGTCTTAAAAGCATCCACTTCATCTTGTACCGCGCCATATAGCCCCGGTTTTGGCATCCGATTCGCGATCAATTCGATCACGGGTGCGATCACCAAGGACAAGAATGCCGTCGCAAAAAACGCCCCGACAAAAAAGACAATTTGTGCCGTGGTCGCACCAGCAGACAAACCACCGAACACCATGATCCCAGCTAAAATTGCGCTGATCACCGCCCGTGCGATCATACTGCTCCGTGCATCATCCGGAAAAGCCCGCTCTAAGACCGGCCCTAACGCATAACTGACCAACACACCACCGATCCCGATCCCGCCTAAGATCGCCAACCAAGTGGTCGGCCACAAGGTCGCCGCAGTCACCACCCCCACAAACAGCGAAAACAACACTAAAACCAAGCTGTGCATGATCGTTGAAGTCGATACCCACGCAAAATCGGCGTTATGTTGATTGGCTTGCGCGTTTTTGATGACCGCAAACCCCGCTAACAAGGCCAATCCACCACCGAGTCCGGCCACGGTCGCTTGTCCAGTCACAGCGAACGAGGCTGCGGCCGTGATCAATGTCGAGACGACTAACGTCACCGTGGAGGTGATGCGCGTGTTGGCATAAGCAGGCAACAAGATAAACAGCAACACCGGAATCAAATAGGCGAATAAGCCGATCCACGCCTGATTGATGCTATACGCCCCCCATGCCCCCGCCGCTAATGCCCCACTGATAAACAGCGCCACAAACAAACCGAACACATTGCCGATCGGGTTCATTTCGGTGGTGGGAATTTTGGCATCCGGCACAGGGTCAAAGCTACAGATCTCATTTAAGGCGTTGCTCATGTTATGACGATGTTTTCGGAGGGTGGTTTGCAGACGTTCACGTAACTGGATCTTTTTCACGAGGGTCTGCACCGTCTCGTAGAGGAAAGAACTATAGAAGATCTGCGGGTGTTGTTCATGCGGTTTAAGATAGGCATACAGATCCATGCCCATTTGATAGCCTTCACAATGTTGGAAGATCTGCCCAATATCGGGGGAATTTTGTTTTAACTCTTTAAAAAAGTCTTTCACCGTGCCGTCAAAAATCGCTGAAAATACCAGACGATAACTTTTTTGGGCTTCAACCGCCGGATCAGGGTTGATCAATTCTTCACCCGGATAGATCGTGGGATCATTGGCACCGGGGATGATCACCAAGCGCGCAAAATAGGTATTGGCCGGGGGCCGCTTTTCGCCGTGCGCGGAGGGTGGCCCGAATTGTAACATCGTCTGATTATTCTTCAGCGGATTACCGACTTTCTTTAGCTCATCGCGGAGCTTTTCTTTCTGCCCCGCTTTGACCTCTACAATACTGGTAAACTGATTCGCTGGCATATCTCCCCTTCCTTTAATGATCCTCTTGCGAGTTTCTTAGAAAACTCTCTCTTGAGTATAGCGGAGAAATGAGAATCGGCATCATAAAGATGCCGATGAATAATGATGAGAACGTAAAAATAGAGCGGGCGATCACGCGGATCGCCCGGTGGGCTTAGTTTGAGGGGGTGTCTGGCACAAGAACGCCATACGCGCCATTAGAGCGTTTATACAACACGTTTACGCCGCCTGTGGCCTCGTTGAAGAACATAAAGAAGTCGTGGCCCAACAATTCCATTTGATGAATCGCATCTTGTTCGCTCATCGGAGTCAACGCCACCTGTTTACGCCGCACGATCTCCAGTTCGGATTCCGCTTCGGCTTCCTCATAGGTCATATCGAACTCGTCATTTTCGGGCAGTTCTTCGGCGATCTCTAGTTCCTCTGGTGTGGCCAGATAACGCCCACTCCGCCGTCTCCGATCTAAGCGTTTGCCCTTAAAGCGTGAGATCTGGCGATACATTTTGTCGATTGAGGCATTAATCGCGGCCTCGATCGCGCTGTGATCGGTGCCTTTTACCCGTTCCTCCGCCCGCAAAATCGCACCACGGGAATGACGCAAGGTAATTTGAGCGGTGGTGATCGGTTCTCCGCGATGCGTCTGTTGACGTTCCAACTCGAGTAACAGATCGCTGATGCGCGGTAGATAGCGGTCGAGGCGCTCTAATTTTTTAACCGCGAACTCCTCCAGATTTTCACCCACTTTGAAATTATGTGCGCGAATGGTGATGTCCATCGTTACGACTCCCTACATGGAAAGAAAAAAAATATTTAGACTCCCCGGGCGGTGGTGACAGTAACTCCGTACACGGCACGCGCTCCGGCCTCAATCACGGCGGTTGCACAAGCGCTTAGGGTTGCGCCCGTGGTCAACACATCGTCAATGATTAACACTATTTTACCCCCGATTCGCCCTTCATGCGCTTTGAAAGCGTCAGCAACATTCACTTGCCGATCGCGGGCATTTAAACCCACTTGGTGCGGGGTATCACGCCAACGGATCAGACCTTCCGGCTCATAATCAAACCGACACCGCTTGATCAACGCTTGCGCTAGTAACTCCGATTGATTATACCCCCGTTGGGCCAACCGCTTTGGATGCAACGGCACGGGGATCACCATCTCTATCGGCCAAGCTAATGCAAGGATCGCATCCGCCAAGCGCGCCCCTAAAGGATCGGCGATCGTTGGGACATTTTCAAATTTCAGCGCATGGATCGCCGTTTGTAGCAGGCCCTCATGATACCCTGTGGACGCGATACCGATGAAGTCAGCCACGGAACGCTGTTGGAGCTGGAGCGGGATCGCCTGTAAACGATCCTCACAGCGTTCGCACCAAGCGGTATCGACCCGTCCACATCCGGCACATTGTAGCGGAAAAACCCACCCGATCGCCGCTTGTGTCCAAGATAAAAAAAGCCCGGCGGGTGTCCGGGCTTTTGGTGATGCGATCAAGGGCATTGTTAGAAGAGACCTCCCCCTGATAATGCCATCACCTGCAAGGCGGCCGGCCCCAGCAGCACAATCCAAATTGACGGAAAAATGAGCAGTACCATCGGGATCATCATCTTCACAGGGGCCTGTTGCGCTTTTTCTTGGGCGCGTTGACGACGCTTCACCCGCATCTGATCAGATTGCACGCGCAAGATCTTCGACATGCTCACCCCCAACTGATCGGCTTGGATGATCGCGGCGGTGAACGAGTTCACATCCGGCACATCCATGCGATCGGACATATCTTTGAGGGCCTCACGGCGTAATTTGCCCAACTGAATTTCACGCAAGACGCGGCCAAAAGCTAAAGCGAGTTCATTATCCCACTTTTCATACACTTTCCCCATGGCCATATCAAAACCGAGACCGGCTTCTACGCAGATCACCAGCAGATCAAGCGCATCGGGAAGCGCCTTAACGATGTTTTCTTGACGTTTGCGGATGCGACCGCGTAATGATAACACTGGGCCATAAAATCCAAAGGCCGCGAAACCGACCACTACTGCCAACTGAATCACCGGCCCGCGATCCGCTTGGAATTGTGGGGGGCCAAACACCATAAACACCCCGGCAAAAAACATCACCACCAACAAGACAATCCGAGTCGCAAAAAAGGTGGTCGGATCGTTGGTAGAGCCGGCCATCTCTAATTGCTTTCGGGTCGCCTCTAATTGTTTTTGAGGTGTAAAACGGGTCGTGATATTCGCAAACCATTTTACCAACGGGATCACGATACGATCACGAAACGAAAGCTGCAATTCGATCTCTTCAAGGGATTCGGGTAATTCACGTTCGCCGAATTGTGCCAGCCGTTCTTGCAAGGGATCCCGTCCACGATCTTCACGCATCCCTACATAAACCAAACCGCTAACCAATAAAAACGCGCCTAACGCCAAGATCCCGATTAATGGATCCATCGTCTTGTTCCTCTCTAAATCTCAATATCTACGATTTTTTGAATCGTGGCCGTACCAATCCCAATCAGTGCTAAACCTACCCCTAACATCGGCCAACCACATGCGCGGTTATTAAACATCTCACCCATATAACCAGGGTTGATCGCATTCAAGAAGAACGCTAAACCGATCGGCAAGAAGCTGATCAACAAACCCGTGATCCGCCCTTGTGAGGTCAATACCCGAATCTCACCTTTGAGCTTGATCCGTTCGCGGATCGTCCCGGCGATCACTTCCAAAATTTCGGATAAGTTACCGCCGACTTCACGTTGAATGTTCACCGCTGTGATCACCAAGTCCAGATCGTCGCTTTCGACCCGATCCAACATATGCTCTAAAGCATCCGCCAGATCGATCCCAAGCTGGACTTCTTGCACCACGCGCTTAAATTCGGTACGGGTGGGTTCTGGGGCATCCCGCGAAATCGCTTCCATCGCTTGTAATACACTATAACCAGAGCGCAACGCATTCACCCATAACCCTAACGTATCTGGGAGTTGTGTTTCAAAGGCGATCAACCGTTGGCTGATCTTGCGCGCCACAAAGATCCGCGGGGCAAAAAAGCCGATAAACGCGGCAATGATCGAAAAGATAATGTCCCCAGAGAACAAGACAAAATAAGCCGCCGCAAAAAACCCACCCATACTGATCACATGCAACGCGGCAAATTCGGCCACAGTGAGCTTGAGATCGGCGCGGGAAAGCTGTCGTCGCCATTTTTTACCGAACGTTCGCTCCGAGAGGATGTTATCTACCGCTTGTAACACTGCGCCCGATTCTTTAGGGGTGTTTTCGACAGCGACATTATCATCATCCGAGAATAACGGTTCATAACTATCCCCTTGATAGCGTCCTAGCCGTTCTTCCACCAAATCTTGTTCAGAACGCGCCGAAAGCACCCCAAACGCGATGATCGCCATCACGATCAGCCCACCTATACCGAGAACGATAATTTGTGTCTCTGTCATGTTCTCACATCCCCAATCCAATCCTCTTTTTCAGATTGTACACCAAGAGCGAGAAATGGGGGTGATTCCCATCTCTCGTCGAGAAGCGTGCTTAGCGTTTTTGACCCAAACCGAACACCTGGGGCGGCAAGTGAATGCCCGCGTCTTCGATCCGCTCAATGAATTTTGGACGGATGCCCGTGGGGCGAATCCGACCGACGATCTTACCGTTTTCAAAACCGGTTTGTTCAAATTCAAAGATGTCAGACATGGTGATCATTTCGCCTTCCATGCCTTGCACTTCGGTGATGAACAACACCCGCCGCGAACCATCGCGCAAGCGTTGTTGTTGGCAGATCACGTCAACCGCACTGGCGATCTGTTCACGGATCGCACGCACCGGAAGATCCATACCGGCCATCAAACACATCACTTCCAACCGTGAGATCGCATCGCGGGGGGTATTGGCGTGCAGGGTGGTTAAAGAACCGTCGTGTCCCGTGTTCATCGCTTGGAGCATGTCGAGGGCTTCTCCCGAACGACATTCCCCGACCACGATCCGTTCCGGACGCATCCGCAAGCAATTCACCACGAGGTCTTGAATGCTGATCGCGCCTTTGCCTTCGATATTGGCGGGGCGGCTTTCTAGCGTTACCACATGCTCCTGTTGGAGTTGCAATTCCGCCGCGTTTTCGACCGTGATGATCCGCTCATCATTCGGGATAAAACCCGATAACACGTTAAGCAACGTCGTTTTACCTGACCCCGTACCTCCCGAAACGACCATATTCAACCGCCCGATCACGCAAGCGCGTAAAAATTCGGCGATCTCATTGGTCATAGACCCGAAGCGTACCAGATCCTGCACAGTCAACGGTTTTTTGGAGAATTTACGAATGGTAATGGTTGGGCCACACAACGCGATCGGACGGATGACGACATTCACGCGTGAACCGTCTTTTAAGCGCGCATCTACCAACGGTGAACTTTCGTCCACGCGGCGACCTAACGGCGCAACGATCCGATCGATGATCCGCATAACATGCTCATCATCGTCAAAAGCAATCGGAGCGCGGGTCAATTGGCCTTTGCGTTCCACAAAGATATTTTTCGGGCCATTCACCATAATTTCGGTAATGGTATCGTCGGCTAACAACAATTCGATGGGGCCTAGGCCCGTAATATCGGCCACAATCGCCTCAAAGAGCCGTTGACGCTCCCCGCGTGATAAAACCATGCTTTCTTCGGCCAAGATCGCGTTAAACAGGTCTTCGATATGCCCACGCAATTCGGCGGAGTTTTTATTGCCGTATTGATCCAATTCCGCGATCAATTTATTCTGCACACGGCCTTTTAAGTCCATGTAAGAGTTTTCACCGCCGCGTGCGCCCCCCGGACGAGAGGCATCCGGTTTACCGGCCCCGGCAAGCGCTTGTTTACGTTTGAGCATCTCTTGGCGCTTGGCTTCATCATTGTTATTATTGCCGCCTGATCCGCCGCCCTCGTTACCGCCCTTATTTTGAATACGACCCAGCAATGACATACCTACTCCTCCGACTGGTGATTATCTGATTGTACGATCATTTTACGCGCACAAGCATAGTGTTTTTATTTACGAACGCCCTAATCGCTGTAAGAAGCTGGAACGGCGTTCTTTATCTTTGCCCGCTTTGTCTTTTGTTTGTTCGGGTTCATCCGGTGGTTTGAGCGTTTTATAGATCGTGTTGGCCAGTTCTAACAATTGTTTGACCGGAGGGTTATTGGGATTGCGCTCAAATGCGATCACGGGTACCGCTTTGACGATCGCCCGCAGGATCACGCGCTCATCTACCATCGGGATCGTGAGTGAGATCGGCCGCTTTAAGAAGTTTTGGATGCGATCGGTAGGCAAGGTTGCGTTTTTGCCTTGCGCTTCATCATAGACTTTATTCAAGACAATCATGGTCTTTTCGGGTGGATACTGCAATTGATCGAACAGATCCAACACAAAGCGGATGCTTTTGGCCCCGGGGAGCGTGGGTGTGCCGATCAAAATAATGCGCGTGGCAGCATCAAACAGCGCTAAACTCACCTCATCTAGGTTAACACTGGTATCCACGACCAAGAAGTCATAATTGCCAGAGACTTTTTTGAGGATGTCGGCGTAGGCTTGTGGTTTGGCTTTCACTTCATCGGCAAATTCAGGGCGTTGTGGCCCCAGCAACACTTTTAGCCCGCTTTCGTGGGTCTGCACGATGTTATCAAAATGTTCCGCGTCTAAGTCCTCAATATCTTCGATCAGATCGACGACGGTAAATTGAGCCTGTAGATTTAAGAAGGTCGGTATATCGCCGAATTGCAGATCGGCATCCGCCAATAACACCTTGATCCCTTCTTTCATCAAACCAGAGGCCAAATTGGTCGCGATAGTCGTGGTGCCGGCCCCGCCTTGCGGACTATAGACCACGATGATATGGCCACTCCGTTCGCCACTGCCTTCGCTTTTGGCTTTTTGCAGGGCTTCTAACGGTGTGGCCGCGCCTGATTTCGCGGCCAAGCGCATCGCCTCATGGTTTTTATACACCGTGCGAATGGTATTGTATAACTCATCCATATCGATCGGTTTTTTTAAGAAATCGCGCGCGCCGGCCAACATAGCACGCCGCATATAGTCCACGTCATCCTGCACCGACATGATGATCACCGCCGACATCGGGACGGCCTTGGTAATATGGTTGGTCGCTTGCAGACCGTCCATATCCGGCATATTGATGTCCATGATGATGATGTCTGGGCGATGCTCTTTGGCCATGTCTACCCCTTCGCGCCCGGTGCCGGCCGATCCGATCACTTTAAAATCGGGTTCAAAGGCCAACAATTTTTTGATGTTTTCGCGGGTTTCGGGAATATCATCCACCAGCAGAATCGTGATTAGATTTTTATTTGCGTCTTGTGATGTCATAAATTTTACGCCTCGAGTCGCTCTTGAGGGAAACGATATGCGACTACCTTAAAGATGGATGTGTTTGTGAAAACTGGGAGCAGCGCGCTTAGCAACGCACCGCTCCAAGGTGACAACTTACGGTTTATTGAGCCGGTGGGGCGGTTTGACCCGCCGGACGGAAATTCAACGTATCACTGGTGATCAATTGCCGGATACTGCGGATCGCGGGTTCTACCCCAAAGTCATTTTGACGTGGCACGACGATGTTATAACGTTCCAAAATGTAATCCAACGTCACCGCTTGCACTTCAACTTCACCCGTTTCATTGGCGGGGCGCAACGCAAAGGTGATCGGAGTTTTGGCTTCCACATGGTAGACCAAGATCGTCGCTTCTTGTGGCGATACCGCTAACGAGATGAATTGCGGGCGAGGTGGCGGTGAGGTCGGCGCGGCCGTGCCTTCACGACGATTTGTTTCAGGAGTCGGTGTGGCTTCATTTACCGGACCCGCGACGGGGGTCGGTTGCCCAATGCGGAAAATGCGCCCGTCCGCGGGGAATAAGCCCGCATATACCACCAACGCATCTTGAATCGTCATCTGGGTGGTCAAGCGCGGGCGTGGATCTTCAGACGGCTTAAATAACACCGGTAAGGTGAAGAAACTCCCGAACGCCTCAATATCCGGACGACCGTTGAATGGCCCAATCACCTCAAGCGTGGTATTGCCTTCATCATCCGCCCTTGCACCCAAGAAATAGCGGTCATTGGGGAATAGCGATTGCATTTGACGATCTAACGTCACAAACAACAGCGAGATAATCGCATCCACCCGATCCCCCGGTTGAATGGCATACGCGCCACTGGTGAGCGAGTCGATCGGCACTGTCACCATACGAGTCCCCGGTGGCAACAGCGCAGCCGCATCTGACCCCACCGCACCCAGATCGCTTAAGGTATCGGTGATGATCAAGCGTGTGATCGGTTGTTCACGATAAATATCGGTACGGGCGATCTTGCCAACCACATCTTCTAGGCTGGTGATCGCATTTTGTGGCGCATATTCTTCCGGCCACGTATAGAACGCGACGAGATCGGGGTTAATAATCTGCCCGCGGCCGATCGGTTGTACCGCCACCACAATGTCAATAGTTGGCAGTTCGGTTGCGGTAGGCGGGATCTGCACATTCCCCTGACCTTGTTGGCCCTGATTGCCGGTATTGGTCGCATTCGGAGTCGTGCCGCCGCCCTGTTGCCCCGGTAGGACCACAAAGGCGAGAATGACGACCGTAGCGATTACCGCCAAAACCACCAAAAGTAAAAGTACACGACGTGACATAAATAAACCCTTCCCTGTGCGGTGTTTAACTTGTCAACTCTAGTTGTTAAATGCCGATTGATCAATATGGGGTTATTTTACCCGATAATCGCGCCAGATTGAGCGTTTGGTACATTTTTCCTACTCGGCATTTGCCTCAATCATAACATTGAATCAAGCTCGCAAGCAAGCGAACCGCGTTCTCCCGCATTGATCTTACTTTTGTCCGGCGGGTAACTCTAAACGCACGGTTGTGCCTTCGCTTTCGCTACTGGTGACCATCACGTTTCCGCCTACCAATTCATATTTTTCGCGCAAGGTGACCAGTCCTTGGGTGCGCGGGGTGTTATGGGTATCTGCATTTCCCGTAAACACCGCTTCTGCATCAAAACCGCGCCCATTGTCTTCGATCAACACTTTGATCAGCGTTGCGCCCATATCCAACCGAATTTTAATCGTTGAGGCGCTCCCGCTATCCCGCGCTTGTACCATTAACTCTTGCAACGCCCGGAACAACATCACTTCACGATGATTCTCTAGGCGGCGGTCTTCGCCCGAAATTTCGAGATCCACCTGAATGTCGTTTTTCTCTTTAAACGAGTTCACATAACGGCGGATCGTCGGGACAACGCCGAGGTCATCCAACATCATCGGGCGCAGATCAAAGATAAAATCACGCACTTTTTGAAAGGTGACACTGGCCGCGGTTTTCAGATTGGTCAATTCTTCGGCCGCACGTTCTGGATTACGGTCAAATAAACGCTGACAGATCTCGGCCTGCAAGATAAAGTTAGTGAGCGATTGGGCCGGGCCGTCGTGCATCTGCCGGGCCAAGCGTTGACGCTCATCTTCTTGGGCCTGCACGATGCGGATGATGCTCACCGAGGTGCCGCCTCCGCTCTCCATATCACCGCCACGCAGATCGATCATGCCCACGCCTTGCACTTTGCCAAGCAGTTGTACCAAGACCTGTTGTTGCTTGTCCATTTGATCGTAGATCGATTGCAAACGCTCTAATTGTCCGCGCATCGTCCCCAACCGCGAGCGCACGGCCAGGGCTTCTTCATATTTTTCGCGGATGTCCTCACGCGGCACGGTGTCGAGGTTATTATGGATATTTTGCAGATCAGCCACAATATCCACATTCCGCTGTTGTTCCCGATCCACCATCAATTGTTGTTGATCGATCTGTCCTTTGATCTCGGTCAATTTGCGTTTGATCGTCCCCTGCTCATCGGTGATCAGCTTGATGATCTCTTGACGCGGATCGGCAATTTCATCAATTCTATCGTAATTCATGCGTCAGTTTTCCTTTACTAATTAAAATTAGGGATTACGCACCCATCCATGTTTAAGCGCGGTGACGACGGCTTGGGTTCGATCCTCTACATTTAACTTGGTTAAAATGGAGGTCATGTGATTTTTGACCGTTTGTTGGCTAATGCCCAAGTGCATCGCGATCTCTTTGTTGCTAAGTCCATTGGTGACCAGTTGTAAGATCTCGGTTTCGCGTGGGCTTAAGGGGATATAATGCTCTTCGGGATCAACGGTATAGGTAGAACGGCTCATGCGTTGGATCTGTTCGGTGATCCATGTTTCTAACTCGCGTTCACTCAAGCGGCGGTCTTCCACCACATAGATCCCGCGCAACACATCGCGCACCGTGGCGATAATATCATCGGGGGTAATGGTTTTGCTGCAATAGGCGCGTGCGCCGGCCCGCATGGCATGAATCACTTGTTGTTCTTCATGATAGGCGGTCAACATGATCACCGCCACATGATGCCGTTCGATTTGAAGTTGGCGCGCCACACGTACACCATTGGTATCCGGCAAGTTCACGTCAAGGATGATGACATCAGGGACTTGTTGCCGAACAAACTTAATGGCTTCTTCTCCACGTTCACAATGACCGATGACCTTAATATCTTTCTCCAACTCTAACGCACGTTGTAACCCATCGCGGGTGAGTGGGTGATCATCGACCAGCAAAACGGTTATTCGTTTGGATTTCGGCTGTTGGTCGCTCATACTCTACAAACGCTTATCTATTTATGTAGGATTGAAAAGTGCATGGATTCAATTTAAATCGCAACAATCGCCTTTATTATACTGCTAAAGCGAAACACATCGCAAGCAATCCGATTCTTAAGAGATCATCGGGCTGCTATCGCGATCATCGCTTTGGCGATCAAACCAGCCACTTGGGCATTATGGATCAACAATGCACTGTTGGCCCGTCGCGACTCGCCTTCCGTAAGTTCTGTCACGCGTGCTAAGATAAACGGTGTTACCGCTTTCCCCTGAATCCCGTGTTGCGTGGCTTCATCGGTCGCTTGTTGGATCGCGGTTTCGGCCACTTGATCCGCTAAGGCCGCCTCGCTTGGCACTGGGACGGTGATCAAAACCCCTTGCCCCAACGCCAATTCCAACATCGCCAACACGATTCGCGCCGCATCTTGTGGCGTATCCACACGCACATCGATCGGCAAACCACTACTGCGACTATAAAACGCGGGTAGTGTATCTGTACCGTACCCGATCACCGGAACTCCCTGTGTTTCTAAAACCTCTAACGTCAATGGCAAGTCCAAGATTGACTTCGCCCCCGAACAGACCACCGCCACCGGAGTCCGCCCCAATTCCAGCAGATCCGCCGATACATCAAACGGATGTCCGCGATGCACCCCGCCGATCCCACCTGTTGCAAACACCCGAATACCCGCTTTTGCCGCGATGATCATCGTGCCAGCAACCGTAGTAGCGCCATTCTGCCCTAACCCAACCACGATCGGAAAATCGCGCCGACTGCATTTACGCACATCCGGCGTTTGGGCGAGATACTCCACCTGATCCACACTTAACCCTACCCGAATCTGCCCCCCGATCACCGCGATTGTTGCCGGAACGGCCCCAGTTTCACGGATCGCCGCTTCCATGGCCAACGCGGTTTCCACATTGGCCGGATAGGGCAACCCATGTGAGATCACCGTTGATTCCAAGGCGACCACGGGGGCTTGCGTGTATAAAGCGTGTTCCACTTCTGGCGAAAGGTGTAAGGTTTCTCGCATAGGAATTGAGTTCTCCTTAGTAAATAAAATCAGGCGAGTGCTACTCGCCTGATAGTACCATAGTTTGATCAGATCGGGGTAATGCGAGATGTGATTTTTAACATCTTGCGCCGATACACGGGATGAACGGAGAGTCCATCCCGTGTTGGATGATTTTATGGCGTAGTATCGTTATACAAACGCACGTTGTCTAAAGTGAGTTGTCCGCTACGGTTACGGTTGGTGATCCGCACCCGCACACTAGACACCGGCCGCTGTAACGAGACTTGCGCCCGCAACAGCGTTTGATCAAACGTGCCACCGGGGACAAAGATCGTAATCGTCTCGGTGCTGTTATTGTCATAGGTGATCGTGGCCACGATCGAAGCCCGACTCGCGCCCAGATTACGTCCTCTGACCACCGCGCTTAAGGTCATCACATTTCCCGCCGCATAGCGTGGTGTACCGAACGTTTGCGCTTGCTGAATCCATTGATTCGGCCCACCGATGAAATTGAAAGCACACGTCCCTTGATAAGCGGAGTAACGGACTTGATTGAAGTTATTGCAAACCACGTTCGATCCGGTCACCAAGCGCGGATTCCAGTTGAGCGGTAACAACCCGTTGCGTAAGTCAAACGTGCCGTTGACCAGCGTTTCGGAGAGCGCATCATCCACCACAAAACGATAAGACGCATTGGTCGCGGTTTGACGGAAGCCACCTTTCGCCTCCACCGTCCAACGATACGTCCCATTGTTCAAGACCGGACGCGGCCCACCCAAACGATTCAGGTTCAAATAGCAGATCCCGAAACGGCAGGATAACCCGTCGGCATCGCGGGCGGGGGTGAGGTTGGTCAAGGTCAACACGGGCGTTTCCACCAACGTCGTATCGAACAGACGGAAGTCGTATTGCGTCGCACCGATCGATCGTGTCCACGAGAAGAACACCAACTCATCATCGTTGTGGTAGACCTCATCTTGCACCGGAGTCCGTAAGACAAAGCTGGGATCGGATTCCAAGAACAAGCTCACACCGTCTACAAAGATCGTGCCACGGCCGCCCAACATGCGGATCGTCACCGTGCCTTTTGCGATCGTATTGTTTAACGGTACGCGGATCTCTTGTCCAAATTCGTAAACCCCTTCAGCGACCGGGTTGATCGTGACCACTCGTTTAGTACGTTGCCCGCCGATTTGACGGATGTCTACGACTACACTGGCCGTGGTGATCGTGCCGAAGCGTTTCGCAAAGAAGCTAAAGACCGCGGTATCGGTGGCCCGTCCCACATTGCGGACGACTTGCGTCAAACTGCTATTGACCGTCGGACGGCCTTTGACCCGCAAAGCGCACAAGCCCTCATACGCATCCCCCGGACGGCATAAGCGGCGATTCAGATGCACCGGTGATGTTACCCAATTCGCCGGTAAGCCCGGCGCACCTAGCACCTCAAACGACCCATTGATCAGCAATTCCACACCGATCCGAATCCGGAAGAAGAACGGCGCATTGGATGCTAAGGTAAGCGCGCCACGATTATTCGCGATCGCTTGCCAACGGTATGTGCCGCGTGTAAAGTCCTCTAGTTCTATACTTGGCAACGTATACGTACAGACCGTGGCAGTACAGGTCAAGCTATCACTATCCGCCACCGGGGTTAAACCCGTCAACTGGACTTTGACATCATCAAAGCCTTCATCCACGCGCACAATCTCAAACTCATAATTTTGTGCGCCAGAGGCGACCGTCCAGGTAAACGTATTGACCGAAGTCACCGCCGCGTATTGCGTATTTTGCGCGGGTGTGGTCAAGGTGAACGGCCCGGGTGGCACGGCCGCGATGATCGTGATCGTGTGTGTCACCGCATTGGCGGCCCCACCGTCTAAGTTTTGATCGGTGACTTGATAGGTAAATGTCCCTTGTGCGTACCCTAATGGCAACGTGTTCGGGTTCACCCCGGTCAAGTTGACCCCTAGAATCCCGCGATCAATATCCACCCATTGCAGGTTGTTGACGATCACACTCGGTTCAACGTTGTTCGGATCGCTCACCACCAACACGGGCAGATCCGCGGCACTGGCTGGATCTCCGTCATAGGTAAAGTCGTAATCGGCTTCATCACTGGTTTCGTATTCGGAGTAGGTGAAATTGCCCGTAAAGTTGACAAATGGACGCAACCGGATCGTATTTTGGGTCGCATTTCGCCCGATCCCCACCCCGCGCTCATAAGTCAGCGGTGTGCTATGCGGATCATCGGCGGTTGGGTTGATCACAAAGGTAACGAGGGCATCTTCCGACGCTTGATTGCTATCGGTCAACGCGAAACTATACCCGACTCCGGCCGGATCAAAGTCCGAGGCTTGCGTATCGGTATGGAAGTGTTCCGGCAAGCAATACGAGATAATCGGCGTACCGTCTTGTAAGTATTCCACCACGATCCCGCGGGCCGCGCCCGTAAAGCGAGAGTCACACACCGCATTGACACCATGAATCCCGTAGTAGCGCGGTGATTGGGTGATCACCACTTCATACGGTGGGAAACCGCCCGTGACATACGTCGAATCCAACTCTAGGTTATGAATCCCGTTGTTCGCATCTTCATTGATCACGATGTTGATCGGATCCACGATCTCTAACGGCGTGAACTCATACGCGCCAATATCGACCGTAGCCACATCCGGGCTATCGCTATCATCGCCGTCGATTCGCCGGGCCACACCACGCACATCCAACCCCGCACCAAACGCGGTTAAGGGGCCGGTCGTGAGCAGATCATCGCGCCCTTCATCCACGCCGTCTAAGGCCGGATTGGTCTCATTACGACTCAAGGAGTAGTAACTTGGGGCGGTGCGATCTAACCCACCGAGGATGTAACTTTGGGCGTTGGTCAACAGATTGCCGTTGATGTCGATCGGGTAGGGATCAACGGTGGTGATGTTGCCATTGCCAGAGAGGATCGCCGCGAAACACACCCCTGCGTCTAAGACGGTGGTATTGTCACCGTCTGGGATCAATTGGGTAAACCCAAATAACCAGTTATCGCGGAAACCCGACCCGTTGGGATCGCTCACGCTGTTGGTGATCTGATGACATTCACCCACATTCGCAAAGTCTTTAACCACATTGACGATCGTGCGTGGAACCGTGGTTGACCCCGCCACAAATTCGCCATAGGTGTTAAAGTAGAAGAAGTTGTTATGGATCTCCCATGCGGCGCGATCTTGTGAACCGGGGTCACTGGGGGCCCACCCGATACTGCCATTGTTGACCAACGGACTGTAGTTCAGATCAAAGTCATGCGCGCCACGCCCTAAGATCGTGCCGAACACCGTGCCACTGGTGGGGCCAAACACGTTATAAGCGACCGTGTTATTGACAAAGTAAAACTCACGCGCATAGTACAGATGAATCATCGGGCCGGAGCTGACCGGAACGATGTCCGTCCCTTCAACGGTGGTGATCGTGTTATCCACGAACACATTCCCCAAGACTCGCGCTTGGAATGGATCGCGCCGTCCACCCGTCGCAAATTGTAACAGGGTTTCGGACGAATTGCCGCGGAAGGTGTTGTTATTCAGATCGATAAAGCTATCCACCGACCGCATCAACGGCCGCCACGCGAGGATCTCCACATCATATGCCGTCCCACCGGGATCATTATCATCCAAGTTATCGGCGTTAAACAAAGTAGAGCCGCCCGTGATCACGTTATCGCGGAAAGTATTGCCTTCGATCAAGATCCGACCGCCACTGCTACCCGCCTGTTGCAAGCTGATCAGCATCATTTGGGTGAGGACGTTGGTTTGGGTCGGGGTGACTTCGGTGAGGATCGCGTTTTCAATAAAACGATTCGACCGGAGTGTGATGTTTTCGGTCTGTAGACTTGCGCCGTCCGTCTCAAAGATGTCGATGAGGCCGCCCGTGAACGAGGACGTATTGAAGCGGCGGATCGTGTTGGTGCTAAAGATCACATTTGACGAGTCTTTAATGGCCAATACACCCGGCGTAACCGAGAGCGACGGGTTATAGACGGCCGCTTGGGCGAACACAAAGCCCGTAAACCGGAAGTCTAAACTGAAGTCAGCGACAAAGATCATCCCGGTTTTCAGGGAATTGGTAAAGTTCACGGTGCTGGTGAAGGCGTAGGGGTTTTGACTGTAGAAGGTGCTACTTGCGCCGCCTGTGCGAACCGACGCATAAGCATACACGTCTAACCCGTTCGGGAAACCGTTGATATACAGTGAGGACAGATATTCCCCTGGCAACAAGACCACACAGCGATTCGGGCCGGCGTTGGCTGCGCTCCGGATCGCGAAGGCCGCATGTTGATAGGGATTGGCTAACGTCCCTAGGGTTTGATTGGTATCGCCGAAGTAAGGCCCGGCATAGACCACCCCGCCCGTACACCGTCCACTTGGAATGCGATCCGCGGCGGGTAAGGTATTGAGGGGCGGTTGGGTATCGGGATCGTAGCCGGCGCTCCCTAAGACGGGCAGTCCCGCGCCATAATTCACATCATAACCGTCGGCCGCGTTACCGAACGGTTTTTCGACGGTGCGCGTCCGGAGATAATTAAGGATATTGGTGGTGACAAGATTACCCGATCCGGGGTTTTGGAATAAGCTGATGTTGGTATTGCTCAACAACACCGCCACTTGCCCGGCCACATGCGCTGCTGCTGCCGATGTCCCTCCGAAACCACCAGCACAATTCCCCGCTTGATCATCCGACACGCTTACTTGGGACGGGGCCACAAAATCGGGTTTATAATCGGCGATCTCAGACGGGGTGATCACGGCGTTACCGCCTAATGCAAAGATCGGCCCGTTGGCACTATAGGTCAGATCAGGGAAATTTTCGGATTGCACGGTACATACCGCGCCCACGGTGATCACGTTAGGCGAATCGGCCAAGCGGGCCAAGGTTCCCGCGTCGGCGACGGGTGTCCGGCTGCCGCCCGCGTCTAAGGTGAGGGCGCTGTTACGTCCGGTGACTTGCACTTGGACTCGGAGCGTGGTCGCATCCCCCGTCCCACCTGTAATATCAAGGTCAAACTCGCAAATGACATTGATCGCACAAGCGCTATCTGGGATCGTGAATTGATAACCCGGACTCGCCGATCCGCGGGACGGTTTTGTCCCGATCACGGTGAGACTCGGTTTGAGGCGTAAGACTGCGGTGATGTCATCGCGAGTCCCGCCGCCATTTTGGGCGTTATCCCAGTCATTCCAACTTAAGTTGACCCGTTGACCGCGAGCAGCGGAGATGCTAAACGAGGCCGATCCGCTGGTGCGTGGCATGTCAAACGTTTGTTGCGTCGTGCCGTTATCCCCGGCCGCCGCCACGATCACCGCACCCCGATCCCGCGCTTGTTGCAATGCGACGTAGGGGTTATCGCCAGATTGACCGCCGTAGGTCGCATCCCCCGGCGCAATATGCACACCGAGATCGAGACCCAACATCACCACCCGACTCGCTTCCGTCCCGGTCGTGGCGGCGTTAAGCGCATCGACAAAGCTATCGACATCGGTCGCCTTATACAACCGGATTTGAGCATCCGGGGCCAGATCGCAGATCACTTCTACGATGTCCAGACCGCGCCGGGTATCCCCGTTCGCTCGCGTCCCAAACGACAAGGTAATATTGCTCAACGCCAAGCACGCGAGATCATCATTGCGTGCGACAGACGGCTCACCAAAGCCGCTATCAATGATGGCGACCCGAATCCCGCCGCCTTCATAACCGGCCAAGTGCCAACCATAGACTCCGGTCGCATCAAAGCCTTCTGTCACCGCATCTCCGGTAGGTGCGCGGAAATTACGTGGACGTTCGGCCCGCACGATGAACGGTTGTGGATCTTCTAAGCTGGCCGCTTGTGGTTTCACCAAGATCACGCTCACGCGCACATCGGTGCTGATCGCGCCGAGTCCGCCTAACGGGACATAAGCCGTCACCCGATCTTCAGTCACGGTGACGATCGTGCCACCTTGACGGCGGATCAAGCCACGAATATCAACCGCGGCGATCCCTTCGGCCGCCCAAACATCCACCAATACCGCGCCAGTTGCATCTTGTGGCACATGGTAATCGGTCAACACCCCGAACGCGGTGACAGCATCACCGGCCGCATAAGCGGTTAAGGCGGTGGTCAACTCGCTACTCAACTTAGCCGAGTCAAAGGTGATCGGTTCAGTGGTCGGAAGCGGTGTTTCGGTCGGTGGGACTTCGGTGGCAGTAGGAGTCTCAGTCGAAATTTCCGTAGGAGTCTCGGTAGCGGTTTCGGTGGGAGCGGGGACAGTCGGCTCTACCGTAGACTCTGGGGCGGGGGTCGTCGGTTCGGCGGTGCTTTCCCCCCCCGGTAAGGGTTCAAAGGTCTCTTGAGCGGTTGCGTCTTCGGTGGGGCCGATCGGCATCGGGATCAAGTCCCCTTGCGCTTCGGGACGCAAGCCGATCAAAATCCCCACCAATAAGACGATCACCGTTCCGCGCAAAAACTGTTTCAAGTTTGAGTGCATATCTATCTCCAAAAAGAACGGGTAACATCAGGACGAAAACGATTCGGACATGACGCGCCGAATCTAAGCCTCACTATCCTTTATATAATGAGACCGCTGAAAAAAGCGTAAATTGATTCTAGATTCGTACAAAACGCTGGTCGTTGACATCTGGGATCGGTTTGAATTATAGTATCATCTTCATAAAAATCACTAAGGAGAAAGTGCTATGCCCACCACGGATTGGAATCGCCGTTGGGTTGATGAGATGAACAACCAGCTAGGTGAACAACACGGCTATTATGGCGCGCATTGGGGGGATCCCAACCCAACCGCCGTATTTCCCGCGTGGATGCGGAAACGTCTCCCTAAAGTGTGGTTATTACGCTTATTGACAATTCGCCCCCTTGAAGAATGGCTCTTAGCCCGTCAACCGGAAATTTCGATGAAGGCCAACGACGGCAAATACACGCCCGCTTTGCACCGCGTCTATAGCCATTTCTTGCGCCCGCATGTGCAGTCCAATCACACGATCCTAGAGATCGGTCCCGGGGGCGGCCGTTGGACAGAGTATATGTTACACGCCCAACACCTAATTATGGTGGAATTAAACCCCGAATTTTTCGATTATTTGCGTCAACGTTTCGCCGCACAGATCGATAAATTCCGGTTTTATCAGACTCGCGATTATGAATTAGACGGGATCACCTCAGAGAGCGTCGATTTTGTGTTTTCGTTCGGCACGTTTGTGCATATCGATCCCGACGGCATCAGTCAATACCTCAATAACTTAGCCCGCGTGATGAAACCCGGTGCTAAAGGGGTAATCCAATTTGCTGATAAAACGAAAGTCATGGCGCAAGAAAAACCCGGCTTTTCCGACATGACCCCCGATAAATTTCGGGCGATGCTACCCGCCAACTTGCGCGTGATCGAGATGAACACCGACTTGTTGCCTCATAGCAGCATCGCGTTGTTTGAAAAGACTCGCTAGACCTGCTAGACCTCACCACACGGCGGCAATTGTGCCAGATCGATCAGCCATAACCCGCCGTTTTGACCATTCGCTGCGATCGCGATCCGCGTTTGATCGGGAGATAACCACATCCAGCCGCGATCATCGGTCGTCAATTGCAGCGGTAATCGCACCAACGGAGAGAGTTCTTCCGCGGCCAAGTGATAACACCCTAATTCGGCCGTGCCATCTTCTAACGGGCGCACGAGGTAGATCGCTGCGTCTCCAGCCGGCCGCTCCACATAGATCGGCGCGGGATAATTGTTCCCCGGTGGGGTCGGGTCTTCAAACAGCAATCGTGACGCACCCGTCATCGTAGAGGTCAGATAATAACCGGTCACCCCTTCGATCTCCGCCGTGATCACCACCCGCGCACCATCCGGAGTCGGACCCGGCACCGTAAACGACGGGGTGACATCAAAGATCGTGGCGCTAATCCGTTGCCCTAGTGTACTCACGGTGACATAACGCACCGGATCGCCATACGCACCGTAGTAATACGCCAAGAAACGGCCTTCTGGCAACCAGAGATAACCGTGTAGGCTAAACCGCGCCAAGTCGTTATACAAGATCCGTCGGAATGACCCATCGCGTTCGGCCGTCACCAAGGTATTGATGTCTGTCTGATACACCAAGCGGGTGTCATCCGGATGAAAAGCCAGATACGAACGATTGAAGATCACCGGATCGACCAAGCCCAACTGTTGTAACAGCGGTTGCGTCATCCATT
Organism: Anaerolineae bacterium; assembly: GCA_025454525.1. GTDB lineage: Bacteria > Chloroflexota > Anaerolineae > Aggregatilineales > Phototrophicaceae > JALOOG01. The sequence goes on along the minus strand of JALOOG010000053.1, from coordinate 3,253 downwards.
CCTGATACGGGGCATCGATCGGGATAGACAGCGGGCTATCGATCGTGTATTGCAACCATTGCCATTGCGTGAAAACATCGCGCTCACAACCCACGCCATAGGCTAACGTTTGTGGATCGATCCATTCGGCCGAGACCACTTCCTCCAAACTCACTGCCTCGATCGCCGGATGTTCCATATCGATCTGAGGTGTGGGGTCAATTTCGGTCACTTGCGGATCGATCTCGTAGCGCTCAAAAGTTGCGCCGTCCTCGTATAACTCTAAAGCGATCGAAAAGCGTTGTTGATCACCAGGTTGCAACGTAAAATCACCGATCAACCCCGTGCCACAAGCGTTCACCGGATAACCGATGCCTTCACCGATCACCTCACCCGCCACATTAAACAATTCAGCAAACAAGGTGATATTTTGTAATGCCGCTTGCCCACGATTCACTAAGCGACCCTCTAACAATTGATTTTCGACTCCAAATTCATTGATCCGTGTGACCACTTCCACCCCGTCCAGGCGGAGTCCGTCTTGGGCTTGGGCGTGCGCGGTCATAAGCCAGAGTGCTAACAAGATGAACACGATCCGTCGCATAGTTGCGTTTTATCCCTATCGCTGTTTCGATTGCGCGTTTCGATTATAGTGTGATCTTAACACTTCCCGCCGCGAGACTTAGCGACTTCTCACCATTTCTCGCGTAAACCGGATGCTTGAGGCCGTTAACATCGCCTAAATCACTCTCAATTCTCTAAACGTGTGAATCGATGCTTACCGAATAGAATTACAGTGTTAATAAATACCAAAAAGGTGTATCGTCATGCCACTTAAAATGCGAAAAGTCCCTTATGAACCCGTCATCATCGCGGAGCTATATGATCCGATCAGTGCGAGTGAAGTCCTTTCGATTTATGCTTATCTTGAACAGATGATCGATCCACGCGATCTGATCACCTATCATATTACCCTGTTAAAAGACTCGATCGATCTCTTTTCATTCGATCGGTTGCGCGCTCATGCGCCGTTATGTCCGTCGGATATTTCGGGCGATCCGCGCATCGTGCAATTGTTGGTGGGCGAGGTGTCGCTTTTGCACCAGTATAACGAGGTGTTATTGCCACGGGGGGATTTCCCGCCACCGATGTTTGCCTCATTAAACGAGGCCATGAGTTACGCCAAACATCACAAGCGTGAAAGTGGTCAACTTGTCTGGTAGGGTAGGTAAGAGGGGTGAGGGGGATCGTCGTCTACAGGGCGTTTGAGCAACATCTTTAAGTATGGAGCAAGCTTGTGCAGATCGATTTTACCCCCATTCATAACAATGAAGTTAAGATTCTAGAGTTTTCACAGCCTTACAGCGCCGCCGATTTACGTGCCGCCACCAATACCAGCATCGATACCCTCTTAAGCTTCATTGATGGTCTCACCGATGCCGATGTCACCTTTGATCCGATCGATCCCGATGCGGATGATCCCTATGCCCAAGCGGGTGAAGAGCGGATCGGCTGGAGTTTAGCGCATCTGATCGCGCATGTCACCGCCTCAAGTGAGGAATGGGCCGTGTATGGGTCAATCTTAGCGCGGGGAATTTCGTATCCGGCTGAACCCCGTTTACGTTATGAGACTCCATGGCAAGACCTTAAGACCCACGCGGGTTGTGTGCAACGCTTAGAGGAAAGCCGCCGGATGCGTTTAGGCTACTTAGACACCTTTCCGGATCAACCATTTTTAGACACTCGCCGTGAACTTTCGCCGCGCTTTACCGAACGTTTTGGAGAATTTAACGCGATCGCCGCGGTCTTATTCGGGTTATCGCATGAAGTCGGCCATTACGATCAATGTCGTGAGGTACGTCGTCAGGCCTTAGCGGCCCGCGTCTAATCTAGGATAAGCCGATCGCCCAAGGTGTCGCTATCTTGGGCGATCGACTTTAATGAACAGGTTGGATCAATTGAATCCAATTGCCACAGGTATCATCTAAAATCGTGATCCGCACGGTGTCCATGGGAGTCGGGGAAAGTCGAAAACTCACCCCACACGCCTCTAAGCGAGCGTATTCCGCGTCTAAATCCTCAACTTGAAGGGGGTTACAAGGGCTTCACCAGACAATTGCTTCAAAAGTCGTACTATTTGTAATTCGTTGAAAAAAATGGTATGGAGGGTCTGATGAGAGCGTGTATCAAAAACGAGTGACCAGTTAATGTAGAGTCGTAAAAGTGTTTAGGTGTCAATCAGAGTCGAAACGTTATGGGAAGCGAAAAAATCGTACACACTTTGAAGACGCGGGTCAAGATGTGTATGTTGGGAATTGGCACAAGCCGTCACCTTGAAATACTTCCAGAAGCCTCCATTGGATGGCGATCTGAGCAGTAAGGTGGCAACCACATCCCCAAAACACGCTGCTTAGAACGGGTCAGAGCGGTTTGAACGACCGCGCTGTGATGAAACGAGATGTTATCCAGCACAAAAACTCCCTGATGATGCGGATAAACTACGGTCAACAGCCATTCGAGGTCAACTATGATATTCTCACTGTCCAAACGTCGGAAGGGTGCGCCGATGGAGCGCGCTCGCTAAGACCTGAGATTAATGTTGACGGGTCGGCATTGACAAGCGTTTTTATGCACCGTGCCTCGTCCAACATTTGAGGTGTAGGATAAATCCATCCGACTTACGCTTCGTCCATCAAGACTAGCTCAATTAGTCCCAACTGTGGCTCTTTTTTTGGTTCGTCCAACCCGTTTTCACCTGATGCTTTGGCGCTGTTCTAAGTTGCGCTTAGGGCGACAATACACCTATCCGAGGCGATTTAACAACACTTGAAACCACACATAACGATTCAACTCCAACGGATTTTGGAAGTTGTACGCCCAAGTATCCCGTGCGAGGAAGCGACCGTTACTCGGATCGTATTGGCGCGCACGTAGGTGATAGAGTCCAGAGTTTGGATGATTGTTTTCAGATCTTTAGGTTAGGGTGCTGAAGTCGTAATGTGCACTGACTTTCGTGTATTCTTTGTAAAACCACTCTGATAAATGCTCATGAATAAGGATAAAACCATTGCCACTGAAATCATCGGTGAATTGATAGACTTGGGGATCTTCGACTTGATCTCCCGTTAAGAAAAAACAGAAGTACATGGTCTGATCAAAATAGAACACAAAGGTGTCGTGCGGTAAAACGAGGCCACTCTTTACAAAATCTAACAGCCACTGTCCTGATTGTTTAATTGTGAATAATGTACTGTATTGCCATGACTCAGGAAAA
>JALOOG010000169.1 GCA_025454525.1 Anaerolineae bacterium | reverse complement strand
CGATCACTGCACGACCCGACTCACAAGGCGCATATCAACATCCGGTCAACTGGTCGATGACTGTTGCGGATGTCACAAATGCCGGAGTCATCCATTTCTACCCCAACGTGCGCCGATGGGCCGAATTGATCGTGCAGGATTTACGCGCATCGGACAATCTATGAGCGACCGGATTGATACAATTCGATCAAGATCCCGTTATTGTCTTTAAACATCGCGTAGCGATCGCCGTTGGTATTGGGTACATGGCCGATCGGCGTGGCAAATTCGACCCCACGCCCTGTAAGTTCCGCGATCGCCGCGTCAAGATCCTCAACTTCAAACGCAAAATGTTTGAGTCCCACCACCCGGAGATCACCTTCTACAGTAAAACGTTCCGGCGGCATGGGAGCATGTACGTCAAATTGGAAGATCTCGATCTGAATCGCACCTAATCGCGCAAATGCCCCACGTCCTCGCCAATCCGGGAAATCCATGCGATGGGTGATCGTGAAACCTAATTTTTGTTGATACCACTGTAAAGTCGCTTCCAGATCATCCACTGAAATTGCAAAATGATGCGCTTTGAGTTCCATTTCGCCTCCACTTCTTTTTGTCATCGGGCAGATTTTCGATCATCTCGCCTGATTTGGCGATACCCTCAATTCAGAGCCTGATTGCCCGTGTCATCACAGACCAAGCTCACGACCGCTTTTTACCAATCAACTTCCGCTAACAGATAGGCATTGATCGGCGGGGCGATCTCTAAACGATACGGATTGATCGGATCATACCATGCTAAATACACCGGAAACCGCCCGCGAATCGGCATCGTCAACGGGTGGACGGTTAAATATCGCTCACCCGCCTGCCACCAACGAGTCGATAAGGAAGGCGGGGTGTCCGCTTGTGCGTGGATCATCACCCCTTCACGGATCGGCCCCGCTGTGACGACCACCTGCACGGTGAGATCCCGCTCAATCGGTTGTCGCCTTTCCCACCATAAACGTAATACCTGCCCTTCCCAACCATACCCAACTAACGCGATTCGATCCCCAAACACCACCGGATCAAGCGGGATCATGCCATTATCGGGCGCTTGATACCCGGCGGATGCGACTCCACCTGCCGGAAAACTCACCGTGACTAAGGGGTGATCGCTGGCATCGTAGGGGGTCAAATAATAGCCCCAATCGCGATACCACCACCCTACATTGATGTTGAGATCACTTATCGTCGTATCGGTGATCTGGACGGGGATCACATCACGATAGATCATGCCGGGAGTCCAAGTGCGGGTCGTATGACGGCCCATGAGGGGATAGGTATCGGTTCGCCCGATGATCTCTCCGTTCCGATTAACCAAATGCACAAACAAGCTGGCGTTAGTGGTGGTCGGTTGATGGGGTTGCCAATAGAGAGTGACTTCAACCCAATCCCCGGGCTGATAGCGCGTTTGAAGCACCTCATAGCCAAGCAATTGATGATCTTGATCGAAGCGGATCGATAAGGGCTGCGCGCTAGTGGGCAAAGTTGCGATCGGCGCGGGCGGGCGGTATTCTGGCGCGATCACGGCGATCGGCGCGTAAAATGCGGCGATCATCAACCCGATGATCACCGCACGTAAAGGGATTCGTAAACGGTGTAATCCCCAAACAAGCAACAAACTGATCGCACTTAGGTATGGAAATAATAAGCGGCCTTGTGTCCCCATAGTTTGCGATGTCCACGCGATCAAGCTCAAAAATCCCAGCGCTAAGGCCAAACTCAAAAACCCAAACGCGATCGATCGCGGCGGCCGTAAGATCAAACCGATCGTGGCCAAGATCAGCAAGAAGGTGATGAGCCATTGATAGAGAGCCGGCATCGGGATGCTAAACCAACCGAATAATCCCCAATAACTGATCGGAAGTGAACTCAATTCACCGAATAATCCGGCCAGAGTGAGTGGTTCAGCGCGCCGTCCAAAGATGTCTAACATGCGTTCTGTACCGAATAATTCTCCATACAAGATCAGGTTGCGTGCATACCACCAACCGGCCAACAAAGCCCAAGCGGTGATCATCGTCCCGCCTAAGATCAACAACCCCCGTAGATCCCGTGAACGATAGGCAACAGACAACCCCGCTAACGCACCGATCACCACCATGACTAAACCGCTCAACTTGCTTAAGGTGGCTAAAGCGATCAACAACGCGAGGATCACACTCCGACGGGTACGGAAACGTCCCTCGCTTAACATCGCAGTGATTTGCCATAGGGTGAGGCTGTTTAAGGCGGTGACCAGGTTATCATTGTTGACGGCCGCGCTGATAAACAGAAATTGTGGATTAAAGGCGGTGATCGCGGCCGCACCGATCGCGATGATCGGTTGATCGGGGGCCAAGAGCCGCCCGATCCGATACACCGCAAAAACGGTGATCGCGCCCAACGCCACGCTATACAGACGTACCCCATACACGGCTAAATGCGTTTGTGTTAGCGGGGGCGGAAATGTGTGTAGAATCCGGTTTTTATTGCCCGGTATACTGGGATCTCCGATCACTGCGTGCGGATTCCATTGTAGTGTCGTCTCATAATCTGACCGATCGATCGGCGCGATCAGCAGGGCCGCGCTAAGGTAATAGAGCGGGGGTTGGCTGCCTTCTTGTTTCCAATGTTGATATTGACCGGGACGTTGAATCGGCAATTGCCCCGTATCAGCAAGGTGATGAATTAACGCATAATGATACAACTCATCTGGGGCCTCATAGATCGGTGTGGCCCAGAGGTATAACAGGGCCAATAAACCATACATGATTAAGATCGCACGTAACATCTACACTTTCTCCTGTGCGCCGCATGACTGACCGCGATCTTAACCGATCAATAGGGAATCGTCACGATGAAGGTAGTGCCTTGTCCTAACTGACTTTGACAGCGGATCGTACCCTGATGCAAGTGGACGTAATCTTGTACGATCCGCAAGCCTAACCCGGTCCCGTTAATCTCACCGACATTGCTTCCACGGAAAAAAGGCTCAAACAATTGCGCTTGATCGCTCTCTAAAATCCCGATCCCCTGATCGATCACCCGTAGCTCAAATTGATGCGCGTGAAAATAGGTTTCAAGACGAATTTCAGTGTGATCGGGTGAATATTTGATCGCGTTGATCAATAAATTGGTCAAGATATGTTTAAACAAGCGCTGATCCAATGGAATGCGATCCTCATGTTCGCTTTTAGTGTGGACGACGATCCATTGATGCGCTGTACCAGAGGCTAAACGCACTTCTTCGATAATTTCGGCGATTAAGGGGGTGACTAGCGTAGGAAAAGGATGAAACATCCCGCGCCCCGATTGATTACGGATCACGATCGAAATGTCGTCTAACATGCCGCGTAAGTGTTCCACTTGTCCGCGAATAAGGTGGAGTCGGCGTTGTTGATGCTCCCAACTCATCTGTTGTCCAAATTGCTGCAAAAGATCACAAACCGAAAGAATGGTTGCGAGAGGGGTACGTAATTCGTGGGAGAGGGTGTTCATCAAATTGTTTTTGAGCTGGTTTAACTCGCGCTCATGTTCAAGTGCGTTTTGCAACTTTTCCTGTTGACGGAGTTGCAATTCAATCAGCTTTTGCGCGGTGATGTCATGGATCAAACCATAGACCAGGCGCGCCCCACTCATCGGATCGATCTCACAACGGGCATTATCTTCTACCCAGATGATGCGACCGTCTTTACGCTTAAGACGATATTCGGTTTGGCCGCTTTCGCCCTGTAACAAACGTTGATATTGCGCGTTGGCGCTCTCTTGATCTTCCGGCACAATGGTCTCTGTCACCCAAAAGAACGGGTTCTCAATGAAAATAGACTCCGCGTATCCGGTCAGCTTGGTGACATTGGGCGAAAGGTAAAAGTATTTGAGATGACCTGCGCGATCGACTTCAAAAGCATAAATGTGATGATCGATCGCATGGATCACTCGTTGAAACCGCGCTTCACTTGCGCGTAAGGCTTCTTCAATCAATTTGCGTTGGGTGATCTCGGTCACGGTGATGATCACCAGTTCTACCCGTCCGTTGGAGTCCCGTTTAAACAAGGTGCTTCGCAATTGATACCAATTGACGCTATCGGTCGCACGGCACTCTATCGTCAAGGTTTGCCCTTCTTGCAATTGCGCCAGATCATGCCAATATTGCCACGCTTGCGCCTGATCTTCGGGATGAATCAACAAAGGGATATAGTCTAATAGCGCACGGTCGATGAGCGTGGGGGGAATAAACGTCTCAAGCCGATTATGGTAAACCCATTTTTGCGCGGGAAGATCTAACACCATGATCAAATCGGGTGAATTTTCAGCTAACTTCTGAAAACGCATCTCGCTTTCGTTTAACTGTTGTTGGATCTGGCGTTGCTGATATAGGGACGTTTGAAGATGTCGATTTAGCGTCTCTTCCACTTGCACCACCGTTTGTAGAAAATCAGTCATCAAACGGGGATCCAGCGTGAACGGCAACGCATTTAAGCGATCACGTTGGGCGCTTAAGGAACTCAGGGTCGCAGAAGGCGTGGTTTCTAACAAGATGTCTAATATTGCCGAGAGGATTTCCGGCTCAAAACTCCAGAAGGTGTCAAATTCACGCCGGCCCGAAACGGTATCTTGGCAGGCTATCCCGCACATCACCGCCGAAAATTGAGCGGATCGAATCCATAAAAACCAGAGATCCTTTAGCGGATGATCGGGCGCTAACGGCACATAATGGCAATTGGGGGCCTCGATCGGCCAGATCGGCGTGTCTGTAAACACCCAGATCGACTCGGTGATGGCGCTCAATGTTTGATAACGATGGCGTTCTTGTTCCCAATTGACCTTAGATTGAAAACCGACTAAAAGGGTCGCTGGGGTTTGATGTTGGATCAGCAATTGCTCTAAGGTGTGCCATAGGTAAACCAGACTGGTTCGGCTCATCCGTTGGGTATAGAGCGGGCGCGTGGCAATGGTTTGCAAGTGGGTAAACATGGAAAGAGCGGTTAAAGTGGAAATCTTCATAGATGATTTTGACTCCAAGTTCATCATCTGGGAATACGTCTGGAGTAGAAATCAGAAGATGAGCATCTTAATTTCGGAGTATTATAACACAAAATTGCGTTAGGGAGAGGCCGTTTGCAGTGCGGGTTAAATCCATGACAAAGCGGTGATCAGTTACCGTAAACCCCCTATCAATTCGGCGTAAAAATATGTCACAATAGCGGGATAGCGATGAACCTTAGGGAGTGAACCAGATGTCCGAAACTTCAAAACCTAAACTTGATGCGGAACTGTTAAATATCTTGCGTTGCCCGGTCGCGGTACATTACAAAGACAAAGGGGATGACCCCGGTCGCTTAGAATTGGTGCGTGACTATTGGCTCTATAGCGCCGATAGCGGTCACAAATACCCGATCCGGGACGGCATTCCGGTGATGTTGGTCGAAGAAGGGGAAAAATGGAAAAATACCCCCGTCGATCAATTACCCGTTCCCCCGCCCGCAGAATAGCCTCACTTAGGCCCATTGGTAGCGCGATGGGCCGCTTTCTCATCTAACACTCATCTTTAACGGTCGATCTGAGGGATTCAGGATCGTCGTTTTGATAGAACTGAACACTCTATCGCTAAAGGAGCGGAAAAATGAAATACATTTTGTTGATCTATGGTGAAGAAAATAACAACATGAGCGAAGCGGATCAAATGGCCGAATTGCAAGCCTATAACGTCTTTACCGATGAAGTGGTACGACGCGGATTACTGGTCAGCGCTGATGCGTTACATCCGATCAATACTGCGACTACGGTGCGGGTGCGTGATGGGAAAACGCTTACCACAGATGGGCCATTTGCCGAAACTAAGGAGCAGCTTGGGGGCTACTATGTGTTGGATTGCCGCGATCTAGATGAAGCGATCGAAATGGCCGCCAAGATCCCTAGTGTGTTACATGGATCGGTTGAGATCCGTCCGTTGATGATCTTTGAGTCCTCGGATGAAAACGCGATGGATACCACCACCGCCAGCTAAACTAACGGAAAGGTCGTTGGCGCGTGGCTAACTTGGCAAAGTGACCACGCGCCGCGATCAACTCCCCGTAATTGCCTTGTTCCACGATTCGCCCTTCATGCAGCATAAAGATCCGATCCGCTTGTAATACCGTATGTAAACGTTGCGAGACTAAGATCCGCGTCATCTTGAGTTTGGCGATCTCCGCGTTGATCAAGGTTTGATCTTGATCGCTCAGGGCGGGCAAGGGTTCATCTAAGATCAAAATCGCCGGATTTTGGGATAACACCCGCGCCACTTGCAACCGTTGACGTTGATCCAAAGAAAGCTTGTTACCTTCTAGTGGCGCATCGAGTCCTAACAGGCGGATCGTGTCGGTGAGTTTGACGATCTCTAACGCTTCCCAGATCGCCGACTCTCCGGCATGAAGATATTCACGAACTGTGCGCGCCTCGATCGTCTCTTGTTGTGAGGCGAGTCCGATCTGTTGACGCACAACTCGTAGATCCAGATGATCTAACGGTTGATCATCATAGCGGATCGTGCCGGATTGCGGGCGCTCAAACCCCATTAACAACCGGATCACCGTGGATTTACCACTTCCGGACGCACCCACCAACGCCACTAACCCACCGGCCGGAATTTGAAGCGAGATCTCCGAGACGATCGGAGTCCCCTGATCGCTAAAAGTCACCCGATCCATGCTCATCGCGCCGCGCAAGCGTAACAGCGGTTGGATGCGCTCATACACCGGACGGAGGGCCGCCCAAGAGATCAACGTACCGCTAAATTGCAGACTCGCGGCCGCGATCAACGCGACTCCCCAGATAAACGGGATCATCGTGGCGGTGATCGCGTTGAGACTCCAAGCCATTAGCAACATCACCCCCGTGCCGATCATCGGCAGTAAACGCGCTAGGGTGGAGACAAAGGCCGGAATAGTGAGTTTGATCTCGGGCCGCAGCAAGTAGCGACGGGTGATCAAATAGGTGACAATCAACATCGCACCGATCGTGCCGATCGCGATCAACGTCAACCAAGGTTGATAAAACAACAGGGTGAGTCCGGCGGTCAGACCAAACGTGATCAATAAAAAGGTGCGGGCGGTCATGCGGATCATCGCCAATTGGAGCGGGCGTTCGGTGTGATAACGCCGGAAAAATGGCGCGGGTAACTTGGCTAAACGTTCCCAGATCGCCAAGGGTAAAGCGCGATCGATGCGTTGGGTGATCCGGGTGATCACCACGGTTCGCACAAGCGTATAGACTCCTTGTGCGATCAAGGTAAACACGAAACACAAAACGAGGATCAAGAGGGTTTGATCGATCGGGTTAAACAGGGTCGCTAAGGTCAACGGGATCAAGAGGCCGCTTACCCCTCCTGCCAATGCCAGCAGGATCATTAACAACGGATCGCCGCGCACGATCATCGTTAAGATCCCGAATAACTCGCGGGCGGTGATGCCAGCTTCGGGTAGAGCGCGAAAAAAAGCAAAAGCGGTTTCTTTGACTTGGAGCGCGTTTTGTCCGTCTACCGTGACGCGGCGATCCCCTTCGATCAAGGTATAGCCTCCGGACGCATCTGGGATCAAGGCGATCGGATGGCCATCGGCGCGATGAGCCAAAAGCGCGCCGTTATCTTCTTTCCACCATTCTCCGCGCAAGCGCACCCGCCGTAATTCAAGGCCAGAGGTTTCGCTGATTGCGGTTAAGAGTTGTTTTTCGCTGCGAATGGTGACAAAAGAGGGTAATTCAAAGGCGACTCCTAGATAGGCCGTGATGTGTTCACAAGCGCGGATGGTGGCGCGGATCGGGTTATAGGCAAGTGCGCGATCAGACATGACGGCGATTCTCCCAAGCGTTAAAGCGTTAATGGTACTGTAGATCCACATCACTGATCAACCGAGTATCTTTTGTGTGCCTATGTTCCCAAAAAGTGCCTCATTTTGTTTTAGGTGAAAATCGCTCACAATGACAATAGAAAACAATGACCCAGTTTAGAG
>JALOOG010000052.1 GCA_025454525.1 Anaerolineae bacterium | reverse complement strand
CCCAACGAGTTCCGCTTCATCTGGGAAGACCCCGACGGGAGCGAACACGACACCCCCTACTGGGAGCGCCACATCATCGATCATCCGGTCACGTTAGAAGACGGCACGGTCTGGACTCCACCCGTCAAAAACCGTCCACCCAATACGTGATACAATCTGCACTTTCGGACGTTTAATGATCAGATCGGACATCTCTTTATGAAATGGTGGCTTGTGCTGTTTTGGATAAGTTTGATCTATGCGCCGTCTGATCCACATCCCACGCTGACCGCGATTCAATCCACGCCGATCCCACCGCGTGATCGGGTTGATCTGGCGCGCCGTTTCTATGGGATCGACCTCACCCCGACTCCTGCGATCCCGCCGACCTATCAAGTCGGGGATCGCAAAACATTTAGCGCGGTCAACACCGACGGACGCGGAGTCTTTCAGTTTGACGCGGAGTTACTCGCGATCGGGGCGAACATTTTGATCTGGGTGGACACCCGTGCTGACATCGATCCTTTAAATGCACAAGGACTCGCCGCAGTCTTTGACCAACAGATCTATCCCGAAACCCTCGCTTTATGGGACGCGCAACTCGCACCCGGCATTGACGGCGATCCGCGCATCTATGCCTTATTTGCCTATGGGTTAGGCGATACGATCGGGGCTTACTTTAGCAGCGATCATCAATACCCACGCCAGATCGTGCCGCATAGCAATCAACACGATCTGCTATTCTATAACCTTAGCACACTTGGCACCGCGATCAATTCCCCGTCGATCCACAGCATCACCGCCCACGAATTTCAGCACCTGATCCGCCATGCACACACCCCCATGATGGACAGTTGGTTGGATGAGGGCTTATCTGTGTTCACGGAAGCGCACTTAGGCTTTGATAACCCGCTCATCGCAGCCCAACAATTTTTGACGCATCCCCCAATCCAGCTCAACCACTGGCAGGGCGATACCGCCAACTATGGCGCGAGTCTCTTGTTTACCCACTATTTTTATGACCAATTTGGACTCGACGCGCTCAGAACGGTCGCTCAAAGTCCCTTACCCAGCTTGGCCGCCTTTGATCAAGAGACGGATGTAGAAACCTTGTTTGCGGATTGGATGATCGCCAATTGGCGCGGAGATTATGCGGACTTTCCTTTGCTCCCGTTCCCTTTCAGTCCAGAGATTCGCACCTATCCCGCGCACTTACACGGCAGCCAACCGCCTTATACCCCGATCTACTATCAGTTGCAGGCCGACGCGGGCGATCCCCTATCACTCACGCTTGATCTTCCGACCACGATCCCCTTACTTCCGATCGAAATTGAGGGACATTTTTGGTATAGCAATCGCGCCGATGATAGCAACCCCCGCCTCACCCGTACCCTTGACTTGACCACGATCGAGTCCCCGCGTTTGTCTTATGCGGCTTGGGTCGCTTTAGAAGATCGATGGGATTACGGTTATGTGAGTGTCAGCGCGGATCACGGGGCCTCATGGCGCGTTTTGACCACGCCCCAAATGACCGATGCCAACCCCAACGGCACGGCTTACGCGATCGGTTACACCGGACGCACTGATGCTTGGATTGTGGAAACCTTAGATCTTTCAGCCTATCGCGGCCAAATGATCGAGGTGCGTTTTGAGGTCGTCACCGATGATAGCACCACGGATCATGGCATGGCGCTTGATCAGATCGCGTTAAATGGTGTCACACTCCCTGCTGGTGGATGGGAGTCAGAGGGATGGTTATGGATTAAAAACGAATTACCGTTAACCGCCATGCTTCAAGTGATCGATGGTGAACGGGTGGATCGCCGCGCACCGCGATCCGGTCAGCCAGAACGCTTTGTCTTAGAGCAGGCTGATCCGGTGATCGCGATTGCGTGGTTCGCGCCGTTGACGACGTTACCGATCGATTATCGGCTAGGGTTAGAGTAAAACATTTATTTGCTGGGCAAGCGGCTAGAGTGAATCGTTTCGCGGCCTTGCAGCGTAGCCAAACGCGCCTCTAACTCCGCCCGACGTTTTAAGCTGGCCACTTGGGCCGCGGCCATGGTCTCCTCATACCCTTGACGAATCCGACGACGCACTTCCTCGCCTGTTTCTGGGAAGAAGATCATCACCAGCAAGGCGGCTAAGGCCGCGCCGAGTGAAAAGCCGATCAACCAACTAAGCAATTTACGCATGTTGCCTTGTCCTTTCTGCACCCAGTCACGAGGGCGCGAAGTTTCCCTCACGCCCTCTGTTGTACCACAATTTTAGAAGTATGCGCTTAACACGCGCAGAACATCTAGGATATTCTCAGGATCACCAAACACCACGCGGGTAGCGCTGGCACGGGCGATACTTTGTAAGGTGGGGATGTCCGCATCTCCACCATAAGCGACCGGCACCACGATCACCGGATTACGGGTGTTGCGACTCGCGTTAAGCGAGTTCAACGCATCTTGGAGCGTGACTCCTCGTGATCCGGTATCTTCACCGTCACTCAACACGACCACGGCTCGAATCCGATCCGCGTCTTCGATCGCGTTCAAGTCGTTCACCGTATCACGCAAGGCCTTATATAACTCGGTGCCACCATTCGGACGGAGGCTACGAATGTTCGGGATCAATTGGCTTTTGTTGATCTCTAGGGTATCAATCGGGACTAATTCGCGGATCGTGTCACTAAACACATACAATCCGACGCGATTGGTCGGCTCAAGACTCTCGATAAATGCTTCGGCCGCGGTTTTCGCCTGTTCGAGTCGCCCATCCGATTGCATGGAACCCGAGACATCGATCAACAAGAGAATATCGGCTTGTTTTCGCACCAGTGACCAACTGTCTTGTAGCGAGGCGATCGTTTCGGCGGTAGGCGTGTCAATAATCGTCTTAATCCCACTGGTTAACACGCCGTTTTCTTCGACAAACGGGTAGGCCAACGACACATTTGGATTCGCCGGACGGAAACCGTATTGCATGATCAGCTCTTGTTGGGCCGGCTCTAGCATAAAATCGATGAACACTTCGGCCGCTTGCCGTTGTTCCGCCGTCACCCAATCCGCATTGACCACCGCGATCGGATGTTCGTGCATGATCGTGCCTTCGGCCGGATACAAAGCGACCAAGCGTTCCGACGGTTTATTGCAGACCTCATCGCCTTGTCGTCCGCCGGTGTTCAAACAGATCACATCGACTTCTTCCATCGCGAGGAAATCGATATAAGACGGGCCCAGCGCGACATATTCTAAAAAGTCTTCTGTCCGCCGTGCGTAATGTTTGACCAACAATTGAATTTCGCGCACACATTGTTGGACTTCAGGGTCACGCACCCAAGCCAACTCTAGACGGCGACCGGTGTAATTATCGCGGCGGGCGCAAGCATAAAATTCGGAGATTAACGCGGATAACGCGGTTGAACTGTTACGCGGATCGGCATGACCATAATACACCGTTTTCCGTCCGGAAATACCGTAATCTTCCCAACCGTTGGGGCTTCGTAACACGTCTAACAGGTCTTGCCAACCGATCTCTTCACGGGATTTTCCGGTCTTTTGCATGATCGCGTTGAGTCGGCTCTCCCAGATCGCGATCACCACCGGAGAGTTAGCGGTTGCTTGTGCCTGACTCAGATCAAACAGGTTGGGTCGTTGTTGGTTTGCCAACACCAGCCAGTTACTGACAGACGGCGCGAATAAGGTTGGGCGCAACACATTTTCGACATTTGCGCCGATCGCAGCGTTCACCACGCCTTGGGTCGCCCCTCCAGAGGATAATCCGCCTTGTGGTGGGCTACCTGTGATATAAGCGGGACGTTCACCTTGGGCGAGGGGTTGGCCGGTCATCGGATTCTTGCCTTGACGATACGCCTCATTAAAGCGGTTCATGATTTCCGGCATATATTGTTCAGATTCTGGAGAGTAAATCACGCTAATTTGGATCGCATTCGGGGGGATGTCAGCGGCAGGTTGATCGCCGGCCCCACTACAGGCCGTAAGCACAATCACCCAAAGAATGATCAAAAACGGACGTAAACGCAGCATAGTAAACACCGTATCCCTTCTCTGGTGGTTTAAGTTGAGTATAGATCAGGTGGTGCATTCTTGCCCCACCAAAAAGCGGGGGATTCGGGTGAAAATAAGGGCGAACACATCGGTTCGCCCTAAACAAAATATATAAACCGATTAAAGCGTGATGTCCCATGCTGCCAACTCCGCTAAGAAGCGGTGCGCGGTCATATCAAGGTGAATCGGAGTCAGACTGGCATAACCTTGATGCACTGCCCATAGATCGGTGCCGAGTTCCTCAAAGCGTCCACTCGGTTCTGGCCCGACGATCCGACCTAAGGTGCGGTCTTCATTAAACTCCAATTGATCGTGATAGATTCGCACCCCTTGTCGCACCAAGCGGATGCCTTTGACTTTACCGGGCGGCACATTTAGATTCAAGATCGTGAATGGGGGTAGCGACATTTGCAACGCTTTTTGTACCACAATTTGGGCGACTCGGGCCGCTTCCACATAATCTTCGACACGTTCAGCATCGCGTCGGGCCAAAGAAACGGCCACTGCCGGGACTCCGTTGATTGTGGCCTCTAAGGCCGCCGTGACTGTGCCGCTGTAGGTGATGTCTTGGCCCATGTTCCCACCGCGATTAATGCCCGATACCACCAAACGCGGCGGCCATTTGGGGACTAAACCCATCGCGCACAAGGCAATACAATCAGCGGGTGATCCAGTGATCGAGAGTGCCGGTGTGCCGTCTGCGAGTGTGGTATTGGTAAAAGGGATCGCTTGGAACAAGGTTTTTTTATGGCCGCCCGCGCTCTGATTCACAGCAGGTGCAGCAACTTCCACTTCGCCAAGGGCGCGCATTGCTTGGGTAAGGGCCAAAATTCCAGGGGCATTCACCCCATCGTCGTTCGTAACCAATAGATAAGACATGCCAAATCCTAAGTTTGAAATGAGACGCTGTTAAGGTTTGCTCAAATTTACAACTTTCATTTTATCCCACGCAAAAATTGTGCTATAGTCATGGTAGCACCAAAGTACCCTTGCGTTACCTATTTCACAGCAGGTGAAGGAGTTCTATTTGAATAGCTAGATCAGTATCAAAATCATTTGTCCGTTTATCAAGTGTATCATGGGGGCGTTATGCTGTTCACTCAATTGATCAACTTTTTACGCTACGCCCTACTTACGTGGAAGGAAAATGCCCGTAAGTTCAACGAGGGTCAAGGTTTAGTTGAATATGCGCTGATCCTCGTGTTAGTGGCGGTGGTAGTGGTCGCGGTCATGGCGTTACTAGGGCCTGCGATTGGGAATGTGTTCTCGAATATCGTTTGCGGCGTGTTTTACGCACAAAGCGACACTTGCGGATTTTAATACAGATTATCTGCTATAATTGCCAAAAAGTCCCGGTTTTATTCGGGACTTTTTGTTTCTATAATTCCCTCAATTGTTGATTATTGGTGTGAGCATCAGGCTATGGATACCCCTAACTCTCGTTTTTCGCCTTTGGTGATCTTGTTATCGTTAACAACTTTGGTCGGACTAGGAATTGCGATTGGGATCTTATTAGACAGACCCACCAACGAGTCTCCCGTTGCCGTGAATGCGATCCCGCGTGCAACCAACACCCCACCCCTGTTAAATCGGCCTGCACCCGATTTTACTTTACAGTCGCTGACAGGTGAGGCGGTGCGCTTGTCCGATTATCGTGGACGGGTGGTTTTTGTGAATTTTTGGGGGACATGGTGTCCGCCTTGCGTAGAAGAATTGCCAGAGTTTGAGCGCTTCGCCAGTGATCAAGGTGATCAAGGCGCGGTGGTCTTGGCGGTCAACAGCTCTGAAACCGCCGATCAAATTACGTCATTTTTAACCGAAAATGAGATCACCTTGGATCATGTGCCGGTTTTATTGGACTCGGATTACGATGTTTTGCGCGCTTTTGGAGTCGCCGATCTATTGCCGACCACCTTTGTGATTGCACCAGACGGCACGATCGCTTGGATCAAGTTCGGTGCCATGACCCAAGACTTGATGCAGGTATATGTAGATGATGTTCTGGCCGCGCAAGAAGGATTTGGTATGGCGCGTCAACATCAACCCAAAACAAAATCAAACAAAGTCGGTTTCGGAAAATCGATCCCGTCAAGCCCTGAAGCCACACCAACACAACGCCCCTTGCAACCCGCGCTCTCGCAAAAGCTCACCCCGGCGCTGATGCGATCCTTGCAAACAACGCACGGCAATCAGTATGTGATGCGTTTGGCACAATCCTCACTCACCATTCAGCCCAAATTGACGGTTACACCGGCCGGCGATCGCTATGAACAAGAGGCCGATCAAGTGTCGAAACAAGTCGTCAGCCAATTAAATACAGCCCAACCGATTCAACGTCTTGATGTGGAAGACGAGATGTCGATGCAACGCATTCAACGTCAAGACTTGGAAGATGAGGTGTCGATGCAACGTATTCAACGCATGAATGATCCTCTGGGTGGTATGAGTGTCGATGCGACGCTTGAATCGCAAATCAACGGTGCGCGGGGTGGTGGTGCGCCCTTACCGGATAATTTGCAACGGTCAATGGGTGATGCGTTTGGCACAGATTTTAGCGGGGTGCGGGTACATCATGACTCTGGCGCGGATCAACTGAATCGATCGGTGCAGGCGAAGGCCTTCACCACCGGAGCGGATATTTTCTTCAAAAGCGGCGAATATAACCCCGGTAGCCAAGGCGGACAAAAACTCTTGGCACATGAACTCACCCATGTCGTACAACAAGGCGGCGCAGTCAATCGCAAAGAAGACAAAGCCTAACGCTTAGAGACAAAATCATCCCCTAAAACAGGGGATCAAGCGGATTATGCACGCGCACGATCCGCTTTTTTGATCTACGCCTGTGATCATCAGCGATGTGTGTTAAGATAGAATATCTGTTTTAGCCCAAGCAAGGCGTATACCAATGAGCCAAAATCAACTCTATTACGGTGATAACCTCGAAATTCTCCGAAACCGCGATTATTTCCCGAATGAGTGCGTTGATTTGATCTATCTTGATCCGCCATTCAACAGCAACCGGAACTACAATGTGCTGTTTAAAGAGGAGTCCGGTACGGATTCCGTCGCACAAATTACCGCTTTTGAGGATACTTGGCATTGGGGCATTGAAGCGGAAAGAACCTATGTCGATCTGGTGGAAAATGGGCCGGAACGAGTTTCGGCTGCGATCAGCGCGTTACGGATCTTGGTCGGCACAAATCAGATGTTAGCGTATCTGGTGATGATGAGCGCACGCTTGGTCGAATTACATCGTGTCCTCAAAAGCACCGGAAGCTTGTACTTGCATTGTGATCCCACGGCGGGTCATTATCTCAAAATCCTTTTGGATGCTATCTTTGGCGCGCAAAACTTTAAAAACGAGATCATTTGGAAACGGAGCTATGGACACGGGGACTCCACCAAAAGTATCGGACGCGCTCATGACATTATCTTCTTTTACACTAAAACTAACCGATATACGTTAAATCGCTTCTATCATACTCATTCCGAACAGTATCTAAAGCGCTTTTTTAAATACATCGATGAGCGCGGTGTGTATAAATTGGAAAATTTAACCTCTCCGAGTCCGCGTCCTAATTTAGTGTATTCCTATAAAGGATACCCATCACCGAAAAAAGGTTGGCGTGTGTCTTTGGAAAAAATGACCCAACTTGATCAAGATAATCGACTGCATTTTCCAACGAAAAAAGACGGACGCATTATGAAAAAGGTTTACCTCCACGAATTGGAAGGTCAACCGATGACTGATGTTTGGACAGACATCACCCCCTTGTCTGCACATCATAGCGAACGACTCGGGTATCCCACACAGAAACCCGTCGCATTATTGGAGCGGATCATTGCTGCCAGCAGCAACCCCGGTGATGTGATCCTCGATCCGTTTTGCGGGTGTGGCACGACGATCGCTGCGTCGCAAAAATTGGGGCGCAGGTGGATCGGTATCGACATCACGCATCTTTCGATCGCCTTGCAAAAATATCGCTTGCAAGACCAATTTAACCTTCGACAAAACAGCGATTATCAGGTGATCGGTGAGCCGCAAGATGTATCGGGAGCGCGCCAATTGGCCCTTGAAGACCGCTATCAATTTCAATGGTGGGCTTTGTCCTTGATCCGTGCGAAACCACTGGGCGGATCGAGTGAGACCCCACGCAAGGGCAAAAAAGGCAGCGATCAAGGGATCGATGGTGTGATCACCTTTATCGAAAATGGTGCAAAATCGCGCCGGGTGATTGTGCAGGTCAAGTCGGGCAAGGTGAAATCGGGGGATATTCGTGATCTGATCGGGGTGTTAGATCGCGAAAAGGCGGCGATCGGGGTGTTCATCACGCTAGAGAATCCGACCAAAGACATGATCACGACCGCTTCCGCGGCCGGATTTTACCGCTCCGAAACTTGGCAACGCGATTATGCCCGTCTACAGATCTTAACGATCGGCGATCTATTCGGTGGGAAAACGGTCGATATGCCGCCGTCTGTCACCACCTTCAAGCGCGCCGAGGTCATGAATCTAGATATCACACAAGGGCCGCAAACCTTAAAGCTGTTTTCAAACTAAACTTTGCGTTTCGGGATCACAGGGCAAACGTTTCAAGAGAACATGAACCACCGTTTGATCGCGTGTTCGATCAGGCGGCGGTGGCAGGATCACCATATAGTTTGAAGCAATTGCCCGCTTATGTTACGCTTTTGATCATGTACTTATGTATGACAAAGAAAGATTTGATCATGGCTCATCAGTTGCCATTAGAGGCCTTAGCGGTATTCCCACCCCCCGGCATGGCGTTCCCGCATACCTTTACCTTTACGGTGGATCAAACGACGCTGTTATACCTTGCGGCCACACCAGATCAACCGAATCAACAATTATATGCGCTTAATTTAACGACCGGAGAACGGCGGATCGCGGCCATACCCCCGAATGGTGGGACACAAGAGGACAACCTCTCACCCGAAGAAGAATTGCGCCGTCAACGCGCCCGACAATTGACCACAGGGATCACCCAGTACAGCCGCGCTCAACAGAGTGATCGTTTGCTGATCCCGTTGTTGGGATCGGTCTACTTGCAAGATCGAGCGGATGCGCCCCTACGGATCACAGCAGCCCAAGACGCAATCACACCGACGCTCTCACCGGATGGGTCAAAGATCGCCTATGTGTATCAAGGGGAAGTCTATGTGATCGATGTCGATGATCCTGATGCGATTCCACGCGCCATAACCAACGGATCGGCACATACCACACGCGGTCTTGCGGAATATATCGCACAAGAAGAAATGGGACGAAGCGAGGGTTTTTGGTGGTCACCGGAGGGATCACGGATCGCCTATGCAGAAGTGGATGAGTCCCACTTGCCGATTTATCAGATCCCGCATTCTGGTAAAGACCAAGTGACGCATGAAGATCACCGTTACCCTTTTGCCGGCGCAGATAATGCCAAAGTCAGCTTGAAGATCGCCGCTTTAGACGGAAGTGATCCGATCACATTAGACATCAGCGGTTATGAATATGTGGCGCGGGTGTTTTGGTGGGCAGACGGCACTCCCGGCGCACAATTGTTGAATCGGGAACAGACACAATTGGATCTGGTGCGTTTTGATCCGGAAACCGGAGAGCGCACACTGATTCACCGAGAACAAAGCGCTTATTGGGTCAACTTGCGCCGCGCTCATTTTAAGGCCTTAGCGGATGGTCGCTTTGTGTGGGGTTCGGAGCGATCTGGCATGAATCACCTGTATCTGTATGCTCCTGATGGACACTTGATCCGCGCTTTAACTACCGGTGATTGGATGGTGGACTCGATTGAAGCGGTCGATCTCGAAAGCGAAACCGTTTACTTTACCGGAAATCGTGAAAGCCCATTAGACACCCACCTTTACGCGGTGTCATTTGATGGATCGCATGTGCGCCGCATCACACCGGAAAACGGGACGCATCACGTCAAGATCGATCCGACCTTTCAGATGTTTGTTGATGTTTATCACTCCTTGAGCCAACCGCCGATGGTGACTGTGCGATCGTTGAGCGATGCGCGGGTAATTCACACCCTTCACACGCCGAATGATCCCCGTTTAGCCCAATTTCAACTGACTCCACCGGAGATTGTCGAAATTGATGGGGCGGACGGACTCCGGTTCTATGGTGCGGTGTATCGTCCGAGTTCAGACGACGGTGCGTCGTATTTTCCGACGATTGTACACGTCTACGGTGGGCCGGGGCCGCAAATGGTCGCGAACAGTTGGGCGTTAACCTGTGCGCTTCAATTGCAATATTTGCGACAAGCGGGCTACCTGGTGTTCCGATTGGACAATCGTGGATCAGCACGACGCGGAATCGCATTTGAAGGCGCACTCAAATTTCAGATGGGATCAGTCGAAGTGGAGGATCAAGTGATGGGGGTGCGTTGGTTGATCGCACAAGGCCTCACCGATCCAACACGGATCGGGATCACAGGCTGGAGCTACGGGGGGTATATGGCTACCTTGTGCCTGCTCAAAGCGCCAGAGCTGTTTAAGGTGGCGGTGGCCGGCGCTCCTGTCACCCATTGGGATGGCTACGATACCTGTTACACGGAGCGCTACATGGGGACACCACAAAGTAACCCGGACGGCTATGCTCAAAGCAGTGTATTGACTTATGTGGACAGGTTGCGCGGGAAGTTGTTATTGATCCACGGGTTGTTAGATGAAAATGTGCATTTTCGGCACACAGCGCGTTTGATGAACGCTTTGAACCGGGCGCGCAAGCATTATGATGTTTTGTTGTTCCCGGATGAGCGTCATTTGCCACGCCGGCCAGATGACCGGACGTATCTGCAAGAGCGCATCGTGGGCTATTTTAAGGATCATCTGTAAACGGTTTGACATAGACAGCACAAAAGGAAACTTGTACCAATGACAGATCGCACTTTGCCAATTAGGCAAGTGATAAGCGGTGGGGTTAGGCTTACCTAGGGGTGGTGAGCTTTGAGGAGATGGACAATAGATTTGAACCCATTGTTCAATAGACATCGCCTTGCGATTCACCATTCCTTCGTCGGCGTTATCCGAACTATCCATCCCATTTGATTGATTTTGTATATCCGTGAGATTCACCATTCGTGCTTACCAAGAGGACTTGCCAAGCATCTGAAAGAGGCGTATACTGGGAATATCTATTCACGAGATGGAGAGAACGTTTGGAGAAACGTTCAGTTACCTGTATGTTTACCTTAAAAAGCGCGAGATCACGCTTCTTTGGTCTAAAAAATCCCTGCTATTTTGGTTGTATCGCCGACGATGCGATCGAGCTTGACGTTGCCTTAATCGCAAAACATACCTTCCTCACCATTATTCCTGCACATTTCGTCTGACGTAGCAAACACCCTTACGCTGGAAGATCTCTTTCGATTCCACCCGCTTGAAACCTAGGCTTCAAGCGTCATTTGTGTTTGCTAAGCTAGGATGTCAGACCATGTTTAATGTTAACCCTGAATCAACCATTACAATTACAACCATTCGATCGGAACACGTCACGGCGATCGAGACGATTAGCTCCCCGGACGACCATGAATGGAATTATAAAGCGGGGACGTTGCTCCGCGTAAGTGAACGTTTCCCAGAGGGACAATTGGTTGCCCTGTATGACGGGATTCCGGTTGCATATGCAGTCACCATGCGGACTCACTATAGCCCTTCAGATGTCCCTTTAAGTTGGTGGGATATGATTGGGCGCGATTTGAGCGTCCCCAGTCATCATGCGGATGGGGATTGGCTCTACGGGATCGATTTTGCCGTGCATCCTCATTATCGCCGTCATGGGATCGGCACGTTAATGTATAACGCACGTTTTGAATTGGTCAAACGGCTAAATTTGCGTGGTATGTACGCAGGCGGGATGCTGATGGGGTATCATCGCTATCGCGATCAAATGACCGTGCGCGAATACGGTGAACGGGTGATGCGCGGTGAATTAGAAGACCCCACCGTCACGATGCAGATGCGCCGTGGCTTTAAACCGCGTGCTGTGATCGAAAATTATGTGCCGTTGCCAGATGCAGGCGGCGCGGCCATGTTGATTGAATGGCGCAATCCGCATTATAAACCGCTGTTACAGACGATTGTGGGAAAACGCGAGATTGTGATCGCACCCGCGGTATAAGAATCTATTGGGCCTAATCTCATGGTTAGGCCCGTCTCCTCTGTAAGTTCAATGATCATAAAAAGTACACGAATACTATGTACACTTAGATAACACACGCCCGAAGGCATTGAGTGGTTTATCCGATAAATAACTAAAAGACACCCCACCATTGGAACGAGAGGTGGTGTTGATTCCAAAGATCCGTTTGAGGATATCCGTTTCTTAAACTATTTCCAAGATAAACCACAGAAGTAACCTCAGAAAAATACCCACCCCTAGAGACGGATCAACCCATCTTACGCACGCCAGCTCCCTCCCCATGTATGGATGAGGGCTGGGGTGGGGTTGTACGCAAGAAACTTTCCGGATGTTACTTCTGTGTCCTCTGTGGTTCACGCAAATTTTCCTATACCTATTTCTATAATTCATAAAAAATCGAAAAATACAGACAAATGTTACGATTTTTCCGCTCATCTGTACTATGCTGTATCCAATACGACCGATCTGATACGAAAGGCCTATCTGATGAATATCCAGTTCAATCTGATGAGTGATTTGCTTTTTGGGCGCATACCTTTTCAACCTTACGATCCGCCTAACCACGTTGCCGCTGTCGCCGAAAAAAATTTTCGTTTAGCCGCCACTGCTGCCAAGGGTTGAAGCGACTCTCTGTACCTTGATTGACAAATGAGACAATCCGTTTACACTAATGATCAAGGCGTAGACGAGAACACGTCCGAAACGTAGCAACGACAGAGAAGGCGCGGTCATTGGCTGAAAACCGCCCCCGTGAAGCGCGTTTCGTTCACCCTCTCCGAGCCGATCACCCCAAAGCTGAAGTAAGGTGATCCGGGTCGCTCCGTTATTGGCGATCAGAGCGGGCGCGAGTCGATCAGTGCTGTGGATCGGATCGCGTCAATCTAGGTGGAACCACGGAAGGAATGTTTGAGCGCCTTTCGTCCTAGATTTTGGGACGAGGCGTTTTTATTTGCCTCCTCCCTAACTTGTCCGCTGGTTTTAGGTAGGAGTTCCAAGCAAATGTCACACCCTCTTTCGGTCGAGTCCTTCATTCCCGAAGGCTATGACCCCGATCTCTATCGGATTCGCCATTCCGCAGCGCATGTCCTCGCGCAAGCGGTCATCGAACGGTTTACACCAGAAGGCGTTGTTCACATCGCGATCGGCCCACCGATTGCGGACGGCTTTTATTATGATTTTGGTCTCCCGCGTCCGGTGCGTGAGGAAGATCTCGCTTGGTTAGAGGCGCGAATGCGGGCGATCATCACCGCGGATCATGCCTTTATCCGCCAAGAAGTGAGCGCCGATCAAGCCCGCGCCTTGTTTCACGATCAACCGTTTAAGTTGGAATTGATCGACGGGTTAGGCGATGCCAGTGTGATCAGCACTTATCAACAAGACACCTTTTTAGATTTGTGTCGTGGCCCGCATGTCCACCGCACCTCCGAGATCCCCGCTGATGCGCTCCGGTTGTTAAGTGTCTCTGGTGCTTATTGGCAAGGCGATGAACAACGCCCGATGTTACAGCGGATCTACGGCACAGCCTTTAAATCTGCCGATGATCTCGCTTACTACCTCTGGCAACGCGCCGAGGCCGAAAAACGCGATCACCGGAAGATCGGCCGCGATCTGGACTTATTTCACCTTGATCCCAGCGCGCCGGGGATGCCCTATTGGTTGCCAAAAGGCACCAAATTGCTGAATGAGTTATTGGCCTTTTGGCGTGAAGAACACGAACAGCGTGATTATCAGGAGATCATGTCGCCCTTGATCAATCAGAAACAACTGTGGGAGACCTCCGGTCACTGGGAGCATTATCGCGAGGATATGTTTCAATTCGCGCTAGGGGATCAAACCGTTTATGGGATCAAACCGATGAACTGCCCGAACGCGATGCTTGTCTATAACCTGAAGCTACATAGCTATCGCGATCTGCCATTGCGCTTATCGGATTGTGACGTGTTGCATCGGCATGAGCGCTCCGGGACCTTGCACGGGTTGTTACGGGTGCAAAAGTTCATCCAAGACGACGCACATATCTTTGTGACTGAAGATCAGATCGAGGATGAATATGAACGGATCTTTGAGATCGTCGATCGTTTTTATCAGGTGTTCGGGTTGCAATATCGTTTTCGGTTAGGGACGCGCCCGGCCCACTTTATCGGAGAGCCGGAACTTTGGGAGAAGGCCGAAGCGTTATTGCGGCGCATCTTAGATCAACGGGTTGGGCCGGGTCACTATACCGTCTTGGACGGAGACGGCGCGTTTTATGCGCCCAAAGTGGATATTTTGATGCAAGACGCGATCGGGCGCTCTTGGCAAATGGGGACGATCCAACTTGATTTTCATTTGCCACGCCGCTTCAATTGCCTCTATACCGATCGGGACGGGCAACGTCAACATCCCGCCGTGATCCACCGCGTGATCTACGGATCGTTAGAGCGATTTATCGGGATCTTGTTAGAACACACGGCGGGGGCTTTACCAGTGTGGATTTCACCCCTACAAGTGCGGGTATTAGCCGTGTCTGAACCGCATCAACCCTATGCGGAAAGAGTGCTGACCCAGTTACGCCAACATCAGATCCGGGCCGAACTGGATCGCTCACAAGATCGTTTGAATGCCAAGATCCGCGCCGCGCAACTTCAGAAGATCCCCTATATGTTGATTGTTGGGGCGCAAGAGGCCGCTGATCAAACGGTTTCGGTGCGCTTACGTTCCGGTGAGACGCTTGATCCGTTGCCATTAAGCGCCTTTATCGCGCACATGCAAGCGGTGATCCGTTCCAAGTCGCTGTCCCTATAACCGTTAGAATGGGTAGCCTTTAACGGGCTACCCGTGATCGCTATCTTTGGCAATTTTTCGCCCTCACAGGGATAATGGGATCTCATTACAGAAAACAAGTGCAAGGATCGTATGTTATGCAACTGGGAATGGTAGGACTCGGCAAGATGGGCGCAAATATGACCAAGCGCCTGTTATTAGGTGGGCATCAGATGGTGGTGATGGATCTCAACCCGTTGGCAGTACAAGCGGCAGTCGCAGACGGTGCGATCGGCGCGGTGAACCTAGATGATCTGATCAGCAAATTAGACACCCCGCGGGCGGTCTGGGTGATGGTGCCAGCTGGCGCGCCCACCGAGAACACCATCCAACAGTTGAGCCAGATCTTAGCGCCGGGTGATATTGTGATCGATGGTGGAAATTCTTATTACAAAGACTCCCAACGGCGCGGGGTAGAATTGGCCACAAAACAGATCCATTTTGTCGATGTTGGCACTAGTGGCGGGATCTGGGGCCTCGAATCCGGTTACAGCATGATGATCGGCGGGGATCCCGCGGTGGTCGAAAGCTTACGCCCGTTATTCGAGACGTTCGCACCTGTCCCAGATCGGGGATGGGGGTATGTTGGCACACATGGGGCCGGCCATTTTGTGAAGATGATCCACAACGGGATCGAATACGGCATGATGCAGGCGTTTGCGGAAGGCCTCTCCATTTTACGCGCCAAAGGCGAATATGGCTTTGATCTCGCAGAGATCACGCGCATCTGGCAAGACGGCAGCGTGATCCGCTCTTGGTTATTGGATCTCACGCACATGGCATTGACGGGCGATCAACAGCTTGAGCAGATCGCGGCCTTTGTCCCCGACTCTGGGGAAGGCCGGTGGACAGTGTTTGAGGCGATCGATCTGAATGTGTCCGCGCCCGTGATCACCACCTCGTTAGAGCGGCGCATCCGCTCCCGTGAGGACGGGTATACCGACAAGTTATTGGCCGTGATGCGGAATATGTTCGGCGGTCATGCCGTCTTTACCCAAAGCAAGCCGGAAGAAGGGGAGTAAGCGCATGATAACCTCGATCGTGATCTTTGGTGCGTCCGGTGACTTGGCCAAACGGAAATTGATCCCCGCGCTGTATAACCTCTTTGCCAAGGAGCGACTCAAAGGGGATTTTTGCATCGTAGGGGTATCGCGTACCGCCTTTAGCCACGAGCAGTTCCGTGAAGATATGGGCGCGGATTGTCAGCGCTTTGAACCCGCCTATTATAATGAAGCGCGTTGGCAAGCATTCGCCGGACACCTCTATTACATCACCGCTGATGCAAGTCAAGTGGACGGGATGCGCCAAGTCAAAGATCAACTCCAAGCGATCGAAGGCGGCCCTTGTCAGCGGTTGTATTATCTTTCGGTGGGGCCGACCTTATATGAGCCGATCATCGGCGCATTGCGGGAACATGGACTGCAACAAGAGGACGGCGGATGGCGACGGGTGGTGATCGAAAAGCCGTTCGGGACGGATTTAGCATCCGCGCAAGCGTTAAATCGTTTTGTGCATGAGGCCTTTGAGGAATATCAGATCTATCGAATCGATCACTACTTGGGTAAAGAGACCGCGCAAAACCTGTTATTTTTGCGGTTCGCCAACTTGATCTTTGAGCCGGTGTGGAATCGTAATTACATCGACAACGTGCAGATCACGGTCATGGAGACCGTGGATGTCGGACGACGCGCCGGTTATTACGACGGATCGGGCGTGATGCGCGATATGTTCCAAAATCACCTGTTACAGTTGTTGACCTTAGTTGCCATGGAACCGCCCACCTCCTTTGAGGCCACCCCGCTTCGCAACGAAAAGGTGAAAGTATTACGCGCAGTGCGTCCGATCGATCTCAAACACACCATCCGCGCTCAATATGACGGTTATCGCAATGCCGAAGGAGTCGCATCCGACTCGATCACGCCGACCTATGCGGCGATCAAGCTGTATATCGATAATTGGCGTTGGCAAGGTGTCCCGTTTTACCTGCGATCCGGCAAGGCCTTGAAACACAAAGTCTCGGAGATCGCGATCCAATTCAAGCGCCCGCCGCATTCGATGTTCGGGCAAGGGATCGAACAGATCGCGCCGAATGTGTTGACCTTGTGCATTCAACCGGATGAAGGTATTCATCTGCAATTTGAGGCCAAAACGCCGGATCAACCCACGATGCAACCCGTCGATATGGAATTTCATTATCGCACCAGCTTTAAAGCCCAAAATATCCCGGAAGCGTATGAGCGTTTGCTTTTGGATGCGCTCAATGGGGACGCGGCCTTGTTTAATCGGAGCGATGAGATCGAAGCGGCATGGAGCATCGTCGATCCAGTGATCCAGGGGTGGAGCGCGACTCCAGATGCGTCACCGTTAGTCCGCTATGCCAAAGACAGCGAAGGCCCCAGCGAAGCCGAACACTTTTTAGCGGAATCCGGCCGGCACGATTAACCATGGACGCGATCGCCACTTATTTTCAACAGCGACTCCCGCCGCGGCAAACAAGCCTAGAGGTGATCATTGGGGCCGGGATTGCCTTAATTGCGGCGTTACCCTTTGGGTTTCGGGTGCAACCGGCTTCTCCGGGTGAGGTTCTGCTCCCGTTTTTGGCCTTATCGGCGTTGGTGATCCATTTGGTGCTGACCGCACGCACGATCTGGTTTGGGCTGCATTTAGCGCGCCTGTTATTGTTTAATCGGGATCTATTGATCCTCACCGGGATCACGCCGATGCGTTTGATCCTCTGCTATGCGAACGCGGTGCTTCGACGCATGATGATCTATTATCTGATCTTTTGGATCTTGCGACTCGGACTCGCGTATGCGATCGCCGATTATTTGTTGACTTTCGGCTTTTTTGAAACCGATCCGTTGCTTCAGCTCTACACCTATCCCAGTGTTTACGCGCCCTTCCTCTATTCCCAGTTAGCGGCCCTCCCGCAAATTTTCGGCGCGGCCGTGATCCTGTTAGTGAGTTTAATCCTAGAGATGTATCTCTTGATCTTACTAAGTTTGGGGATCACCCTGTGGATACGTGCCAACTTGGCATTTCGTTTTGTCGGGGTGATTGTGAGCCGCGGTGCGCTCATGTTCGCCAGCTTCATCTTGATCCAATGGAGCGCGGCGCAATTCATCCCCACTTGGGCGCAATTTAACGACGCAACCCGGACGTTAGCGATCTGCCAGCAAGTAAGCGATCCCGTATCTTGCTTTGAGATTTCTCCCTGGTTATGGTATGTCACCCATACCGCGAACATGGCGCTTGTCCACACGATCGATCAAGGCGTAATGAACGCGGCCGATCTGATGCGACCGGACTTCCGCGATTTTGATCTGCGTCGGGATCTGCGCTTGGAGGTGTATCTGTATGAAAACAATTATCTCTATCGGCCATTGTTACGCCCGTTAGCGCGGATTATGGTGGGGACAACCTTAGGCATCAGTCTGTTCGGGATCGCGATCGGGGGCGTATTATTCGCCATACGCCGATCGATCTTGCGAGTCCCTTGATACGATCGTAGGGAAAGCGTAGGCAAGTCGTCTAATAGTCAGTGGTTGATCGAGGGATATACATCATAAATAATCGGGTAGTGTCAAGTCCTAACCTATCCGATTAAAGGTGTATTCATGATCGGCATATCGGCTAATTTCCAACAAAAACTCCCCTTGCGTCAGCTTTGTTTGGAGGCGGTTTGTGCTTTGGTGATTCTGTTAATCGCCTCGCTCCCGTTCGGATTTCTCATACAACCTTGGACTAGAAACACAGTCTTATTGCCCATTTTAGCCGCCTTGACTCTGTTGCTCTATATCGGGATCACCTTTCGCACGGTCACTTTCGCGCTTCGTTCAGCGCATGAGCTGATGTTCGATCGCGCTCTGTTGCTGCTCATCGGCTTTACGCCGTTACAGTTGATCTTAAATTATACCAATATCGTTTTTCGGCGTGTGTTCGTCAGTTACCTAATCCTCGGTATCTTACGATTCGGACTTGCTTACATGCTTGCCAATTATCTATGGTTATTCGGCTTCTTAGAAAGCGATCTTGTTCTCCAGATCTACACCTATTCTAATGTCTATCCGTATATGTTACATTCAAAGTTAGCGGGCCTGCCACAATTGTTTGTAGCAGGCTTGATCCTCTGGATCAGCTTGTGTTTAGAGGCCTATGCCTTGATCTTGTTAAGCTTGTTGATTACGCTGTTAGTGCGCGCATCGATGCGCTTTCGCCTCGTAGTGGTAATGCTGATTCGCATCGTGTTGATCCTGATCAGTTTTGCGGTGATCGCTTGGAGCGCTAGTCTGTTTAACCCATTGTATTTTTCTGTTCACTATTTCATGCCCAGTGACGAGAGACCACCGCAAGTTTTCACGTTTTGTAAAACCTTTGATGATCCAGAACCTTGTCATAAGAATTCGCTTTGGTTTTGGCGTTTCACCCATACCATACACATGGCATTGTTCCACACGATCGATCAAGGCCTGATGAATGCCGCCGATCTGATGCGACCAGATTTTCGTAGATTTGATCTACAACGGGATCTGAGTTTGAATATGTACTATCAAGGAAGCACGTTCATCTACAATCCGATGTTGCGCCCTTTGCTACGGAACATCGTTGGCACGGCCTTAGGCATCTGTATATATCTGATGATGATTGGAGGATTATTATTCGCCATACGCCGATCGATCTTGCGAGTCCCTTGATACGATCAAGGGACTCGCGCTTCATCTTACTTATGGAGTGGCGGTGGGGGTAGCTTGTGGTGCGGTGGTCGGCACGCCGCCGGGTGGCAACGGCACCGCGGTACGGAACGGAGTCGCGCTTAATCCGGTATACGGTGGACACCCAGCCGGAATCCCGATGATCTGACCCGCACGGATATAACGCGGATCATCGATCCCGTTCTGTTCGATCAAACACAGCGTATCGATGTTTTTCTCCGCCGCGATCTGATCTAACGTATCCCCCGGTTGCAAGATGTACTGTTCCCCCGTCGGAATCTGTGACCCGGCCGGCTCATTAATCGACGCATACACGCCATACACCGGGGCGTTGGCTGGGATGATCAAAACTTGACCGGGAAGCAAATCCAACGCCGAGTCGATCTCATTCGCCACGCGCAACGCCACGACCGACACATTGAACTCTTGGCCGATCGTGTCTAGCGTGTCGTTTGGTTGTACCACATACTCTTGCCCCCCCGATTCGGCAATGCGGGCGCGGATCGCTTCGGTTTCAGCGTCCGGAATCGCCGGAAATACCCCATACGGTGGTGCGTCTTCCGGGATCATCAACACCAAACCGGGGATGATCAAGTTGGGATCGGTGATATTATTTTCAAGGCGGAGCGCCTCCACCGACACATTCAGCGTTTGCCCGATCGTGTCTAACGTGTCATTCGGTTGTACCACATACTCATTTTCACCCACGGTGAGTGCGCCTGTCGGTGCTTCTCCGGTAGCGCGGATCGCAGGGAACACACCATACGCGGGGGCATCATCGGGGATCACCAATACTTGCCCCGGTAACAGGCTGTTGGGATCATCAATGCCATTGGCAATCCGCAACGCATCCACCGACACATTCAACGCTTGCCCGATCGTGTCTAGGGTATCGTTGGGTTGTACCACATATTCATTCGTGCTAGGTGCGGCCCCGGTCGCGGGGGGTTGACGGAAAAATCCGGTGCTTTCACCGCTCGTCGTACCACCGCCGCTTAATTCCCGATTCGGTGGGAACACGCCATAAGCGGGCGCATCTTCTGGGATGATCAACACTTGCCCCGGTACGATCGAACGCGGATCACTGATGTCATTGGCTTGTAAGATCGCTTCCACCGAGACATCCAACCTTTGCCCGATCGTATCGATCGTATCGTTGGGACGTACTACGTATTGCCCATCCTCCGCGCTAGGGGTAGCGCGGCCGGCCGCATTTAAACGGGGAAACTCCACTGGAGACACCCCAAAATAGGCCGGACAATCCACACTGATCAGCAAGATGTCCCCGGGTCGGATAATGTCCGATAAGATTAAATTATTGGTACTCGCTAGGCATTCCAATTGTACATCAAACAGCGCCGCGATCAGATCCATGTTATCACGCGGACGCACGATGTATTCGACATCTTGCGCGATCGGCAAATTATAGACTTGTTCCACTGGCAGTCCGGTGGCAGTGGGCGGTAAGGTGGGAGTCGGTGGCACACCCGCGGGTGGCGTGTCTTGGGCGAAGGCGGTCGCCGCGATCACCAACCCGGTAGCGATCACCGCGATCAATAGGGCGATTAGACGGTTAGGAGTCATGATACTTGACCTTTGCATGTCGGTTCAAAATTGCCTTAAGCATACCACGACTCGCCGCTTAGCGCTGGCAATTGATCGCCTTCGGCGAGGGGCTAAGAACATCAGAAAACAGAAAACAGAACTTCAGAATTCAGAACAAAGAACCAGAGCGAGAAAGACGGAAGCCCCTGTCGTTGTACCAGTAATGTGGGTCGTACCCATCGCGGTAACCACAGCGGAAGTAGTCGGTATAGCTGAAGTACCACGCCCCGCCGCGAAGCACGCGATAATCCGCGTCTAATGTAATATCATTTTTATTCGTTTTATAATCTGTCAAACACCACTCCTGAACGTTACCGGCCATATCCACCACCCCAAACGGGCTATCTCCCTTGCCTTCATAGTGCGTAACTGCGGTGGTCTGCCGGCTATTACATGGAATGACCGAGTTATTACACCGCTGACAATCCCATTCATTCCCCCAAGGATAAACACGCCGATAGTTTCCCTGTGCAGCATATTGCCATTGCGCCTCTGTCGGTAACATGATCGTTTCGGCCGTCTGATCGCTTAACCACAGACAAAACGCGACCGCCTCAAACCATGAGATTCCGACCACCGGATGATCCCCTTGGTTCCAAGGGGGTTTGTGCCAAAAACGCGGCTCAGTCCTGTTTTCCTTTTTCTGTGCTTGCCACCCGCGTTCCGTCCACCACTTTTTCTCTTGATACCCGCCGTCGTTGATAAACACGGCATATTGCGCGTTAGTCACTGGATACTTGGCGATCCAATAGCGTTCGGTGGGAATTGTGAGTGTTACTTTGGCTTGATTTGTCTGCATCGTTCCTTGCCCGCCCGGAATTTCGATCCATGCAAACGGCGCGGGCATTAGATCTTGGCTACGGGGTTTTACGATCGGCGGGACTTCCCTAGCCTTAGAATCACTAGGCGCGGGTGTAGCGATCGGTGAGGGTGGCGGAGTCGTGGCGTTATTAACAGGTTTTATGACTGGCGGGACTTCCTTAGCTTTAGGTTCATTCGGCGCGGGTGCAGTGACCTTAGCCGGGGTCGTGATCGGTGAGGGCGGCGGAGTCGTGATCACATCAACGGGTTTTACGATCGGCGGTGGGGGCGGAGGTTCTGATACATGATTGCGTGTGGCAAAGCCTTTTGGATCGAAGATCTCACCATCGTCTAAAAAATTTTTGGGGAATAGAGTCCTATATACGTCCCATTTTTCCTTAAACTTAAACCGTGTGCGGGGTTTGGAGTCGATAAGGATCAATTCATCGTAGCGTTGCAAGAGTTCAAGCCATTGTTTGGCAATATCAGCAAAATCAGCGAGGTTACGTCGCACCAATTGACGAAATAAATCTTCCGCCTCTTTAAAATCTAATTTATACGCACACTCACACGCTTCATCGTACAGATCATAAGGATTGTTATAAGTATGACCGCTCCCAGGATGCAACGGCCGTTTAGCAGGAGTCCTACCTAGCCATTTTTGCTCATGGTATTCGACGGCCATCTGAAAGCGGATGAAAAACTCCGCCGGCCCGTGGTAAAACAACCATTGTGTTTGATGTATCCACTTTGGAAGCAGCGCTTGGATCTCATCCTTCACTTGATAATTCCCTGATTCGGAGATCGACGTATACGCGCCTTCTAACACCACCACGACGATCGGCAAGTTGAGCTGATAAGCGTAATCCAATTCCGCCCGGCATAGCTCACTTTTTACGCTTTCCAAAGTGAGATGAAACACAAACAGATCACTCGCTTCAATCGCATCCAAGATCGCGTCCCACCAATTTGTCACGCCGGACGTGAGATCACGTTTGTCTTGCCATGGGATGTAACGCGCTGTGCCGTCGTCATAGGTGAGCAAGCGCAAATGGTGCGCGATCCGATCGACTTGGGCGGAGTCCTTAGAGCGATAGCTGATGAATAAACGTTTGGTCTTGGGCAGCATGAATCACCTAAATCGGGCGTGGTCTGTCCGAGTCATTATGATCGATTCCCGATCAATTGGCAAGCGAAAAGCTAGATCACTCATGCGCTTACCTAATCCCCGCGTCTATCCTCACCTATGTATGGAGGAGGGAACTGGCCCGCGTTAAGATGAGCTGCTCCGTCTCCATTGGTGAGGTACTTTTCTGAGGTTACGCCTGCGTTTTGGTGGTTTAAATCAACATCTATTAGGAGGGGGTCGTAGGGCTGTTTTTGGCCTACGACCTTCCTTACTTTGGTTTTCAAAACTACCCGCTAACATAAAGTGAATCTCATCGCACACGCTCAACGGCGCTAGTTCACGCTAGGGGAGAGTTCAGGCGATAACTCACCCGCTAAGGGTTGTTCAGACTTGGGCGCGGGAGTCACAGCGTAATCGGGTAAGTTTTTCTCCATGTTTTGCATCATCGGCAAGAGATAAACCACCAAGGATAACAAGGCGGCGCTGCTCCCACAGATCACCAACAACAAACCCATACCCGATCCCGCTCCGCTTCCGACAATCGGCGCGAATCCCGCCCACCCCGATTGCATCACGGCCGGTTCTAACACTTGATCCACCAACGGCCCCACCAAGAGATACGAGATCGGCACAAACAACATCGACAACTGGATCAAGACTCCGAACACGCGCCCTTGCAGATCCGGGGCGACTTTGGTCTGGATCAAGGCCATCATCATCGCATTCGACGCAGGAAACGGGAACATCATCAAGAAGTACAATGCCCCCAGCAACACGACCGATTGTGTCATGCCAGCCAAGGTCATCATGATCGCACCAATGATTACGGCGGGTAAGATCGTGTGGATGCGGGGTCGTGTGCCGCCCCAAATGCCGATCGCGATCCCACCTAAGACCGCGCCCAAATTCGACAAACTGCTCACCACACCATACGCCGCATGATCGCCACCCGTCCGTGCTAAGAGATAGGGCAAGGTGATCACCCCCGCTGCGCTAAATAGCAAATTCACCACCGTAAAGGTGATCACCAACCAAAACAGCGGACGCATCGCGTAGAGGTAGCTGAAGCCGCCGAAGATCTCTTTGGTGAGCGATCCCCGTAACGCTCGACCGGCCGCGGTTTCGGGCGGATTCGGGATTCGCACGATCAAGATCACCACCATCGCTACGATAAAGGTGAGCAGATCGATGATCATCGCGCCGATCACCCCGATAAAGGCGTAAGTCATACCCGCAAAGGCCGGCGCGATCAAGCCAGATAACGGCCCTTGCATCTGCAAGATCGAATTGGCGCGCACCCGATGATCATCTGGGACAAGCATCGTCACCGACGCATTCAGCGCGGGGGTTTGAAACACGCTAAAAATCGCCTGAATAAACGCGACCAGATACAATTGCCACAGGGGAAAACTATCCGTGGGGGCGTGATAGATAAAACTCAGCAATAGGAACAGTGATCCGATCACCTGCCCCACATCCGCCACCACCATCACCGAACGCCGATCCCAACGATCCGCCAACAAACCGGAGATGTTTGAAGTAATCAATTGTGGGATAATGGCAAAAAAATGTACCAAAATGAGCGGAGTCGCTTCACCCGTCTTTTCAAATAACCAAAAACTGAGCGCAATCGTACTAATACGACTGCCAATCAACGAGAAAACTTGAGAAAACACCAATAGGTAGAACGTGCGTAAATTTTTACTGGCATCCATTGTTTAACCATCCTTGTTTATCACTATTATAAACATAAATGAGATGATAGCTAATGGCAAAAAAAGCCTATCATGACAAGAAATGGTCAATTACAATCGGTCAATTGGGGATGAATAGGGAGAAAATCGATTGAAAGTTGTTTCCAAAGTTTCATTACTCACTTATTTAGGCTATTTTATGGTGGCGATCGGGATAACCTTCCCGTTGATCCTCAATTTCTCCTCACAATTGATCGGCCACTCCACAGGCGATCCGTATGAAATGGCGCATCATATTTGGTGGTTTAAATACGCCTTGCAGACGGGGGAACCGCTGTTTTATCCGACCCTACTCGCTTATCCCGAAGGGTTACAGGGCATTTCGATGTGGGCCAACCCGTTACAATTTTTTCCGGCGTGGTTATTCGCGTTTGTGATGCCTGTGGCCTCCGCCTATAACCTCACGGTGTTGTTGACCATAGCGCTCAACGGTTGGGCGATGTGTTTTGTCCTCTCGCGCTGGTTTAATGGTTGGTCATGGGCCGCTTTCTTAGGCGGATTGATCTACATGGCGTTCCCAACGATGCAAGGTCATCTGTTCCATGGTCACGCCGGTCTGTTGGTGGCTTGGGCCGCACCGCTCTACGTCTACGCGCTGTTACGCTTGATCGATGCGACCGATGATGCACGCCGTTGGATGATCTTGTCCGTGGTGTTTTTCCTGTTGACCCCTAGCGGCCACACCCTGCAAACGCTGTATGTACTGATGCCATTGACCGGGGCGATCTTGTGTTTATGTTTGTATCGACAAAATGGGCGCGGCGTGCTTCGGGTGATCACCGTGGGTGCGATCGGCGGCATCCTCTTGTTGATCTTTTTAGCGCCGATGTTACGCGAGGCCTTCACCGATACTTATGCGGATGATACTGGCTATGTGCGCTATAGTCTCGATCTGCTTGCGCCGATCACCCCGTCATTTGATCATCCAGTGTTCAGACAATGGCAGTACACGCATCAAGTGTTAGGGGTGAATATCGCGGAGGGCGCGGCCTATCTGGGAATCGCGGCGGGGATCTTGTGTCTGGTGGCGTTTTGGCGTGAACCGAACGCCCGCTTTTTCCTCGCGATCGCGTTGTTCGCGTTCATCTTGGGTTTAGGGCCGTTGTTAAAGATCTTGGATCAACCCGTCACCACGCTGATCGATGGCCATGCCACGTATATCACCTTGCCATGGGCGTTTCTCTACGATTTGCCGGGCTTTAACCTCGCACGGACTCCGGGGCGTTTCGGGTTCACCATTGCCTTAGCGATCGCGATCGCGGCGGGTTATGGAGCGCGAGTGGTGCTTCAGCGTGGACGGTGGGGCGCGATCCTTGTGATCGGGTTAGGCGCGTTCACCTTATGGGAATATCAATTGTTCTGGAGTATGCCCACCGTGCCGGCCGATGTGCCGGAGGCGATCGCCGAATTGCGCGATCGGGAGGATCTACGGGCTGTCATGGATGTGCCGTGGGGCAATCTGTTAGCGGCTAAAGAAGGCCTCTATTTGCAGACTTGGCATCAACAAGCGTTGATCGCGGGTCAGATCACCCGTCGCACCCCCGTGAGTCCCGCTAAGTTGACGCTGTTAGAGGAAACCTTAGATCTGGCTTTGTTAAACCATGAAGGCGTTGACCTGATCATCCTGCACAAGGCCTACGCTGATCCCGATGATCGGGCGCGCTTAGGCGAACGCTTAGGTGAACCCTATTACGAGGATGAACGTTACGCCCTGTTTGAAGTCCCAGAGACTCCACCCACCTTGACGGTGATCTGGCAACAGGCCGGCCCCACTGAGTTTTATCTGTTCACCCCCGCGCCGGGTTGGATCGATTTTAGCGCGGCGATCACCGCACCGCTCAACGGACGCGGCGGCACGATCACGCTCAACGATCGCTCGGTGTATCAGGTGCTAGGGCCGCAAGCGCTCATCTTGCCGCTTCCAGTGGATTATCGCGGTTATCATACCGTGCGCTTTGATCCGACTCCCGCTTGCCCGATCGCCCCTAGCGCAGCGTTGATCTGCCCAGAGGTGCAACTGGAAGGGGCGACCTTTACCCCCTTGAGCGCCGGCCCGCTTTATGCGCCTGTAGAGTTAGGCGGCGGAGTCAAACTCTCCGGCGCATATTTGCCACAAGATGCGATTCGCGGGGTGTTATCGGTGCGCTTGTGGTGGACATTGAACACGCCGATCGCGCCGGAAACGGTGCGCTTTATCAAGGTGATCGATCAAAACGGGGTACAGATCGCCGGAGTCGATCAAGCATTAGGCGCATTAAGCGGCGATTGGATCGAACGGATCGATCTGGATCTAGGAGATCAGGAGGGTACGTTCGCGGTCTATGCGGGGTGGTATAGTTATCCTGATCTGATGCGGTTGCCGGTGTTTTCAGAAGGACAAGGCGCGCAAGACGGCTTGATCTTTTTGGGGAATGTGAGTGTGATTCGTTAGAAAATTCCAACTTAGCTTACAATCTATAACCACACTCCAACCAACACCATTTAAAAGTTCGCGTACAATGGGGATTAGTGCTTAAGTATCAGGATCATTAAGGCTTGATCGACCGAATTGTACGCGATATTTTAACTCATTCTGAAAATTGAAAGAGATTTAAAATGTCCCAAGATTCTTCCCTTAATTACCCTGATATTCTTGGTTTTATCACCCCCGTAGAGCGCTTTAACGTGGGGGTGGTGCAAACCGCGTTGACGGTGAGTCCGGCGGTGGCCCGGGCCGGCCACCCATTCCAAGTGATCTTATTGATCCAAAACGCGGCTGATGCGCCAGTGGATGTGACGGTGGTCTTAACGTTACCGGAAAAAGACGCAAAAAATCAGCGGGCGCGGTTTATTGCGAAAGTCACACGCTTAGTGATCGGTTTACAACCGGCCGAAGTCGGTTATGTGATGTTACCCGTCACCACCTTACCCGACACCGCCAGTTCCTTACAGTACAAGCTAAGCGTGGAGATCACCGCAAAAGCTTTAGACAAAGCGCAACGCATCCGCCAGGTAAACGGCGGCGGTAAGGTGAATACCAAGACGCTCCGGCCGGCGTTGATCGAGGCGCTGACCGAACTCCGCAAATTGAAATTTAGCACCAACAAACGCGGAGGCCTGTTACGCAGCACCGCGCTTGAAATTGAGTTTGGGTTAGAACCGGGCAAGGCCGGCCGCGTTTCGGATCTCAAACCGGGTTGGACAAGTTTGTGGACGATGTTGGATTATCAAGCCGATCCGACCGAACTGTTACGCAAGTATCACACCGAATTACGCGAACAGGTGATCCCCAACGTGAAGCGGGTCAAGTTGTATCCGTTGTTGCTGGAAAAAACCAAAACGCGATTCCGGGACGCGGGTTATCCGCTGACAGATGTTGAAGCGGGTTTGGTGGCGCGTTTGATGACCTTGATCACCGAATACGCGCAACCTGGGCCAGAGTTATACGGCACACAGGGACTCCCGTCCCCCCAACGCTACGAGATCGAAGGGCCGTTAAAAGACTTGCGCGTGGGTGGGGATTTTAACATCGATTTACCACATTGGGCCAACGGGATCTTGCGGGCGATCGCCCAAGATCAACGATCCGCGCAATTTCCGGCCAAGGCCTTGGCCCATTTTGCCTATGATGACCTGTTGCGCGATGCGGTGATGTATGGGTTTTTGTTGGTCGAATTGATCTCACAACAAGACCTTGGCACCGATCAAGACATGGCCCAATACGCTGATGAAGTGTTTAGTCGCTTGGCAAAACGCGGCGAATTGGACTTTTCGTATGTGTATCTCCCGTTGATCATCGGCGGGGTATGTATGTATGAACACGTCTTGATGCCCGGTGAGCATAAAGACATCGTGATCCAACAGATCGCCGGCCTATTGCCGAATCGCCGTGAGGAACGCACTGAAGACAATGATCCGGTCTTTTTGTTGGCGAAACAGGTGATCGATGTGGCCACTCGTAAGTATGGTTTTGAAACGGATATTTAAAAAAGGCGCGGACATCAGAACCCGCGAATGTTTATCAAAGTGCGGGCATTCACCCGCAAAGGATTAGAGTTATGGCAGCTTTGCCGAACGTCAAACGCAAGCTTCAGTTTAAGCCGCTGTACCCAGATGTCTTGGGGGCCGTCACCAAAGGGACGCGGATCACAATGGAGCAGCTTCAATTTGCCTTTGGCATTTCACCACGACAGGCCTTTATCAATCAATCGTTTGAGGCGGTGGTGGTCTTACAAAACATGGTGGATCAACCGACCTCGGTGAAAGTCGCCATGCAGCTTCCGACCAAAGATCGGAAAGGCAACGCCGCCGTGATCGATACCCCCAAGCCGCAAATTACGCTCACGTTACAA
Source organism: Anaerolineae bacterium (assembly GCA_025454525.1). Taxonomy (GTDB): domain Bacteria; phylum Chloroflexota; class Anaerolineae; order Aggregatilineales; family Phototrophicaceae; genus JALOOG01. The sequence goes on along the minus strand of JALOOG010000052.1, from coordinate 18,850 downwards.
CCGGGGGAGGTCGGGATTTTACGGATGCCGTTGATCGCGCATCCCCCCACGCAACCCGGCAAGGAATATCCGGTGCGTGTGGCTGTGCGCTATCGCACGGGTGAGCGGGCGGTGTTTGTCCGACCCCCGAATGGCGGTGCGCCGCCCTCGGTGTTGGATGTTTCGCCGTTTAAGTTACAAGTCTTACGCGATATTGAGTTTCGGGCAACCTTGTGGAATGAGTCGGCGGAGATCGTCACCAGCACGTTTGACCTTGCGCCGCATCTGATCCCAAAAGCGCCAGAGTTACCGCAACCGCGTTACGAGTCGCTGTGGACACGCGAAAAGATGCCAAAAGAGATCGAATTGGCGCAATCGCGCTTAGCCGATGCGCGTAAATTGGCGAACTTTGCCGATTATGGCAGCGCTTATCCGATGTTACGCACGGCCGTAGAAGAACGATTCGCGGCCCGCGATCTGCCATTACATCCCGCGGAGGCCAGTGCGATCGCCAAGATCATGACCTATGTGATCGATGATGCGCCGAATTTAGAGCAATCGATCGCGATCGAACAAACCCGTTGGTTTTTGGGCTTGTGTCAGGTGTTAGCCTCCGATCCTAACTTGGTTCATGCGGAACGCGCCGAAATTTTCGCCAATTACCTGTTTAGCGAGGTGTTATATGAGGCGATCTTGCTGGGATTCGATGTGATTGAACAACAAGTCAGCGAAAACCTTGGCACCCCTGAAGAACGCATCCAATACGCCAATCGGGTGATCGCTTGGATGGCCGGACGTGGCACAGCTGACCTCAATTACATCTACTTGCCGTTGATCATGGCGGGTTTATTGGTGGCGCGGATCGTGCAGCATACCCGCTTAGAAAATCCGTGGGAGATCGTAGACGGGTTGCGCGAGGCGGTGCGCGGGCGGGTGCGCTTAGCCGACGGTGAAACCGTGGTGGTGTTTGAAATGCTCAACGAATTGCTGAAAAAGGCCGAGATCACCTTCCGCAATCAGCGGATCGATCGCGGTTAAACGATCAAGGACATGGGGAGCGCGAAACTCCCCATGCCAACCTCCTCCTTACGTTCAGAGCGTAGGGACTTCCCCCGTCTGTAAGTGTGGTTCAGGTGTTTGACCCGCCGTCCGCGACTTGGGCGAAATCGCGTTCGCTAACACGCGCAAGAGCGTGCGCGGTTGAAACAACGCCGTGGGCATTTTGAACCCATGTTGAACTTGAATGAACGTTTGATAGGTGATCGGGTCGTTCATGAGTACCGCTAACACTTGATCCAAGTACCAATGTAGGAAGCGGGTCATCGGATCGCGCTTGGCCCCTTGGGCTTTGGGCCAACGGGCATCCTCACTGGTGGAGAGCATCCAAGCCCCTGCGACCATTTTGGCTAAGCGCTTTTGGAAGATCACGCCGATCTCATCCAATGGATCACTATACATGCGTAACACATCACTTAAGGCCATGGCCGATTCGGAGGCAACCGTCATCCCTTGCCCGTAGATCGGGTTGAGCGCGGTATAAGCATCCCCTAAAACCAAGAGACGCTTAGGCATTTTGATCCGATCATAGTGATACATCTGATTTTCCAGCTTGCGATAGCCGTGGATCGGCCCGACCGGAGTCGCGTCTTTGATCATCTCGTAGATCTCTGGTACGGGCAAACTGCGCGCAAATTCCATAAAACCCGCTTCATCAGTGGGAGGATAATCTTCTTCCACCCCTAACAAGGTGAGCGTGGTGATGTTGTTTTCTAAGGCGATCATGATCCCACCGCGCCGGATATGCGGGGGCCGCGGCAAGATCAACCAAGCGCGATCTTCATGTTTCATGCGCTCTGGGGTGACAAAGCTACGGGTACTGTAACCGACGTTGGCCGTTACGATCGTTTTTTCCGGTTGATCATAACCTAAGACTGCTAACCATTCATGCAGACGAGAGTTACGTCCGGCACTATGCACAATCAGATCCGCGCTGATCGTGTGAGGCGCTTGATTAAAACCACGCGGACGCAATTGCACTCCGGTGATTGTGTCATTTTCGTGAACTAATGCGACCACATCTTGGCCTTGTAGCACCTCAATGCGGGGATGCTTCAGGACGCGATGACGGATCGACCCTTCAACTAACATCCGACTCGCGCCATAGACGATCACATCGGATTGAACACGGGGCGACCAACCGGTTTTATAAAGGGTGCGCCCATGCAGGCCATGATCGAACGTCGGTGCGCCCGCGGCGATCCATTCTTCAGTTAGATTGGGGAATAACTGCTCAAAAATTTGATGCCCCCGCGCTAACAACACATGGAGATGACTCGCTTGGGGGGTGCCGGGGCGTTCCTGATAACCTGTGGGCAGTTGATCGCGTTCGATGATCGTCACCCGTTCAAAGGTGTCGGTTAACACCCGCGCCGCCAATAATCCGGCGATCCCGCCCCCAATCACAAGCGCATGTGCGTGTTTAGTCTTCATGATGCGTTTCCCCCTAGCTAACTATTGGTCATCATGAGTTGATTAAACCACAATGAAACGCTTCTCACATCCGTCTAAGGATGAGATTCGATCTCAGACTTTAGTCGGAGAAAGCGCGTTGATCCGGGAATCCGTCCGCGATCATCCATTCACAGATCACCGGATCGCCATAGGCATCGGGGATCGGATCTTGGCCTTCGGGTTGTGGTAAGCCATTAAACCCGCGTAGATACCCGAATACCCCGTCCATTTGAGCGCGGGCGGCCTCAGAAGCCTCTTGATCGCCGATCGTGATCGCGTGGATATGGATCGCCGATCCCGCATACAATTCATTGGGGGCGCGCAACCATGCGGCAAAGCCGGCCGTGCGAAGCGCATCCAATAGCGGCAAGATCTCGCTGTTCATCACGGCGAAACGATCGCGATCGCGCACCGAAAGGTCAATTGCGCCACCGCCGTCATGCGTGCCGAAACTCGCGCTTAGGCCGGGGGTATAACTGCCTTGCACCACTTGATCTTCTAATCGAAACAGGCCGCCTTGTGCGGTATAGATGCGTTGGGCCTGTTCCAACATGGCGATCGTGCGTCGATTAAACGTGGCGAATCCCCAACGGGCGCGGGTGTAATCATCGGGCGGGCGCATACAATCGGCGCGTTCGATCGGCGTGCCGTCTTGATCCACGCGATAGAGCCGCTCAATCTGGTCGGGATCGGTCTGTAAAGCCAAGAGTCCACGGGGTTCTAACCAAGCTTGATCCTCGGTGGCCCCTTCGGCAATCCATCCGGTGCGCCCGTCAAATTCGATCTGCCACCACCAATAACCATCGGCACAAGGGCCTAATTCCAAGAGTTCAACGTGTTTTCCGGTGCTGATCTCACCGATCCGCGCTTGTTGGGTGGACGGCGTTGGGCGCACGTTGAGGCGATGATCATACGTGACCCGCGCCCATTCTCCGACCGTTAAACGGGACTTTGGACAAGCGATCGGAGTGGGAGTCGCTTGAGTGGGAACAGGCGCGATAAACAAGATGAGCAGAACGATGATCCACATGAAGGTAATCCTTTGCTATTTGAGTGACGATCACGGGAGCGATGCAGAGTCACCGCTCCCTGATGAGATTATTCCGTGGGTGGGATCACGGGTAAGCTGTCGCAAGCGGAGTCTTCACGCACAAAATCTTCGCGAATCCATTCTCCAGTGGTCAAACGCCACCAACGGAAATACTCGGTTTGGTTAAACTGTACACCATCTGCGACCAATTGAAAGCCGATCGCGGCGCTGCCTAACTTTTCGGTGTTCACCCCCGGCCCGGCTCTTAAATTTGCTCCGGCGATCACCTCTAAAGCGCAGGTGGTGGGACCCGGAGTGGCGGTGATCATCAGGAATGGCGTTGGGGTGACAGTGGGTGGATTCGGCGTGATCGTTGAGGTGGCGGTTGGGGCCGCTTCAGGGGGACGGATCTCGATCGTCGCTAAGGAAATGGTTTCGCCTTCCAATGGCAACCAATCGGTGATCCAACCTGGGCGATGATCAATCACTTGATTGGTAAGTGTGGCGAGGTCAAGCAACACCAAAAAGCCATCATAGTTAAACGCTAAGGTTGCGCCATCAGGAGACCATGCCAGATTAGGGAACAGACGCTTCGTCCCACGATCAAAGCCTTTCCACGTAAAACACAGATCATAGATCAACTGATTATCCAGATCGGCGATCAACAATTGTTGCGATTGATCCCAGACCGCTAACCAACGGTCATTCGGTGCTAAGGCCAAGTGCGCGGCCTGTAATGGGATGAAGTCAAGGATCGCGCCGTCTTGATCGATCCATTGGATCTCGGTTTCGGTGGGCGCTAAAAATGCCGATGAATCCTGCTGCCAAACGATCGTTTGTTGGGGTAGACGGAAAAACCCTAATGGGGTGTCGGTTTCGAGATCGTATAACTCATGATCCGCAAAGATCCGCGTCCAAGTGGGAGCGGGGTAAGCAAGGCGAAAAGCGTTCACCTCCTGTTCCCATGTGCGGGTTTCATCGGTGCGAAAGTTCCAGATCAAGACTTCGTTACGCTCATTTTCGTAAAATAACCATTCTTGATCGATCCAATAGACCAAAGGTAATGCGCCGATCGGCTCAACAAAATGATCACTGCCGATCATATCGGCATAATTTGCTTCATGGCGATAACTCTCATCGGTGAGTCCATCGGTTCGCACCACGGCGATATGCCGGACAATCAGCCAATCGGTGATCGCGGTGTTGACTTCACGTCCGCCAGTGGGAAAAGCATAATACACGCCGTCCGGTGAAAATCCGCCCGCAAAAGAATGTGAATTGTCGGATTGTTGGGCGATAAAATATTCGACATTGCGATCCCCTCGCGCCGCCCATACCCCTTGCCGCTCAAGGTAACTGGTGATCACCCCAGAAAATTGCCAATTGCCCTTAGCGACAATTGGATAGGTGAGATCGCCCATACAATTCTGCACTACCGGCCATGTTTGCGCTTGTGTGAAGGTGATCGATGCGCCTAAGATCGCGATCAACACCGCCCAAAATCCAAAACGAGACATGCGTCACTCCTTGTTTTGCTAAATGCAAAGATCAATATAAGCTTAGCAATGTTTCTCGTCAATAGACACCGATCATCGGATGAGACGTGGGGTATTTCTCTTCCTTAAAATGTCTAGAAATCGAGCCTGAAAAAAGAGGGGTTTCTCGTTCAAACAAGGTAGCGTGGAATATCCATTTAGGTGAGGAGTCCGCGTTTCGGGGACTCCTCACCTTTGATTGAATCACCTGTTAATCGCCGGCCGCGATCGCAGGTTTGGGATCACCAAGTCGTTCGGCGATCAATTCCACCACATCTTTCACGATCGGGCCATCTGGCACTTCTGATTTTGCGGACTCGAACATCTGCATACAGAACGGACAACCAACTGCGACGATCTCTGCGCCGGTGTGTTTGGCCTCTTCATACCGTTCGACGTTGACTGCTTTTGTCCCGTGTTCTTCTTCTTTCCAAAATTGCGCGCCCCCCGCCCCACAACAGAAGGAGTTTTTCTTGGTGCGCGGCATCTCCACCAGATCCACCCCCAACTGATTTAACACGGTGCGCGGTTCATCGATCACACCGTTATGTCGCCCCAAGTAGCAGGGATCGTGGAAGGTGACGTTGGGCTGTTTGCTGGGATGCGCGGTCGATGGAATCCGTCCGGCGGTGATCAATTCTTCGATCAATTCGGTGTGATGCACCACCTCATACTGTCCGCCGAATTGTTGATATTCCTTGCCGATATTATGGAAACAATGCGGGCAAGTCACCACGATCCGCGGCGGTTTGACATTGTTCAGCGTCTCGACATTTTGCGTCGCTAACTCAAAATAGAGGTCTTCCTTGCCAGCACGCCGGGCCGAATCCCCCGTGCAGTTTTCCATTTCACCCAAGACCGCGAAATTGACCCCGGCACGATGTAACACCTTGACTAAGGCGCGGGCGGTCAATTGAGCGCGTGCGTCATAACTGGCGGCGCATCCCACCCAGTAGAGAATCTCAAAATTCGGGTTTTCATCCACCGTCGGCACGGGGAAATCAAGGCCATTGGCCCACCGGAAACGACTCTCGGCGATCTGCCACGGGTTGCCTTGCCGCTCCATGCCCTTGAAGGCGCGTTCCAATTCTTTCGGAAAATCCGCTTCCATTAACACCTGATCGCGCCGAATATTGAGGATGTCAAACATCGGCTCATTGCCCACCGGACAAATGTCGATGCACGCACCGCATGATGTACACGCCCATACCGCCGATTGACTGATCGCAAAATTCATCAAGGGCGGCATATCCGCGCCTTCGGCAAAACCACTTGGGTTTTCTTTAAGCAGATAACGCTTGTTGATCTCTAAGGCCGAAGGGGAAAGTTCCTTTCCGGTGACATACGCCGGACATACATCCTGACAGCGATTGCATTGGATACACGCATAAGCGTCCATGATGTGCGTTTTTGGCAGATCCGAGAAGGTCTTGACCCCGAATTGTTCGATCTTTTCGTCCTCAAAGTTGAGTGGATCTAATGCGCCTAAGGAGGTGCGATGCGGTTTCGTCAAGAAATTCAGCGGGGCCATAAACAGATGCGCGTGTTTGGTGTACGGAAAATAGGGCGTGAAGATCAAGATCGCGCCTAAGGCGATCCACCAACCGAGATGACGCACGATCTGTAACGCATCATGTGACCACCCCGCAAATAACAGCGATCCTCCAGTGGCAAACGGCATCCAGAGATCCGGCTCACCCACTTGGGCCACCAAGGCGATCTCACCGACGAGGCGAGCGCCGACGTGGATCAAGATGAACACCGCCACCAAGAGCGAATCTTGCCAGACCGCACCCTCCGCCACTTTAGGATGCAGTAACACATTCTCATGGAAGGTCAACTCTTTACGTTGTGGCAAGACAAACCGACGCAAGATAAAGTAACTCACGCCAATCAATACCGCCGCGCTCAACACATCTGCCAATAACCGATAGACATTGTAGAAGATCCCGCCTTGTTTGAGTGTCTCATCAAAGGCGGGGATAAAGCCGATCAACAGATCTAACACATTGACCAAAAAGTAAAAGGTGAACCCCCACACCACGGCCAGATGAAACAAGCTCGTGATTCGACGGGTTTTTAGGGTGGTGCTTTGAGTCAGATAAATTCGCAAGGCCTTCCAAGCGCGTTGTAACAAATGATCGAGGTGCAATTGACCTTCACCTCGATTCACGATCAACCACATTTCACGGAAGCCCGCATAGGTCGCGCCGATCGAAAATAGCGCCAGCATTACAAAGATCATTTTTTCAACTGTGGTTAACATAACATCATCCCAAACGTGTGTTACCGCTCTTTTGTGGTTAAGTTTAACACCAGATGAGTAGACGCGCTATCACTTGGTGTCCGATTTTGTCGCAGGATTGTCTTGATCAAACACCGCTTCATCACTGGTATTTTCGACATACAAAATTTGCGCGGGCAAAGCGATATTCAAGCCCATGTTGTTCACGATATCCATAATCGACAGGTTGATGCGCTCTTGTTCGGCCACAAACGCATTCCATTCAGCGATCTTGACATACGCCCGGATGAAGATCTCTAACGAAGCTTCACCAAAGTTCATAAAATGCACCACCACGGTTTGTTTTTCGACTTTTTCTTGCGCCTGCAAAAATTGTCGGATGCGATCGACCAACGATCGCATTTGCGGGCTGCTGGTGTCATAGCGCACCTTTAAGAGGTATTCGATCCGCCGCTTTGTGAGGCGCGACCAGTTTAAGATCGCGCTATTGGCTAATTTGTTATTCGGCACCGCGACCACCGCTTGATCAATCTGACGGACACGAGTCGATCGTAAGCCCACATGCTCTACCACACCTTCCACATCGGGCGTTTTGATGTAATCACCGACGTTAAACGGACGATCACCCACAATCGCCACAAATCCGAAGATGTTGGCAACCGTGTCTTGTGCGGCCAACGAAAAAGCGAGACCCCCCAAGCCGATCCCGGCCACTAGACCGCTGACATCATACCCCCATTCCTGCACAATGATCACCACGCCGATCGCGATAATCAGAAATTTCATCGCCACACGGATAAACGGCAATAAACGTTCCTCTAAGGTGATGCCGGTGATCGTGAACACCCGTCCACTCGACGCGATGATCAGATCGGTGAGGTTAAAGGTGAAGATGATGATCGCCAAAATCACTAAGGTGCGGGTGATCTGCTGGATGATATTCCAGAAGGTCGGCTCATTATTGAGTCCCATAATTGCCACACTCACCGACAGCGATAAACCGATCAGCAATAAACGCACCGGGACGACACTCGCATCTAACAACGCTTCGTCAAATTGTTGATTGGTGCGCTTGGTCAAAAATCGCAACGGACGGATCACCAACCAACTCAATAAATGACGCAACGCCCAGATCAATACAAGGGCCAAGATAATCGCTAGGACGCGGGTAAGGGCCAATTGCAGAAATTCGGGGTTCAGATTGCTGAATAATTGCTCAAAAAACATCGGCTTCGTCCTCTCATTAGATGCTCCGATCATAATGAGAGGGGCGCTACTTGGCAAACTGAAGGAGTGACATTTGTTACGACTTTTTCCACTTCCCATGCTACGATCCCAAAAAATCTAATAGCTGTTCTCATATCCGTGATCTTTTTCGCGTCAGTTCCACCCTCAAGATCCCTTGTCGTCTTTTGAAGCGATTACCCCGACAGCCGATCGGCAAAACCACACATCTGACCCGATTCACGGTACAATCACCATTTCAGCGAGTGTTTACTTAGGGAGAGTTGAACCAGATGTCATCAATCAATTCGGGGGTACAACCCCGCAACGCGATCGATAAAGCCTATACTTGGAACGCCGAAAGCGTCTTTCCAAGTTTAGAAGCTTGGTCAGAAGGACTCACACAAGCTTTAGAGCAGGCCCGTCAGATTCAAGCCTTTCGCGGCCGTTTGACCGAAGGGGCCTCCGTCCTAGCCGATTACATGGAGGCCGCGGATCGCCTAAATCGTTTAGCGGGCAAAGTGTTTGTGTATGCCAGCATGGAGACCAATTGCGATAGCACCGATGCGGCCGCAACCGGGCGCTTTGGGCAAGCGCGTAACCTGTTCGGTCAAGTGCGCGGCGCGATCGCTTTCGCCCAACCGGAACTGCTGGCCATCGGGCATGATACCTTGACGATGTGGTTAGCGTCTGAAGCGCGCCTCACCTATTACGCCCATTACCTCCATAACCTATTCCGCTTACAAGCGCATGTCCGTTCGGGTGAGGTGGAAGAATTACTCGGACTCTTAAGCGATCCCTTTGGATCTCCTAACAGCGTCTACGGCATGTTGACCAGCGCCGATATGACCTTTTCTCCCGCGATCGCCAGTGACGGCAGCGCACATCCGATCAGTCAAGGCAACGTCTGGACATTGATCGGGAGCAAAGACCGCGCCTTGCGTCAAAGCGCGTGGGAAAGTTATCAAAACGCTTATCTTGCCCTAAAAAACACCTTGGCTGCCAATTTGAGCGCTTCGATCAAACAAGATGTCTTTCGGGCGCGGGCGCGGGGCTATCAAACCTGCCTAGAGTCCTCGTTATTTGAGAACAACATCCCGTCGGAAGTGTTCTATAACTTGATCGATACCTTCAAACAAAATATCCCCACTTGGCACAAATACTGGAACATCCGGCGGCGTGTGTTGGGCGTAGACACCTTACACCCGTGGGATATTTGGGCCCCCTTAACCCCGCGTGATCCCCAAGTCCCGTACACACAGGCCGTAGAATGGATCACGGCCGGAATGCGTCCATTAGGCGATGCTTACGCCGATGCGATGCAAAAAGGATGCCTTGAAGATCGGTGGGTAGACGTATATCCGAACATCGGCAAACGGGCCGGCGCATTCTCTAGCGGGGTTCATGACACCATGCCGTTTATCATGATGAGTTACGATAACGACTTGGGCGCGATGAGTACCCTGGCCCACGAATTGGGCCATTCGATGCACAGCTACTTGGCCCGCAAAACCCAACCCGCTGTCTATTCCGGCTATTCGTTATTCGTGGCCGAAGTGGCATCGAATTTTAATCAGGCCATGACTCGCGCTTATTTGCGTGAGGCGAAAAAAGACGATGTAGACTTCCAGATCGCGCTCATTCACGAGGCCATGGGCAATTTTCACCGCTATTTCTTCATCATGCCCACCTTGGCCCGCTTTGAATTAGAAGTCCACACCCGCGCTGAACAGGGAAAAGGCCTCACCGCCCAAGACATGAATACGCTCATGGCCGACCTGTTTGAAGAAGGCTATGGAAGTGAATTACACGCCCCGCGTGATCAGAGCGGCATCACTTGGGCGCAATTCAGCCACCTCTACGCCCAATATTACGTCTATCAATATGCCACGGGCATCTCCGCCGCTCATGCGTTGGCGGGCCCCATTTTAGCGGGTGACGGGGACGCAGCCCGACGTTATATCGAATTTTTGAGTATGGGCAGTGCCAAGTATCCCTTAGACGCGCTCAAACATGCCGGAGTCGATATGACTCGTCCGGATGCCGTAGAAACCACCTTCGCGGTTTTGGCTGAAATGGTCGATCGTCTGGAACAGTTAACGGGTGTATAAGCTTCACCGTTTTGGGTGATTCGATCGGATCACCCAAAACCAAAAAATAAGCGCATCAGAATCGGATCGTTTTCACCCAACCACTTGACATACAATGCGATCAATCAGTGAACAAAGGGGAATGCGATGATCGAACAGGAGATCCAATGGCAAGCGGTGATCGGGCGCGATCCGAACGCCGATGGCCAATTTGTTTATGCGGTGCGAACCACCGGAGTTTATTGTCGACCGTCGTGTGCATCGCGGCCGCCCAAGCGTGAAAATGTGTGCTTTTTTCGCTTGCCGGCTGCGGCCGAAAGCGCCGGGTTTCGACCATGCAAGCGCTGTCGCCCGCACACGATACCGATGATCGATGAGCGCGTCTGTCTCACACAAGCGATCTGTGATTATTTGCGCGATCACGCCGATGACTCGGCACAGATCACTTTAGAAGCGTTGGGCGCACACTTTCATTTTACGCCGCACTATCTGCAAACCACCTTTAAAGCGATTTTGGGAATCACCCCGAAACAATTTGTAGAGGCGCATCGGTTAAAGGCGTTTAAAGCGGATTTACGCACCGGACGAAGCATCGGAGAGGCGATCTATCAGGCCGGTTACGGCTCACCCAGTCGGATTTATGAGCGAGTCGATGATCACTTAGGCATGACCCCAGCTACTTATCAACGCGGAGGCGCAATGATCCAGATCACTTACACCACGATCGATTGTTATTTAGGGATCTTATTGGTGGCGATGACTCCGCGTGGGATTTGCGCGGTCAGCTTGCATGAAAGTGTCGAGGCGGCCGAGTCCTCGTTACACGCTGAATACCCACATGCCCAGATCCAACCGGACGCAGCCGCTTTAGCCGATGCGGTGAGCGCGATCTTAGATCATGTTGAGGGAAAACGACCGCATCTCGCGCTGCCCTTGGATATTCAGGCTACGGCCTTTCAATGGCGTGTGTGGCAGGCCTTACGCGAGATCCCCCGCGGCGAGACCCGTTCTTATGCGGACATCGCCCAAGCGATCGGCGATCCCGATGCGACGCGGGCGGTGGCCTCCGCGTGCGCCGCGAATGTGGTCGCGATCGTAATCCCGTGTCATCGCGTCGTGCGTAAAGACGGCGGATTAAGCGGTTATCGGTGGGGCGTGGAACGTAAACGCCGTTTATTAGAAGCTGAACAAGCAATTCCCGCCGTTGAAAAAAAATTGTTATAATGATCCTAAGCATCAAAGGTTGGTTTGTGGTGGATCATGGAGTCGTATCAAGAATACGGGCAATATCTGGAAGATCTGCACGATCAATTGGATCGTTATAATCAGCGGCGTGTGCGCTTGCTGTTTTTCAACCTGTTGATCACGCTTGGCATATTCGGGGGTGCGCTGTTAGGGTTGTCGGGCCAATTCCCACTGATCATCGCGCTCTTATTAGGAGGAATCGGTCTAATCGGCGCGATCCCACTGGCTTATGCTTGGTCTAAACATCAAAAAGAGATGGCCGCCCTAGAGCATGAGGTCTCTCGTTTACCCTATCGTCAATTGGGTGATAAAGCCAAACGCAAACCCGTTCCCCCCTTGACCCAAACCGACGCGATCGAATATATCATCGGGGATGACGGGGAATTGGTCGAAATCAAGCGACAGAAGGCGGGGCAAAATGAGTGATTCGCTCCTGATCGAACGTGCGGCTCAATTGATGTGGTTACAACGGCGCTTTGAGGCACATAGCCGTTGGTTGATCGGCTTGATCTTAGCGTGGATCGGGTCAATTGTGGGGGCGGGTCTGTTATTGACGATCGGTTATCCGCTGATCGGCCAGTATGTCACCTTGCCTTCGGAAGTCACTGTGATCACCGTGATCGGTGTTATACTAGAGTTAGCCGTGTTGGGGATGTTGGCATTGCGTGTCGCCTATACCCGTCAACAACTTCAACAGGAGATCGCCCGCTTAACCAAAGGGGAATAACACCATGTCAAACCCTGATCCCGAAGGTATGTTGCAGCGGATCGAAGCGCGTTTTACGCGGCGGATCTGGTACGGGTTGCATTTGTTGGGATTTGTGGCGTTTGGACTATTGACCTTGTTGGTCGCACGGCGGTTTATTGCGCCGTTGGCTGTCTGGGCCTTTTTGATCATGGCACATACCATCGTGTTTGTGTTATTAGAGAGTCGCGATCTCACCATTGATCGTTTTTTCCAACGTGAGCGGGATGAGTCTCCATACGATGAAAAGGCTAAAAATGATGTCCCCTACGAGGATTATTTTGATGACGAGGACAATCATCAAAATCGTCGTAACCTCAATTAGGGGGTGTGATCGGTCGGTACGAGGGCCGGCAATTCAAACCAGAAGCGACTCCCTTCCCCTAAGACCGACTCTAGCCCGTAACGTCCGTTCATGCGTTTCATGCCGTTACTGACAATCGCCAACCCGATCCCACTACCGGGGTAACGGGGATCGACGCGCTCAAAGGGCCGAAAAATGCGTTCGTGATCTGCGGGCGCAATCCCGATCCCATTATCACTCACGACAATACGGAGCTGATCACCCTGAAGTTCGGTGGTGACCGTCACTTGAGGTGTGCGCTGTGGTGAGGTATAGGTGAGCGCGTTGTGGATCAAGTTTTGTAAGATTTGCGTGACGATCACACGATTCCCTAAACATGGGGGAAATGGGCGCATCACATCGATCGCATGATCCACCCCTAATCTTGTCAACAAGTCATCCACAATCGCGCCTAGATCTAAGGGTTCAAGTGGCACTTTTTCTGAGCTGAAGCGGCTATAGGTCAAGAGATCACTCACCAAGCGGTCTAATTTCTCTGCACCACGGCCGATCCGCCTCAAGTAATCGCGCCCTTGTCCGTTGAGGTTTTCGCTGTGGTCTTCTAACAGAATGGTGGTAAAACCTTGAATGGAGCGCAACGGTGCGCCGAGGTCATGGGAGACACGATAGGCGAATGTCTCTAATTGCTGATTTAACTCATGCAATTGAGCGGTGCGTTCGCGCACGCGCCGCTCTAATTCTTGCGCCGCTTGTTTACGCTCGGTAATATCGCGGGTGATCAATGAATAACCGCGCAATTCACCCTGATCACTATAGATCGCGGTCAAACACAGGTGCGCGTAAAAGTGGCGGCCGGTTTTATGACGCTGTTCGATCTCCTGTTCAAACGGGCGATCGCGTGCAACGGCCTTAAGCGTTTGTTGTGGGCGACCGATGATCCGATCCACTTCCAGATAAAATAGATCTAGCGGTTGGCCGATCGCCTCCTCTTTAGCATATCCGGTGATCCGTTCTGCCCCGCGATTCCATGAGTTGATCTGGCCTTGGTCATTTAACAGGATGATCGCATATTCCGTGGCGTTTTCGATCAACAAACGGAACTGTTCCTCATTTTCCCGTAGGGATCGTTCCGCAGTCAGACGTTGTTGATATTCGTGATCAGCCCGTTGACGCGAGACCCAAAAGCGATGACTCAAGAAGCTAATGATCAACCCTTCCGTGATAAAGGTTAACAAACGTAAGGCCTGATGTGGCATCAAATTAAATGAAAAATAAGGGATCAAGAAAAAATAATCTGCCAACAGCGCCGCTAACACTGTAGCCAGCACCCCCGCACTGAATCCGCCCAACCATGCACTGATCACCACTGCCGAAAAAAACAGCAGAAATGGGCTTTCTACACCATAAAGCGGGTTCAGTAGCGACTTGATCGCCGTGGCGATCAACACCACGATCACCGCAGTCAGCAGACCTTTCCAACGATTCGGAGGATGCGCGAACATGCCATCATTCCTCTATTACGCAATTAATTACATATTATAATTCAAGCGCGGTCAAAAGTAAAGCGCCATAGAAACTTAGCACGGTTTCGGTAAAATTGCCGTTTGAAGTGTACGAGGCGGAGATTGGATTACATTTTCACAGGGAATAGCTCGCCTTATGAGCGGATGGTATTGATGCTGAATTTCAAGGAGTGGTCACAACAATACCACGGGAGCGGCGTTCCATAAACGTTACTAGATAAACCTGTATGTATAGCGGCGCTCTGGCATACTTTGCGGTAGCGGAGCGTTGCCTCCTCAACTTATGTTTACCTACCTTCGCTTGCTTTTCTGTGTCGTGCTATATGGGCATATGTTGATCTTTCTAGTGTGATCTCATCTCCGTATCTTTCACCACTCCCGATCTTTTCGCTATTAGCGCACCGCTTCGATCTTTGGCATAATCGATCGTTATCGTTACATCATTTGAGATCACATCATGCCGCAAATATTCGTGTCGTATAGCCGAGTTGATCAAGAGTTTACCAAGGCGTTGATCGAACAATTAAAGGTCGCTTTTCCCGACCTCAACATCTGGTATGACCAGAGTCCCGATACCTTGATCGGCGGGGATCGCTGGTGGGATGAGATCCTCAAAGCGATCGATGAGGCTAGAGTGTTTGCTTATGTCGACTGAATCACAGATACCCGAAGCACAACATGACACAAACAAAATCCCGATCATTGGCATCGTCATCCCGGTGATCGTTATCTTTATTGTTGGGATTTTCGTGCCGATTCAGTGGATCAATGGGCGGTCGCATGATGAAAATCAGACTCAAACCGCGTTGGCGTTGATCGCGAGTCCGACAATTAATCCAGCACCCACCAACACCTTAAGCATCGACTTGATTGTCCAGACACAAGACGCGATTGATCAGACAGCCACAGCGGCCTGATGGTATAGATCGTCTCTCGGTTACTCCAATAAATCGCAATGATAACATTGGCTTTCGTTGCGCCCGCTCTCATGACTCTTAAGGCTTGTGCTATGGAGTCGGTGAATATTGAGCGCAGTCTCATCTAAGCCTTAAGCGGCATTTTTATAATGTCGGTTGTAACAGCCGAGAAAAACCGCACCCCTCTCCACACCTATTGACCCGCGTGGCACAAGGGGATCGGTCTTAATCGGTTGCAGTCTGTTCTGAAGGGACTAAGTAGCGAGGCAACTGATGACACTGCCGCAATTAGAGGCAATCCCGACACAAATTCGCCGGATTCATGTGATCATGAACCCGGTTTCTGGTCTCAACCCCGCGCCGCCAGAAGCCTTAGAGGCGCTCTTGCTCAAATCTGGACTCCATTATCAGCTGCATGTCACCGCTAAAGACGGCGATGCGATGGCCTTTGCTCAAACGGCGATCGCGGCCGGCGCAGATGTCGTGGCAGCGTATGGTGGCGATGGCACGGTGATGGAAGTGGCGCACGGCCTGATGGGATCAGAGGTGCCGTTGGCGATCTTGCCGGCCGGCACCGCCAACGTGATGTCGGTTGAATTGGGCATCCCACAAACGTTAGAGACGGCGCTCACCCTCGCGATCGGCAATCAGGCCGCGTTGCGATCGATCGATATGGGACGGGTGAACGGAGATCGCTATTTTATGTTGCGCGTCGGGATCGGACTCGAAGCGGACATGACTCAAAAGGCCGAACGTGAGGAGAAAAAGCGTTGGGGCAAATTGGCCTACATCATTTCCACCTTACGGGCGATCCGCGATTCCCGTAGCGCCCGTTATAAGATCACCATTGACGGCAAACGCTATCGGGTGCGCGGGGTGTCGTGTGTGATCTGCAATTCCGGCAATGTGGGATTGCCCAACATGAGCTTAGCGCCAGAGATCAGCCCAAGTGATGGCCTGTTGGATGTGATCATCTTCCGTGGCACCGATCCGGGGACGATCCTCTCGCTGTTTCGGAGCGCCTTCAGCACGGTGTTCCCACGCCTAAAAGCGCGTTGGTCAACGATCCCGCATTGGAAAGGCCGTCAAATTACCGTGATCGGGCGGAAACGTCAAAGCATCGGGTTAGACGGTGAACCGTTAACCGCGCAATACCCGTTGACGGTGGAGGTCGTGCCGAATGCAGTCAGGGTGATTGTGCCTCTCCCGGCCTGATGCTACAATAATTTGCATCAGGGGGATCTGGGTTATGGCTAACGATTACGTCAAACAACTGCTGAATTTTATCGATCAACTCACCTTGCCCACCGATCCGCGTCCGTCGGATCGGGCGAAACAACTGTATCAGCGTGGCAAAAAGATCTTGAACACTTATCGAGGCAATCGGGCCGTGTTACAAGACGCGCTTCGGATTTTCGCTGCGTGTGGATCGCAACCTTACGCTTATGCCGGAATCGCACAAACGATCATGAAATCGGCGTTTGAACAGAATGACGATTACGATCAAGACGGCTTAGCGATCGCGTTGGATTGGTTGCAAAAGGCCCAAACGCTTGAACCGGATGATCAAGCGATCAATTTGATCGAAGCGGTGATCTACATGAACATGAATCGCTTTGATGACGCTCGGTTGGTGTTGGATCACCTGATCAAAACCACGCCGATCACCTATGCGCTGTGTATGACCGAGATCAACTATTGGGATCGCAAAAAAGACTTGGGCAAAGTGGAGATCCGCTATAAAAAGGCGCTCTCCCTCGCAACGGACGAAGAAGAACGACAAACCTTGATCGAGACGATGGCCGGCGTGTACCTGATGCACAACAAATATGAAGAGTCGCTCAAGCTGTTTGAACAAGTGGTCAAGTCTAACCCTCAAAATCCTTGGGCTTGGCACAACATGAGTGTGATGTACTTTCGGTTGCAAAATTACCCCAAGGCCGCCGAACACAATCGGCGGGCCTTGGCATTAATGGATTTTGGGGCGGCGCGTCAGATCCAAGAGGCGATCAAGAAGAAGTTCCCACGCGGTTAAGCGAAGGTCGTCCGCAACGCCTCCGGCAATTGATCGCGCCATGCGGTGTAATTGTGGCCGGCGTTAAATTCGCGATAAGTGACCTCATATCCCCGCGCTTGTAAGGTGGTATGGAGTTCCCGATTACTCGCTAACAGCCATTCATACACCCCGACATCCTGCCAGATCTTCAAGGGAAGTGTCGGTTGCGTCTTTAACAGGTAATCGATCAGGCCTTCGCCGCGGGGTTTGAGCAGAAACGCCCCCGATTGACTGATCACCCGCGTAAAGATCCCCGGCAAGCGCAAGGCGGTATACAGCGCCATTAATCCACCCATAGACGCGCCGATCACCCCATACGCCCCCGGTGAGGTCAGCTGTAAATTCCGTTGTGCTAAAGGTAAAACCGCCTCTAAGAGGATCGAAAGCGTCATCTCGCTGTTGTTATACTCAAAGTAGCGCGATTTTTTGCCATTATCGATCATCGCTAAGGCCACGGGTGGGATCTGATGTTGCGCGATCAGGTGATCGATCACTTCGGGTAACTTGGCACGGCGCAAGTAATCGCGGCCGTCATAGACGATCATCAATGGCGCGGGAGTTTCGACGGGCGGTTGATACAACCAGACGTGGCGCTCCGCATCAGGTAAAGCAAACGATCGGATCGTGTGTTCAGTGATCTTGCCATGTTTGATCCCGCGTGGGATCACGATCGGACGCGAGTCTGGCATTCGTAAATAATTGTTCTGTTTGCCCATGCCGTTACTGACTTTGCGCGGATTATTCGGATCTAAAACGGCGGCTTTTGGGTCAGTGGGATCATGGGTGAATTTGTATTCGATATAAGCATCGGACGGAAAGGATCGGGTGTGCGTCCATTCGTTGGGCGCGGTTTGAGTGAGCGCGATCGCGTCCCCTGTGCCACGAGCGCCCCAATCGTTAAAATCCCCGATCAAGAGGGGGGGTGTTTCGTCCGCTTGGGTGGTTTGCCAGCGAAAGGTGACTTGATGGCCTTCGATGTGTGGCGTGTTCATTTACGCTTGCTCCTTTAATGTGTGCAGTCGCAATCCGGATGGCCGCTTCAACTTGTGTTTGGACAGGCGGCAGCAGAGACGGCGGCTAAGGAAAAATTAATTCGGCGACAGCGGCAAGATGGTTAGATCGATCGTAAGATTGAACGGGTGGGCGCAAAAAAACCAAAGAGCAAGCTTCAGAAACCAGATGGAATCGGGTGTTCATCAGAGACCTCTTTCGTAGGAGATCGGTCGGATGAGATCAAGCATAGCAGAAGTAAGCGGAAAAGTCGTAACAAATGTCCCGACTTTTCACCGAGGTCTTTTTGAAATGATAGGATAGATCAATCGTGAACGTCCAAGGTTGATCTACGTTTTGGGGTAAAACGCAAGTCAGCTCTAAATGCAAGATTAAGCAATATTGATATGAAAATTGATTTTATCCAATCACTTTTAAAATAACTACAAATCTTGA
>JALOOG010000168.1 GCA_025454525.1 Anaerolineae bacterium | reverse complement strand
TCCGACGGATGCGCGGTTAGCGGAACTCACGCAAACCTGCGCGCAAGCGGAGTCGGCGGTGTGTGACGCGGATCTGGCCGCGATGCAAGCGGCGTTAGGACAATAAGTTGAAGGCGGAGTCCGAACGCCGGACTCCGCCTCGTTGTAGGGGTGCAGAGATGGGCATTTGTGTGAACTTTTCACCTGTGAAACCCACATGAGGAACTTTGATAATCCCGTCCACAGCCTGTTTACTGTTGACCCGCCAACCTTCAAGTGCGTTTTGATATATACTTCAAATACCGTACATGCTTCAAGGTTGAAGGGACATTCTGATGCAACGTCACTTAATGTACAATATGACTTATGATAAATTCAAAAAGCTCACCCGCGTTGCCCGTCAAAGTTTTATGAAATACTTACCGCGAAACCTGATCCTCAACCAAACGCAACATCAATTTTTATTAGATGTCGCCGCTCATGACCCCCTTGATGACGTTCGTCAAAATGCGAACGCGATCCTAGCGGAGGGTCAAAAAGCGACCGAGAATTTGAAGTCACTCAACGCATTAGGACACGAGAGCAGCCGTGAAGAGACCTTAGCACTAGCCAATCGAAAGGCGTTGCATCTCTTTAACCCCGATAAAAGCCGAAAATACCTTGAAGGCACAGCCCAAACCCTCATCGATCCGAGTCTCTTTCGCTCGGTGATGCTCTTGATCGGCGCATGGGGGGCCGGTCTGCTGCTCCTGATCTTGTTGGAATTTCATCCTACGGGTCTCCTCACCCTTTTTCTCTTGGGACTCGGAGGCACTTATTTTGCAGTGAATCCCTATGTTCAAAAGGCACAGTACCTCAAAAAAGGCCGCTTGTTTATGGCCAAAGTCGTCTCTTGCGATATTATCATCAACGATTCATCGAGATCCACGCCAAATTTTTGTTGTCAAGTGGGCTTCTATCTTCAATTTCCCACGGGTGAGACGATCGGGTTTGCCGCGAATCATCCTTTGAAGAGAGAGTATCCCTTCATGGGGTTCGGACAAGACCGGATTTTAGAGGAACTCAAACAAACTTCCATGATTCCGATTGGGACTCAGATCGCGGTCTTTTATATAAATTTAGAAAATTATCATCTATTGTAGCGGGTGCGGGCCGATCTTTGGCAAAACCAGCATTAACAAACCGCCTTGATCCGAGTATAATCTCTCAGTTTTCATCCAATAACCATTTAAAGGAGCATAAGCGGGATACCCGCTGTACAACATGGCCAAGAAAGTTAAGGCAATTGTCACCCTACAAATCGCGGCGGGTAAAGCGAATCCCGCCCCGCCGATCGGTCCCGCGTTGGCTCAACACGGGATCAACCTCATGGCGTTCTGCAAGGACTATAACGCCCGTACTAGCAACCGCATGGGAGAGATCATCCCCGCGGAGATCACGATCTTCTCAGATGGGTCATTTAAGTTCATCCTGAAAAGCCCGCCCACCTCGTTCTTGATCAAAAAGGCCGCGGGGGTGGATCGGGGTGCGGCCAACGCCGGCCGCGAAAAAGTGGGCAAGTTGACCCGCAAACAATTAGAAGAAATCGCCGAAATCAAAAAAGCCGACATGAACTCATTGGACACCGAAGGCGCGATCCGCATGATCGCCGGCACGGCCCGTCAAATGGGAATCGAAGTCGAACTCTAAACCTTGTCACAATTTAGTCTTGATTCCCTTTCAAACACACGGGGAATCAAGACCCGATTTAACGACGACGCGAGGCTTGTCCTTTAATCTCGCCTTGATCGCCCAACAATTCGTCTAAGCTCATCTTCTCATTCGACAAATTGCCTAAGGCAGTGCGTAATTCATCGCTGATCTCACCGTCTTCTTCCATATATTCGGTGATCTCCGGTTCAACCCGCTCACCTTGCCACTCAAATAGATGATTCGCCAATAGCACATCGTCCGCGCTGACTTTCAGTTGCCACATGCCATCCCGGGGCAGATCTGTCCCCACGGGCAACCAAGTAGACGCGATGATCGGTTGTGTCCCCTGTTTCAGTTGATGCGAGTCTTCCTGTACAAATCGACTCGTTCCGGCGCTATCGATCAACTCAAACCGGATGCGACCGTTGGCATTTTGCGGCAAATTGAGTTGGACAAACGGCCGGATATGTTTTGCATCCTTGGGAATATCATTCATCCGGTGCATTTCAGGATCGCGCACCCCTTCACGGTAGACCAGTACCCCGATGTCCATGGGACGCACCGGTAAATTGTCTGGGTCATGCCCCGCCGTGGTGATCGCTTCTAAAACATGATCCGGTAACGTGGTGGGTGTGCGACGAGTCCGCGAAAGCGGCGCTTCACCTTCTGCAAAATCTTCTTCAAACGAATAATTCGGCGTTGAACGGCGGGTATTGCGGCGGGGACGTTCGGCGGTATGGGTGTTATTGTTCCCACCGTCAAACGCATTGCGGGCCAACATCAACACAAACACCAAGCCGATGATCGCCCAAAAACCCGCATCAAACATCGCTAATGCAAAGAAAAATACCAACCCACCGATCCAAAGTTCTCTAGGAATATTTCGCCAGTCCATAGGAGCTTACCTTCATACTATCGATTACGGCGCTTTTGATCGCGCAATAGGTCTTCTAAACTCATGGGGATCTCTTCATCATGCTCCGAGTCGTGACTCTCTGGGATGATAAACCGTTGCTGTGGCACTTTTCCACCAAGTCGGTTAATCCGTTCCGCTTCCGACGGCGCAAGCGTAAATTCGTGCATCCCCAACAATTGACCGTCCAGATAAATCCGGAGATCCCATGTCCCGTTACCGACCACTTGCGGATTTTGTCCTAAGGGGAGATGATCGTCGGTGGTAACGCTCACTTCACCGTCCCGCAAGTAACAATTCATCTCGTGGATATACACCTCACGACCGCTCTGATCGATCATCTCAAAACGGAGTTTCGCGGTACGATCCGCTTCGGACGGCGGTACGTACAACATCAAAAACGGCCGCACACCTTGATCATCTTTCGAGATCGATCGCGTGCGCCGCATGATCATGCCGTCCTCACCGCGCCGAGTCGCGATCAAACCCACATCCAACAGATTGAGGCCCCCTAATGGGCTAATTGCGCCGCGTTTAGCAGCCCGTTCCAACGCTTCTCGCGCTTGTGCGCTTTGACGGTTGCCTTGAGCGGCCATGGGCACCCGTTGTTGTACGGTTTCCAAGAGCATCTCTGGCCGTAAAGCGTTAAACAGCGAAAAGCCAAAGGCCGCCGCTAATAAAGTCAGTAACAGCACTTGCGCCGCTGGATTGATGGTGCCGGCCACTAACGCTAACGCGGTTAGGCCTGTCAGCACCCCCAACCAGATCATATTTTGTCGTCTAAACCGCAGCATGGTGATTTTAACCTAAAACTAGTGTGGTATCGCGCTATATGGTCTATTATACGTCAAACCTAGCCGAATTGTTGCTTTTCGGTATGAAAGACTCGTGTGATCGCCGCCCATTCCGCTAAGGTCAATGTTTCGGCACGCCGTTTGGGATCAATTCCCGCCGTATGGAGCAGGGTTTCGGTGTCTGCCCCATTGAGTTGAAGTCCACCGCTCAACGCATTTTTCAGTTGTTTACGCTTTTGGCTGAAGCCGGCCCGCACCACCCGAAAAAACGCCGCCTCACTCGGCACATCCACGATCGGCCGATCATACGTATCGATCTTGAGGATCGCGCTTTCCACTTCCGGACGTGGCCAAAACACCGCCGGATTCAATTTGCCGATCACCTGGGGTTTGCCATAAAACTGGACGCTGACCGCCAATAAACTCATCTCCCCGGGTTTCGCGCTGACTCGTTCAGCGACCTCTAACTGCACCGTCAACACGATCCGCCGCGGCCGGCGCGGGGCCTCTAACAATTGCCGTAAGATCGCACTAGTGATGTAATACGGCACATTCGCCACCACCACAAACTCCCCCGGTCCGACTAAGCTTAGATGATCGACCGCCAACACATCCTCAAACACCAACGTCACCCGCGGATAAAGGGCCAGTTGGGCCTCTAACAGCGGGCGCATCCGTTGATCCAATTCAATCGTGTAGACTTGGTGCGCCGCTTCAGCCAATTTTTGAGTGAGCGCACCCGTGCCGGGGCCGATCTCTAACACCGTGTCATCGCGCAACAGATCCGCGCTATTGACGATCTTCTCTAACACATTGGGATCATGTAAAAAGTTTTGACCCAAGCTTTTTTTGGGTTGAATGCCGTATTTGTCGAGGAGTGCTTTTGGGTTCATAAGTCTTGATCCTGTTGGGGTAAAGACAATCCCCCTATCATAATCGATCTCGGTGGGATTGTTTATACTACAAGGATCAGTTAAATGCGGGGTGAGTGTGCAGATACGCTCACCCCGCTATAGTCTTAGAGTAGATTCAACGCTTTACGATAGGTATCTAACGCTTCTTGCAATTTGCCGCGTCGCATCAGCGCATCGCCTAACACCCGATACAGCGCCGGGTTTTTCTTCATCACTTCATCTTTCAGCGCGTTGCTTAGATCCCCGATCACCTCATCAAGGCTGCTATTGGCACGTACCACCGCCTCGTATTGTTGCAAACTGCCCGTAAGATCGGTTTTAAAGCTTTGACGGGCCTCATTCAAAGCGGCGCTGACATTGATCGCGGCCGCCACGGTCGGCACCGGGGCCGGTGAAACGACGGGCGGAGGAGTCGGCGCGGGAACGGGCGTTGTCACCACCGGAGTCGGCGCGGGTGTTACCGGAGTCGGGGCGATCACCACCGCAGGAACGGCCTCGGTTTCGCTTGTATCCAGCGTGTCTTTGAGCCATTCTGGGACTTCCGTCGCATTCACCCCCGCTTGACGCAACCAATCCGGTAACTCTTCGGTGGGAGCGGCATCTTCGGTGATCTGTTCTCGTAACCAATCCGGCATATCACTGACCGCGATCGCTTCTTCCGGTTGAGCGATCACGATCGGCGGCGTGGTGCTACCACCCAACCATGCAGGCAAGGGCTGTAATTCCCCGACTTGGAGTTCGGTTTCGGGTGGGAAGGCGGCCGCTTGTAATTGTGGCGCGTTGGGGAGCGGCGCTTGTGCGCCTAATTTTGAGACATACCATTCGGGTAAGCGGTCAATGTCCCCAACACCACCTTGTTTCCGTTCCAATTCAAAGGCTTCCACCCAAGGATCGCTTGTATCAATCTCGATCTCACTGGTGCTAAGCTTGGTCTTAGTCGCGGGCGTTTCGACCACATCATCAAAGATCGCATCAAAATCAACCGCTTCGGTTGGCTCAACATCATCGCGCAACCAATCCGGTAATTCGACTTCCGGCGGTTCAGGCATAGCATTGGTGAGCGCGGCCGGGCGTTCGGTGGTTTGAGTGATCGTGGCGGGCGGTGGGCCGACCTGTTCGATCAACCAATCCGGTAATTGAGCTTGCGCCGCCACTTCTTCTTCATCATCGTCTAGATAATCGTTGACATCGGTGCGTTGCGCGCCTTTTTCGAGTAAGCTGGCCATCCAATTTTCGATCGCGGACGGGTTCACCTGATTTTTCGAGAGCGCGTCCATGATCTGATCGGTTTTGGGAGTCGCTTCGCCCGCTTCAACGGGCAGATCTTCACCGCGGGCTAACGCATCTAACCATTGTGCTTGCGGATCAACGTTATCGGTATCAAATTCAGCGACAAAATCATCCCCCAATTCTAAGAAATCAAGGGTGTTATCAGCCACGGGTTCAACCGCGTATTCAGTATACCCTTGATTCAGCGGCGGGTTCTCCGGTAACGGGATCTCCACATTGGCCGGGGTGAAGAGTTCTTCTTCGTCTGCGCCTTGACGTTTGGCTAAACTTTCCAACCATGCCAACGGATCGGCCCCAGTTTCAACGGGAGTCGGAGTCGGCGTGGGTGGGACTGTCAATGCGTCAAGGTCGCTTAATGAGAATTGTTCTAAGCCGCTTAAGTTGTTGCTATTCGACAAACTTTCCAACCATGCCAACGGGTCATCATTGCTGGCGGTGGGTGCCGTCACTGGTTCCCCTAATCCCGAGAGATCCAATTGCCCAAAGTCCGGCATCGTGGAGGATCCGGAGTCTTGTGCCAACGAATCCAACCAAGCCAACGGGTTATCGGAGGCGGGTAAGGCTTGCGTGGTAAAATCTTCGCTAAATTCGGGCAAACGTTCCAACGGAGGCGGAGTCGGCGCAGCGGTGGGTGGAGTCTGGGATTGTTGACGGGCGGCCTTTTTAGCACGTTCATCGGCCTGTTTTTTCTCCCAAGTGGCCGCGTCCATGCCATACGGGATGTAACCGGGGCCGGTATCCTGCACGGTCGCGGGATCAATATCTGGTAGATCCATCACGACATTACTGGTAAAACCTTCATCCGCCCCTTGACGACGCGCTAACGATTCCATCCATGCCATGAGCTGTTCAGGAGTCATATTTTCCGGATCGATCGCGGCCGAAGCAGCGGCCGGCGCGGGAGTCGGTGTGGGTGGGGGCGTGATCGGCGGCATCGCTTGTGAAGGGGCAGGTTTTAGTGTTGGCGCAGGCGTTGCGGCTGGTGGAGTCTGAGATTGTTGACGGGCGGCCTTTTTGGCACGTTCATCGGCTTGTTTTTTCTCCCAAGTGGCCGCGTCCATGCCATACGGGATGTAACCGGGGCCGGTATCCTGCACGGTGTTGGGGTCAACTTCCGGCACATCCATGATCACGTTACTGGTAAAACCTTCATCCGCCCCTTGACGACGCGCTAACGATTCCATCCATGCCATGAGCTGTTCAGGAGTCATGTTTTCTGGATCGATCGCGGCCGAAGCAGCAGCCGGCACGGGA
Source organism: Anaerolineae bacterium (assembly GCA_025454525.1). Taxonomy (GTDB): domain Bacteria; phylum Chloroflexota; class Anaerolineae; order Aggregatilineales; family Phototrophicaceae; genus JALOOG01. The sequence goes on along the minus strand of JALOOG010000168.1, from coordinate 1,246 downwards.
GTCGGTGCAGGAGTTGGCGTGGGGGCAGGCGCGGGAGTCGGTATAGCGGCCGTCGTTTGACGGGCGGCCTTTTTGGCACGCTCATCGGCCTGTTTTTTCTCCCAAGTGGCCGCGTCCATGCCATACGGGATGTAACCGGGGCCGGTATCCTGCACGGTATTCGGGTCAATTTCCGGCACATCTATCACTTTATCGGTGGTGAAACCTTCATCCGCGCCTTGACGACGGGCAAGCGATTCCATCCACGCCATCAATTCTTCTGGCGACATCTTATCGAAATCGGGCGTATTATTATTACTCATTCCAAACTTCCTTGTTTGAGATGTAGGTTGTCATCACCGTACCGTAATCATACCCTATTGTAACAAAATCGGCACATTCCACCACCATTACCGTGCATCGGGTTCATCATCGTCGAAACTCAACCAAGGCGGTAGATCATCATCCCCTTCATCGGTTTCGGTTGCGACCGCTTGAGTCGGCGCTGGTGTTGGGGCGGAGGTTTGTCCACCGCGCAACCAGGCAGGCAAGCGTGAGAAACTGAAGCGTGGTTTACGTCCATCTTTTTCTGGCATACTCACGGGTGGACGTAATTCTTCCTCCACGATCTGATTGACCCAATCGTAATCCCGTTTGACAGTCGGAGTCGGGGGCGGTTCAACGCTTTCGGTTTCATATGAAATATCCAACCCCGGCACCATCGCGTTTAACCAATCCGGCGCATTTTGAGCGGCGCTAGGGGCGGTGTCTTCTAGCGGTTCTTCATCGATCGCTTGGACTTCATCCCACGCAAAGGCGTTCGCCGCGGTGGCCGTGACGGCCGCGACTGGGGCGGCCGCGATTAACCACTCTGGTACATCTTCCGTGGCGGCTTGATCTTCCTCAAATAGCCATTCATCATCGGTTTCGGCAATCGCTTCGGTTCCGATCGGCTTAGCGGCGGTGGGGGTCGGTTCATCGATCGTGGTCATCCATTCGGGCGTATTTTCCGCGTCATCCAACATCCAATCGATCTCATCAGCGGCTTCTGCTTCTCCCACCGCGTCGAGATCCTCTTCAAACTCAAGCGTGAAATCGTTGAGGGTTTCATCATTTTCATCCAAGAAACTGAGATCGTTTTCACCCTCTTGGGCGCTCACCGGGGCGACGGTTTTCAACCAATCGGGAGTCTCACTTTGCCCAAAAGCCAATTGATCATCGGTTTCTTCATCTTGATCCGTGCCGAATAGGTTAAAGTCATCTTGAT
>JALOOG010000051.1 GCA_025454525.1 Anaerolineae bacterium | reverse complement strand
GCCCGTTGTTCAAAGGTTAAAGACACCATCAAGACCCCGATTTTATCTCGTCCACCAGCAGGATCGGGCGGGAAAAGTCACAAGATTTCCACACCCATTTGACCCAAAGCTCAAACGCTAAACCCAAATCGAAATTCCGGTTGCTAACCCAACGCTTAAAGCGTTTGTTGAGCGTCTCGACCCGTCCCACCCAGCACATTTCTTCCGCAATCCGTGTCAAACTCGCGTGGCGTGCGAGGATGACCCCAAAACTGTCCCACCGCTTGCCACTTCCCTAACGCCGCAAAGTGCTTGACCCCTTCATTTTGCCATGGGTACACTCATTTTGGGTTCATTGTTTGGTTCTCCGTATCTTGGCAGATACTCCTAACTTAACTCTGAACCCTTTTTTTTTCAAACCTTCCCACCCAAAACTGTCCCCCTGTCAGCCCATGCATGGGGAGGGAACTGGCGTGCGTGGGTGGGATATTTTTCTGAGATTACTTAGAGCGATGATCACATGGCAAGGTTTAGTCTAGGGTCTCTTTAATCGATTGTCTATCAAGTGAGGGAAAAAGAAATTTCTTTTGTTGCCTCCGTTCCTCCTTTCCCAAAGTTTATGGAGAGGAATTGACTTGTGAGGCATGGTATGATCAATCTCACAGATAAGTTGATGAACAAAGTTGTTAAGGACATCGGAAACGAAGTGAGCGAATCTCGAGATTCGCTCTGACTATTTTAAATATTTACATATAGTACTGTGTTTAAGTGTGTAACCAGCAACAACGATCGTAATGTGTCGAGTAGATGCGACAGACCAATTCAATCAAACGCAAAAACAGTTTCATAAGTTTACTCATTCAAGCGTGTTTTCAAAGCTTGGACTAAATCAACATTCTCATTCAAAGGTTGATTGACATATTCATGGGCGGAGTGTAACTTATTTTTAATCCAATAATCTACCAAAGGATTGAGTTGGATAGGACGAAGCAAACTAACGGCTAAATTGAAATTTGGGTGATGGCTCTGATCGCGATCAATAAACGCCTCAACAAATTTTCGTAAATAGAGTTGACTTTGTTGGGCTAAATGCTTAACAAGCGCTTCAATGTTAGATGAGTCATAAAAGTTATTGTCAATTAGTTCCAATCCTAATTTATAAAGCTCAACATTGTTGCTAAATCGATTGATAATGTAAGTGAGAATGGCACTATTTTCCCCTTTATTTAATGCAATATATTTACCCAACGCTCGTAGTTCGGTATGATTGGTCATTGAATCGACAATTTCGCGCAACAGGGGATGATTTTTATATCCCAAGCTAAATAGATCTTTGGCTACTGATTTTAGATACTCAGAAGAATTCATACGTCGAACGATTGAGCTGGTATAAAGTAGATCGCCTTTTTTCAAGATCCGACGTGCAAGATGACATTTTGAGGAGTCATCTGTAATCTCATTAACAATTTGATCAAAGGTTTCAAAGTCGTTTTGATCAAAAAAATATTCAGCAATTTTGGCTTTTTCATCGTTATTTGTGGGGAGTTGATCCAAGTTACCTTTATATTTGCCGTAGGATTGTTCAAACAATTTGCGTAATACGTCCTCTTTTGAATTCTTACCCCCATTTACGAAATCCTGTACAAACTCGTAAGGAATTGCATCGGAATATTTAGAATCACGCGCTAAACTGGTAAACAACATGCGAACTTCGGTTGGTTCAAATATATTGACGGTTTGCAGATCGGACATAGGGCTTACTAATTCATCTCGTTTGATATCATCCGTAAGAAAAATATAAATTGGTTTTTCTGCTAACCAAAAAGCAGTCCATTCAATGTAGATCCAAGGCCGATTTAATGAGCGAGGGGTCATGATAGAGATGATTGCGTCGCAATTTGTTAGGTTATTTTTGATCTCGCCTTTCCATGTTCGTCCTGGAAGCAGATCTTCAACCGCTAAATAGAGTTTGATGTGTCCTTGAAAAGCATTATTGATGACTCGTTTAACATTTTCGGCAATCTCGCGATCGGGTGTTGCGTGGCTAATAAAGATGGAAAAAGCCATTTTAAAAACTCCTTCAAATCATTACGTTAGACACTTCTCCTAATCAATTTTAGCATATTATTAGCATTTTTCGCTAAACATGATGCGAGTTTTGAAATTTTAAGGGATGAAAATAAGGGCGAACACATTGGTTCGCCCAAACCTCGTTAAGGCAATCGATCCATGACCCCCGGCGCGGCGATCCAGACTCGATCCGGACTAAATAACGGAATCACCGCGACATCCTCGATCAGCATTTGAGTCAGATCCCTATAGAGCGCGGCCTGCTCTGGCTGTTCACACGCGCTTTCGGATGCTAACCGCAAATCAAAATCCGTATTCACATACGATCCATAGTTGCGGCCGGTTTCGACTTGATCCTCACGTTCCGTTAGATCGGCATACGGAAACGCCCGATACGGATTGCCACCGCTGTAAGTGGCTAAGATCACATCAAACTCTTGTTCGCTCCCGATCTCATGAAGATCATCAAATGAGTTGGTCTGCACACGAAAACCCACACGCTCCCACATTTCGGTTAACATGTCTGCGGTGATCTGATTCCGTGAGCTATTCTGATAACTCAAAGTGAAGCTCAATAACGCGCCGTCTTGGTGATAGGCGCAATCCATACAGCTTCGCACCGATTCCCCGCGTAACAATTTCCAATTGGCCGCATCTAACAGCGCTTCGGCCGCACGCGGATCAAAAGCAAACGGTGCGAGATCCGTGTTATAAGTCCACTTCCCGAATGCCTCTAACATGCTCACCGGATGCCCATACCCCAAGAGTGACGCTTCGATCAACGGATCAACTTCGATCGCGGCACGCAACGCTTGACGCACCAGCGGATCGGCAAACAACGGGTGTTCGTTCTGAATATCCGGATCATCTTCACCGTCAAAGCTACGCGGTTCACGCGGGTTGGTGAAGTTGATCAACAGATAGTCTAGTTGTGCGCTTGGAGCGGTGATCAAGTTCACGCCGGGAATCGTTAACAGATCTTGCACCCGATCGAAAGGCGGATCGCTGATCAGGTTAAAATCCCCTTGCAAAAACCCGTCCACCCGGTTATCACGATAGACGATCTCGTAACCCGCTAACGGATTGCTCCGATCGGTTGGGTAGATCACCGCACGCTCTGGTAGATCGGCCCGATAGTATGGGCCATCGGCTAGGTATGGCAAGGCGGGATCGATCACGAAGTTACTCACAAGCGGAAATTCTCTGAACGTGAACTGTTCCCGCCATTCGTCCCACGCTTCACCCAGGTCCTCTGGCGCATTCTCGAAAAACTCGGTTGAAGCGGTAATCAAGGCCTGACGCTCATCCGAGTTTGACACGGGCAAAACCAAAAACGTCAAACGACTCAGATCATCACATCCCGCCTGACGGAACTGAAATGCGATCGTGTGATCATCTAGCGGGCGAGCGCCGATCACCCGTTGCGAAAATTGCTGGAGGTCGCTTGGCCCATTGCGACTCTCAAGGAAATAGATCCAAAAGCTGTAAAAAACATCGTAAGCGGTGATCGCTTGACCGTCGCTCCAACGCAGATCCTCACGTAAGCGCACGGTATACACATCCCCGTCTACCTGCCATTCTTGGGCCAAAGCCAAGGGTCGGTCGGTGGTTAATTGACCCGTGATCGCATCCACCCCGATCAAACGCGGGTAGATCGCCCCGTAAAAGCGACAAACCGCCCCATCATCACACAGACGGAGTGCGCGCGTCACATTCGAGTTGTTGAATGGCTCAACGATCACACCGCTAAGTTGGGCCTGCAATGTCCAACTTAGCGAGAGCAATAGCAGCATCGCGATCAACCAAGAGCGCGCACGGTTCATCATGGAGTCTCCTCACGCGCTGGCACTAGCAACGCTAACCAAGTGCCGAATCCATCAATCAAACGATCTTCACGTAACCCGTTTAACATCGTGAACGGATTGCCCGTCTGCAAGTTGGCATCGCGCCCCTTGAGCGTCTGATATTCAGTGTAATCGGCGTTGGCCATGGCCAAATAGATCGCGCCGCGTGTGGCATAGGCCTCGGCGTATTCGGGATCAAGGCTCAAGGCTGTTTCGAGATCATCTAAGGCAAAATCAAAGCTGCCTTCCGACGCATGAACCACCGCCCGATTGTGATACCCCAACGGATCCTCTGGTGCAAGCGCGATCACCCGATCAAAATCATCGATCGCTTGTTGAAAGCGCCCTTGCGAGAGATACAACATGCCACGATTGTTCAAGGCCGCGGTCGAGTTGGGATCGAGTTCTAAGGCGCGATCAAAATCCGCTAAGGCTTGGGGATCATTGCGTTGCACGTAACTCACATAACCGCGCTGCACATAGGCCGGCACGTAATCGGGATCCAGTTCAATCGCACAAGTATACGCTTCCGCCGCTTGGGTGAGGTCGTTTTGGGTGAAATACGCATCGCCCCGCCCGATGAAAAAGCCAAGGTTGATCTCGACATTCTCAAAGGCCTGACACGGATCAGGCCGCGGAGTCGCTTCTTGCGCCCCGATGATCGACACCATCGCTAAAAGTAAGAGGAGGGCGACTCGCGCCCCCTGTTGCCGTAAAGCACTCATCATTACTGCCCGCCTGTCGTCTCATCTTCATCTGCGAGTAAGTTGGCCTCTAACAGCCAAGTGCCGTCATCAAAACGCAAGTCAAAGGTAAAACGCGATTCTAAGGACGCGGCGGCCGCTTGTACCCGGTTATCCGCCCGATTACCCGCCAAGCGCAAGTATTCGCGATAACTGGCCAGCGCACGATACGAATGCACCATGCCGATCAGCGCGTGGGTTTGCGGGTATTCAGGATCAAGGGCGACGGCTCGCTCAAACTCGGTCATCGCACGGTCATAATCGCCTTGGATCGCGTAGATCACACCACGATTGTTGATCGCGATCAGATAATCGCGGTCAAGCGCGAGGGCCGCGTCAAAGTCCGCTAAGGCGCGTTCATAATTCCCCAAGGCGGCGTACACGATCCCACGATTGTTCAACAATTGGATGTTTTGGCCCAAGCCTAACGCATCATCGTAATCTTCGATCGCTTCTTCATAATCGCGGCGTTCGATATACGATAATGCCCGCAAGATATACCCGTCCAAGTAAGCCCGATCGATCTGGATCACGCAAGTGTAACTACGGATCGCATCGGCATAACGTCCGGTACGGAAATAACTATCGCCTTCGCCCATGTAATATCCCACGCGCACATCGTCTGAATTGCCTTCAAAGGCGGTACATTCGATCGCTTCTTCATCGGCGTTGGCGGGGTTTTCGTCTTGGGCCATGGCGGGCGCGATGAGGATCAAGAGCGCAATTAAGGTGAAGATCCACTTGTTCATGTGATAGCTCCTTTTGGGTTCAACTTCAAAATTAAAAATCAAGATCGGGTGCATCTGGGTTCACCAACGGATCGCGAGTCCGTAATGAACCTAATAGCGATCGAGCAAGGTTGAAATTGCGGACGGCCGTATCCAGATCATCCAAGGCGGTGTTGATCTCATCACGGGTGATAAAAAATTCCTCTGGTGGACGGCCGCAAGCATCCTCTAACAGCGTGATCGCGTTGTTGACACTGGTAAAAGCGGTCTCTACCGCGTCTACGACTGGGCCAAATACCGGTTCACGTCTGACATCGCCATCGGAGATCTGTTGTAGACTGACTTGGCGCGGGATCTCGTTACAGCTGACTGGGTTGCCATTGTTGAGTGTCACCCACAGGCTTTCGATCGCGTAAAACGTCTGTAAAGCGCTGTTGATCTCGCGATCTAACAGCCCCACCAAACGCCCGAACGGATACAAATACGAGGTATCCAATAACGTGATCCAATCGCTATCACGAATCCGTAAATTCCATGACCCCACCCAATACACTTGACCGTTATAGGTGATCTGGAATTGCATAAAATCCGATGCCCCTAACCGCGCCGTGACTTCAACCTCAACGCCGGCCGGGATCACCCCTACCTGATTTTCAGGCGCAACGGCATTCACATAGACCGGGGTTTCGCGTGTGGTGATCGCCACCACCCCGATCTTACGGGCGAACGGCACAGGATTCACGCCGTCGATCGGCAAATTCGACATATTGCCACTCCACACCAGTAACCAAGTCGCGATCCAACCGCGTTGACCGTCATAGTCCACTTGAACCCAACGGCCGTCGGTGCTACGGCCGATCGCCGGAAGGGTGGTGGCGGCCGGTACGACTGTCAAACGTGAGAAGGCCACGCCGGGGCCTTGACGCAAAGCGCTAAAGTCTTGCGTCGTCACCCACACATTTAAGGCGAGTGCTGCCTCTGCCGGATCGGGGGTGGGCGGTGGGGAGTCTTGCGCGTTTAACGGCGCAAGCCCCCCTAGACAACAAAACAAGATCACGATCCACCGTTTCATCTATTCACCTCCTTCGGCATACCAGACGGTCGGCATTGCGAGATCGTAACCCAAGGTGATCACATAACCCGTTTCCAATTCCAACACCAACAGATGCGGGCGGGCGGTCTCAAAAGCGCGTTCGCTCTCTAATTCCGCTTGGAAAGCCAGATGACGCGAGTCCGGCGACCATAACAACGTCCCGCCAAGGTCACGATACCCGGTGTCCGGCACGCTATAGAGGCGGGTTTCGCCCGTCTCGCTATCCCAAACTTGCAACTTCGGCACCGGCAGATTCGCATCTTCACGCGCTTCGGCTTCTTCCGACGGAAAATCGTCATACCAATTGGCCAGATAACGGCCGTCCGGTGACCAGATCCCTTCGGGCAAGTTTCCCCCGAACAGATGATGTTGTTCCGTTTCGGTATCAAACACGTACCAATCCAATCCGCCATAGCGGTAGTACACCCGATCACCCGACGGATGCCAGACGGTCTCCATTTGTGAGGAAGTGCGGGCAAAGAACCGTTGTTCACCTGTGTCGATATTCACCGTGTAATAGGTATACCTATCAAACGAACGAACTTGCGCGATCACATAACGGCCGGTGATCGGTGGTTGGAAGATCTCACTCGCGGTAAACAGGCTGTTGATCGGCCCAAGCGTTGGACGTGGGGCGATCGGCGTTTCAAGTGAGACATTGGGATCGAAGTGCTGATCCAACCGAGACCGTACTTGTGTGCGCTCATTGATGAGGACGCTTTCATATAACAAGAGGTTGTGATCCCAGCTAAATTCATCGTCTTCTGGCACGGTGAGCGAGAAGTCTTGCAACACCCGCCGATCAGAACCGTCCGGACGCATCAAGAACGTACCTTCCCGGTCTTGGTAGATCATCCAACGCAGATCGAACGAGAAACTACAGAACCAACGATCACAACGCGGGATCGTCTCATCAATCTGCAACTGCCCCGTGCGCGGATCTAACCAAAATAGCGAGTCGTAATAGACGGGTTCGATCTCATCCATGTTGAGGATCGAAAAGGTCGGAGTCAGCGTCGGGGTACTAATGGGCGTTTGAGTCGGGATCACCGGCGTAGGGCTGGGTTCAAGCGTGAGATCCGGCAACGGAGTCAAGGTCGGGATCGCGGTCGGGCGATTTCGGGCGGCCCGTGTCGGAGTCGCGGTCACGGTCGGTAAGTAGCGCCCGAAGTTGAGGTCTTGGACTTGACCGACGATCATGCGTCCGATCGGCGACCACCCCGGCGGCGGATCGGCCACGGTATACAGTTGCGACGCGGCGATCTCGGTGGAGGAACGCGGCACGGTCGATTCGGGACGCGGCGGTGGAGTCAACGACATGGTAGCGGTAAGCGTGGGGCCCGGTGTGCCGATCGGCGTGAACGGTAGGGTTTCGGTGGGACGCACCCCGATTAAGTTTTGCGCGGTGATCTGGGCTGCGACGGTCGCAGTCAGGTTGGCGATCAACTCGCTATAAGGCGTGTTCATGCGCCATAGTTGAATCCGCCCGTCAACGCCAAACTCCGCGATCATCTGCCCGTCTGGACTGACCACCGGATTGTTCAATTGGCGGCCTTCCACGCGGAAAAATTCCTCAATCACCGGGAAGGCTGATGGGCGAGTCGGATTGCGGGTGATCTGTGGGATATACGCGCCACGCGAACGTAATTGCGTGTGGATGTCGATCGTCATCACGATCGGTTGTGCATCACCGAAGATCTGACGAGTGCCAGAGTGCATATTGACCGTACTCTCACATACCAGAATGGCCAATTGATCGATCTGCGGATCGGTGAGGTTTTCGGTTAAGCGCCGCCATTCTTGCGCGTATTCGATCGCTTTTGAAGCGAACATATCGGTTAAACAGCTTGGCACACCCGCGATCAGTGAGCGAGTCGGGGTGGGATCAAAAGAGGGTTGTGTAGGCGTGGGGGTAAAGATCGCGTCTACCGCCTCGGTGGTCTCTAACGATGTTGCACACAAGGCAATCGCTAACCGATGCAATTGATCGCCGCGCAATGAACCTTGAAACAACTCCCAGATCGGCAGCCAACGTCCGTAATCGTCGGGAAAACGATCTACCAGACATTGCGGCAAGCCCGATCCGTGATAGGTGATCCCATAGATGCGATCGGGGTAAAAGTCAAATTCACCTTCAGTTATGGCATAGATCGTGTCTAGATCCACCCAACCGTAATTCAGCAAATTGCTTTCGGGTAAGTCAGCACCTTCGATCGTCCATAACCACCCGCGTTCGAGGTGATACAGGGCGATCGCGCCGCCGTCATTATTTCCCGAACCATAGACCACGATAAAATGTTGCCAATCTGGACTGGGGATCATATCGGTGATCGGTCGTCCGGGGATCGGATCAAAGATCAAGGTTTGCCGATCGCCCGTGCCGATCGTGTAGATCTCGATCCCGATTCCGTCATCTAGGTTGACCAAGTAGCGACCGTTATCCGGTGAAGCGCTGATCACCGAACCGCGAATATTGATGGTTTCGCGGGCGATCACACGATTGGTGTTTAGATCCCATGTCCAACGCTCATCACCGCGATGGGTGAATAGAAATTGACTGTCTAGGCTAAAGTAATAAGCGTCAAATTGGGTGACGTATTCTGGTAGATCGCTGATCAACGCGCCGGTTTGCAGGTCATAGCGCGCAAAATCGCTAATCAAGATCTCCCCGGTTGCATCAAAATCCAGTTCATGGGCTAGGCCGAGATCGGTGACTAACGGCGTAAAAGTCCGTTCTAAGGCCCCCGTGCTAAGCCGATAGACTTCAATGATCCCAGAGGTGCGTCGTACCGCGATCCGATCGCCGTCAGGATGTAAAACGAGATCGATCGCATCTGGACGTAGCGCCAAGATTTGACCTTCGGCGGTCTGTTCATTAAAAACGTGGATGAGGATCTGCCATTCATCCGGCCGTAAAGTCATCGGATCTAGAATATCGATCACGGTGACGGTGAGCGGATGATAGTCAAAAGTGGAGCGGTAATTGACCCCTAAGAGAAAATCTAACAGCGAGTTGTTTTCGCGGGTTAGACGTTCCCCGATCACCCGTGAAAGCGGGCTAAACACGATTTCGCCGGATAACTCTGCGTAATCGTTAGGAGACAACCGAGAATTAAGCGGCAATTCGATCAACGTTTTGTCAACCGTATCGACTTGGTACAGGCGGTTGCGGCGATCATCATTGATATAGAGCGAGTCGCCGCCTAAACTTTGCCAGATCTGCAAGGGATCGGTTTCGGCCCGGCCGGTGTACAACTCGGTCGCAGTGGTGAGTGCCTGTTGATCCCATTGTTGAATCCACAAGCGTTCGACGAAAGCCGCGATCAAGGTGTTATTGGGTCCCAAGACGACTCCGCCGCGACTCTCAAAAAATGGGAGTGCCTGCACCCGCCCCGGTAATTCAGATCCGCGGATTCGCCGTCCGGCCGCGAGATCCCATAACCACGGCAAGATCGAGGTGTCGTTTTCAGAGCGTCGGATCGCTTGTGGCGCTCGGATCACGGTCTCAAAGGCCAAAAAAGCATCATCTTCGGAAAAATAAAGCGGGCGTTGCGCCGAAAGTGCGCCGTCGGGCGCAAAATCGGCTACGATCTGACCTGTGCGTGTGTTCCAAATATCAATGCGGGTATCGATCGCGACCGCTAACAGTTCTCCGTTATGGCTAAACTCATACGAATTGATATTCGTACCGACAGGATAGAGCGTGTGTTGGACGGTGTAAGTCGTGGCATCCATCAGGATCAAATTGCCCACGCTATCGATCATCACATATTGATCGAAAACGCGATTGTACTCGACCCCTTGCGGGCGGAGTTGGCCGATCTGTCCGATAATCTCAAAGGTGCGAGTAGGTTGTGTTGATCCCTGTGAAGCGATGAACCCCACAAAGATGAACCCGAATAAGAATAGGAGGGATCGTTGCATATCGCGCTCCAAAGCTAGATAAAGGGCTTACTTGCAGTATAGATCAAAACGTTGAAACGTACTTCCAACGATAACCCTACGATTGCCCTACGATCATCAACCGTAGGGTTATAATGATCAAAACACAGGATCAAGAGGTGAATTTGATGTTACGCCGCATATTGACTCTGGCCTTACTGCTTTTTGGGATCGGGAGCGCGCCTGTAGCGACGATCGCGCAAGCTTGCACACCGAATTTACCGCAATATATCGTGCGGGCGTTGCGAGCCTGTCGGGACTTAGAACGGAATACCGCCTGTTATGGTAACGGGACAGTCGTGCCACTGTTATTTGAGGCCGCCGCTTTAGCAGGCGATCAACCATTTGAGGCATCGGGCGATCAAATTTCGATCGATGCGTTGCAAGCGATCACCACCGGACAAACCCCACTCACCGCTGATAGTTGGGGGATCGCCACACTCACGGTACAAGCGAATTTGTTAGAGGAACAACCGCGCCGTGTCTCGCAATTGTGGATCATGGGCGATACACGGGTGACGAATCTCGTACCACCGTTGCCAGAGGTGCGCTTGACCTCCGACGGCACGCTCAATTTACGGAGTGCGCCACAAACTGATGCTGACATCTTAGAGCAGATCCCGTTACGAGGATCCGTCTTAGCCAATGGGCGCACCCAGGACGGACGGTGGTTACGGGTATTTGTGCCGCGCACCGATACCTTAGCTTGGGCAAGTGTTGATGTCGTCACCCCTAACGGGGATGTGAATGCGTTAGCGGTGGTAGACGTGAATACGCCGTTTTATCGCCCGTATCAGATCATCAGCCTCACCACCGGCCGATCGGATTCCCCGTGTGCGGATGTGCCGGATAGCGGTCTATTATTGCAAACGCCGAATGACTTTGATGAAGTGATGTTTATCGTCAATGAAGCGATCTTGCGTGTGACCGGCACGGTCTTTTTGCAGACGGAAGCCGATCCGCGGGCGTTGATCGTCAATGTGTTAAATGGCTTGGTGACGATTGAGGCTAACGCACAAAGTGAGCGGGTGCCGGCCGGAGCGCGTGCAATCGTGCCGATCGGCGGTGCGTCTAGCGCACCCGAAGCTTACACGTTGGATGATCTAGAGGCGTTACCGCTAGACGGGTTATTTTTCACGTTTGAGATCCCCGCGCCGCTGACTCCGGACGAGATCCTCGCGGCCTTGAATCCGGTGATAGTGCCGACTCCGACCTATACCGATCCGCTCACCTTTCGACGTTGCGTGCGGCGGGCGAATCGGGTGGCGAATTTGCGTGGTGGGCCGGCTGATTTTTATGAGGTGATCGGGGAAGTGCGTGAAGGCGATGCGTTGACGATCGTCTTTCAGAATCGCGATGCGTCGGGCAGTTTATGGTGGCAATTGCGCGGCAGTGGGTGGATCTTAGCGGATTACGTCACCAGTGAAGGCGATTGCGATGATGTGCCGAATACCACCGCCACGATCGCCAATGCTGGGTATAACATCCTGAACTTAGAGCGCTGTCAAAGCGATAACGGCCCGATCCGAGCCGGCCAAAATGTCGAAATGTGGTTTTTGGACGGCAGCTTTGAGACTCGTGCGGAAGCGATCGAAAGTATTCGGGTTGCGCCGGGCTTTATTGAGGTCGGTACGACTTCGCTGTATGTCTATCCGTCACAACCGATCCGCGTGACGGAAGATCGGTGGTATATCCGTTATACGGCCTATTGGCGGGCGGTGCCGGGGACGTTTGACGTTGAAGGGCGGCGGCGATCGTATGAGGTGCGCTGTGAGTTAACCGTGCCGTTTGGCCGGATCGAACCTTAATAACCCATTTGTCCCCAAAATAAAGACCGCTACCCATAAGGATAGCGGTCTTTAGCTGCTTTAGATCTACGCTTATTCCAGCGGGGCCAAGGTCGCGCCCGTCATGGTGATCCGGCCTTGAACGGCGATCATGTCTTCGGTGATCGTGCCAAGGCTGACGAAGTAATCGCGGGTCACTTCCCAATCCACCGCACCGAAATCATACGGGGCGATCGCGCTTTCAGCGAACACGGTATAACCATCGCCGCCTTGACGCACAAAGCCATTGCTCACAACGCTGTAGGTTGCGGCGGGGTCGATCGGGCTGAAGGTGCCGTCGCCGTTGTCGATTTCCACGCTCACGATACGGCTGCCAGCTTCTTGGCTGGGATCAAAGGTGTAACGGATACCTGATACTTGGGGGAAACGGCCGCTTAAGTCAGAACGGGCGACCACATTGCCTTCACCGACCACCACGCGAGACACCCCATTTTCCAAAGCGGCGATCAAGTTTTCGCCCGTGATCTCAAACGTGGCCAGCAAGTTACCAAAAGGTTGCACGGTCAACAGATCACCCGCGGTAATTTCACCCGCGTCCACATCGGCGCGGATACCACCGGAGTTCATGATCGCGATTTGAGCGCCCGTGTGAGCGCGCATCGCATCGGCGATCAAGTTACCCAACGGGCATTCTTCGATCCGGCACACGTTACGATTGCCCACCAACACCACATCGGTAGACGCGCCTGTCGGTTGTTCACGCAAGGCCACGACTTCTTCATCAAGGTCAGCGACGACAGCGGCGAGGGTTTCATCGGGGGTGATGTAACGGCTCAAGAAGATCGAGTCGCCTTCCGCGCTCACGACCATACCGGCCGCGTCAAATTCCACATCCATCCGGCCCAAGTAGAGCGTATTCGCGCCGGATTGACCGTAGTAGATCACGCTGCCGGCGGCGGTTTCAAATTCGACCGGATAATCCCCGGCCGCGCCCGCGTTTTGATTGCTGAACAAGGTGTGGCTATGTCCACCCAACACGATGTCGATGTTTTCGAGGTTGGCGATGAAGGTCTCATCTACGCCGTAGCCAGTGTGGGTCAACAGGACGATCTTGTTTACGCCTTGTTCGGTCAATTCCGCAGCGGCGGCGTTGGCCACCGGGGCATAATCGGCGCTGAAGATCACGTTTTCACCGGGGTTAGCGATCTCAACGGTGTCAGCGGTGACTAACCCGATCACACCGATTTGTTGGCCGTTGACTTCGATGACGGCGTGAGGCAGGACTTTACCGGTCAATTCGGCGGAGTTGGTGAGGTCTAGGTTGGCGGCTAATACGGGGAACTCCACGCCGTCGATAAAGGCGGCGAGGACATCATCACCGTTATCAAATTCGTGGTTGCCCAAGGCCATCGCATCATATCCCATGGCGTTCATCACTTGCACTTGATCGGCACCGAGGTGAACGGTGTGGAACAACGTCCCACTAAAGCGATCGCCCGCGTCTAACAAAATGCTGTTTTCGACTTCGGCACGGATCTGATTGATCACCGCGGCCTGAATCGCCGCACCGCCGTCACCGTCGCCATTAGGGGCATGTGCGGCGTGAGTATCGTTGGTGTGCATAATGGTCAAAGCAAAAGTTTCTTCTTCTTGGGCGATGCTGATTCCCGTGGCGATCAACACAGCTAAAATCGTGAGCAAAAGAACTAATTTACGCATTGTTTGCTTTCCTCCGTAAGGTACAAGGGTGTCGTGTGTAGTATGGACACACTCGTTTATCGATTCACGGAAATAACTTTAAATTTTTGTTAAAACTTTAACAAGTCTTTTTCACGCGGTTCTGAGAAATTTCTATCGAATCACGCTCAAAAAAGTGTGTTACAATGGGATTATCTATTTAACATAGCATCTAAGGGGGATAACCTTCTGGAAGCATTAGAGTTTGCTCGGTTCATTGTGGAAGTCGTGGAGGACAAAAAAGCAGAAGATATTCTGCTCCTTGATTTACGCCCCAAAGCGATCATCGCGGATTTTTTCGTGATCTGCACTGGCAACAGCGATCGTCAAGTGAAGGCCTTGGCCGAAAACATCCGCGAAAAGGTCAAAGAGACTTATCAGCGCTTGCCACACACCACCCAAGGCGCAAATGACAGCGGTTGGGTCTTAATGGATTACAGCGATGTGATCGTGCATATCTTCACCGAGGACAAGCGCGCTTACTATAACCTTGAAGGGTTATGGCGTGCGGAGTCGCAAGTGCTATTGAGCATTCAATAGCCGGTTTTTACGATCTTGAGCGTTAACTGGATCGCTTGTTTGGGTCGCAATGTCACCAACGGTTCGGGGGTGATCGGGGTTTGTTCTGCGCGTGACCATGCCCAACGGTGGGCGATTAGGCTCAATAAGAGGCGCAATTCTAACAACGCAAATTCCCGACCGATACAAATTCGTTGGCCTCCACCGAACGGCAAAAAGTGATAGCGGGGCGGATCGCTTTCGATCCACCGGGTCGGATCAAAGCGTTCAGGATCGGGATAAAAGCGCGGATCGCGGTGTAAGGTGTATGGGCTGATCGCGATTAACCCGCGGGAATCCAACGGGTAGCCTTGTAGCGATATCGCCCCTCGGATTCGACGCATGATCACCCACGCAGGTGGATACAAGCGTAATGATTCCTTGATCACCGCATCGGTATAGGGCAAAACATCGTTCACAGTGGGGAGTCGATCGCCGATCACCCGCTCCAATTCAGCCTGTAAGGCGGCCTGAATTGTCGGATGTTCTGCCAATAGGTACAATGTCCAAGTGAGGGCGTTAGCGGTGGTCTCATGGCCGGCGATAAACAGTCCTAGGGCCTCATCGGCTGCCTCTTGATCGGTGAGTTGATCGCCGTGTTCATCATGAGCCAAGATCAACATCGACAACAGATCGCCACGATCTTCCCCGGTAATGCGGCGGGCGCGTACTAGCGCAATCAACCGTTCTCGTAGGCGTTTATAAGTTTGAAACTGGCCCAGATCGCCGATCATACTCAACGCGGCCAAGATCCCCCCACCGCGACTCAAAAATGCTTGCCCTTTGGCGATCAATTGTGCGATCTCCGCACCCATATCCGAAAGATCGGCGCTTAACAAGATCGATGCGGCAATCTGCATGGTGATTTCATGGATCACGGCATGAAGATCGATAGTTTGACCGTCATGCCATGTCTGGAGCGCGTGGTCAGTGTGGGTGATCATGGTATCGGCGTAATTTTGCACGCGGGTATAATGAAAAGCGGGGCGGATCAAACGATTCCGGCGTTGCCATGCCTCACCAGCGAGATCGGCTAATCCGCCTTGATCGCGGGCATTCAACTTGGGAAAGTGATCGGCATGTTCAACTAAAACGCGGCGTATATCCTCGGGGTGATTGATCAAGTAGAGTTTTTGCCCGAAAAAATGGGTCTCGACCAGATCACCCAGTGGACGGCACGCCTGTAAAAAGGCAAGGCGATCGCGTTGAAAGTGGTGATAACTGCCTATTAACCATTGCTCTGGGGGGCGTGGAGGGCTTTGGCTCATGTGTCTGATACCTGCCTTTACCAAGGTTTCTCACAACTTTGCCTGAAGCATAACCCATTTTTCAAGGTGTGGTTGTTTAACATCGGCATCTTCTGCTAAATTTTGCTGATATTGTAGCAAAAAATCCATCGGATTTTCTAGCAAGCGTAAATAATATTTTAGAGTTGGGATCACACCATTAATGATCAATTCACAACCGTGAACTTGACTGATGTGTGTGATTAAGGGAATAAGGGTTTCTGGTACAAGTGTGTTCGGTTCATGGGTGGTCAACAAATAGTAACGTTGCACCGGAAAAGTTTGGAATTTCTCAAAAGCATCCTCAATAAAAGTGTGTGTAATCGGGTGTCCAGCTTTAATCTCTAACGCCTCAAAAAAACTATTATCACCGTTTAACACTTCAATATCACCGATCGTCGTAGATTTTAGATCGGAAGCTGTGTGACTTTTAAGTGGTGCGAGTCGTTTCCCACGATAGCGTTGTGTATCCATCAATTGCTGATAAATCGAATACAACGCTAAAACGGGTAATCTAGAAGCGCCTTTTACACGGTATCGAAAACTAAAGTGTGCCTGTAATGCCTCTATAATCGCGTTAATAGCGACTTTTTCGGTTTGAAACTTGGTTTGACTGGTTAAAAGCTCATTTCGTTTCATTAACGCATTCAATTCCGCAAACACCGTGATGAGATAAGCGGTGGGAGACGCTTGCTTGATTTCAACATCATCTAAGATTCGTAAAAATGCGCTTTTGACATTGAGATTTGCGATCTTTCCGGGAAAATCAAGTGTAAAAGCATGGGCTTGTTCCAAAGAACGGGTTAGCCAACCACTCTCTTTCATGTGAATACGCCGAAATTTTTCACGAATAAACGGTGTAATATAACGAGTATCATACACACGACCGGAATATCCATTTTCTAATTCAACCTTGTGTTGACGAATGTCTTGAGTCGGGGTGTCGATCTTTTTGGTTAATGATGTGATTAATACTGTCAAAACCGCTTTTTGCGTTTCTGCTGCTTCAACAAGGGTGATGACATCCGCGTGTTGTTGCTGATTTAAGATCATCTCGTGTAGGGATAAAGCGGCCTTATAAGCATGGTTCAAAATTTCTGTCGCTTGTGACATTGAAAAAACCTTACAGTAAATTGGGTTGAGTTGTCATGGATTTAAGGCGTTGTTCCGCAAATTGGCAATAATCAGGGTTGAGCTCAAAACCCAGATAATCGCGCCCAGTCAATTTACAGGCAACAGCCGTGGATCCCGATCCCATAAAGGGGTCTAACACCAAGCCACCAGGGCGGGTTAACAAATGTAGAAATTCGATCACCAATTTCACGGGATAAACCGCGGGATGTTGACTCCCTTTAAAGGTCTCAACAGGTGTTTCGATCACATCTCGTTTGAGTGGATTACCATAAATACGGATGATGGTGAAGCCATTTTTTGCCAATTGGATTTGCCGACCACCTGCTTGACCACCAAACGGTTCAGCGTGCAGACCCCGAATCTTCATGCGAAAACCCGCGATTTGGCCTGCTTGAGCCTCTAGGATCACTTTTTGCAATTCAGTACGGGCAAGCTGTTTCTGTTCATCCGTGAGATCCGAATTTGCGATCAACTCAAAATAGCGTTTGCCAAGATTTTGGCCGACTTTTGACTCAGATTTTAATGGACGCTGATCCTGAATCGCTAAAAATTGATCGATCGCATAGTAGTAATCGTCGGTTTTGACAAAATGGAAAAACGGTTCGGTACTACTCACTAAACGGCGCTTAAATTGGCGTGGGGTGGGGTTACGCTTGACCCATGTAATCGCATTGACAAGGCGTAATGTCGGAAATTGTTCAGTAGCGCGGATCGCAAAACGATATGGGACAAGCAAAAGGCTACTCGCGGCGTATTTATCCCCAAGGTTAAAGACGATGCTTCCATCTGGCTTAGTCACACGGATACATGCCTCAATTAAGGTGATCAAACGATCCAGATACTGATCAAGCGTAGTTTCATTCCCGATCCCACCGCCATAATCGCGTTGTTGGTAGTAGGGCGGTGAGGTGATCACCAGATCGATACTTTCATCAGGCAGATCTCTGATTAATTCAACACAATCGCCACAGTAGATCTGATTATGCACCAACATAGATAAACATTCCTTATCTCAATAGATCTGAGTGTTGAATTTCCGGCGATTCAGATTTCCAGATACAAGGTGATGCCTCACTTGATCACCCTTCTTGCGCGGCCAAAACATCATCCACATATGTGGACATTAAAGTTTTTATCCATGCACGTAAGGCAACTGTCCAGAAAACACTTGCATCAGTAGGGGATTATAGGGACAAAAAGCCCTGAATAAAATCGGGAATTTGCAGGTAAAATCCACTAAAAGCCTTGATACTGTTGCCGCTGTCGCTGATAAACTTTTTATCTTAGCCGCTGACGCAACTGCCGTACTCGATCACTCGGATTTTTGAGGTTGATTGATACGCTTTTACTGGGTTTCATCTATAATCAAGGAAATGAAAAAAACCGATAGCTTTAGGGGGCTAATGATGTTTGATACTTTTCGGCGTAGTTGGAACTTAGTCAAGATCAGTTGGGAGATCTTACAACAAGATCGCGAACTATTAACATTCCCTTTCGTGTCGATGTTAGGCGGGTTTGTGATCACCATTATCTACGGGATCATTGCGTTTGTGGTCTTGTCAGCGGTGGGCGCATTTAGCACAGATGAACCGACTACCTTTCATTCGATCGTTGGGTTTATCCTGTTGTTTTTGTACTACTTTTGTATCTACAGCGTGTTCACCTATGCCAATGTCGCTCTAACCGGCGCGGTGTTTATCCGTTTTCGGGGAGGCGATCCGACCCTCAAAGACGGCACGGACATCGCTAACAGCATGATGCCCGCGATCTTGGGCTTTGCCGCGATCAACGCTACGGTCGGTGTGATCTTGAGCATGATCCGTAGCAATGCCCGCGAAAGTAACAATCTGGTGTTCCAAATTTTGGGGAGTTTATTAGCGGGGATCTTAGAATTTGCGTGGGATGTCGCTACATTCTTAGCGATTCCCTCTATGGTGGATGAAAAACTCAACGCGATCGACTCGATCAAACGCAGTTCTCAATTGGTCGGCTCAACTTGGGGCCGTCAATTAGCGGGGGTCGCAGGTATGGGCTTTGTATTTGGCCTGATCATCACCGCGATCATCCTGATCGGTTTTGTCTTGGTGTTAGGCACAATTAGCCTCAATTCCGGCTTGTTAACTGGATTGGTGGTCGTTGTCACCTTGATCGCGGTCATTGGAGTGAGCTTGATCAGCGGCGCGCTGACCAGTATTTATCGGGTCGCATTGTATTTCTACGCCAATGAGAAGAAGGTCGAATATTACGATGAGGCGATTCTGCAAGACGCATTCCGCCTCAAACCCGCGTAAATCTAACCGTTAGGGTCAGCATTCCGCTGACTCTAACGCTCTCCTATCCACTGCACGATCAACGGGATCAAGTCCGCCTCTTGTTCAAACAGGGCGACACCGTGTTCGATACCGCTATAGCGTTGGATCGTCAAGTGATCGGCCCCTAATTCGGCAATTTGTGGCATATCCCGTTTCGGATAGGGGTCGTTTTCGGCGTAAATCGCGAGGATCGGTACACCCGATTGTAAGGGTTCGCGGATGTTGACTCGGTAGTAATTGATCCCTGGGGAGATCGCAACCGCGCCCACACACAATACTTCTGCACACCCGGTGATCGCCAAGGCCGATCCGATGCTTGATCCGACCATCGCCACTGACGTTACGCCCGGTTGCGCTTCCAACCAATCAACCCAAGCAACGGTATCTTGTTGGGCTTTTGTCCAGTTGATCGATCCGCGTGTAAGTCCGAAACCGCGTAAATCAACTGCTAGGACTTTGAACCCGGCTTGCATCAACGGGTAGATCAGCGGACTCCAACTGGTATGCGTGGTATACATCTCATGTAACAATAAGACTGCCCGGCCTTCCTGTTGCCCTTCCGCGAAATAATGGCCGTGTAGGGTATGGCCATCCTCACCTTCGATCTCTACCGCTAACGGTTCAAACGGGGGCGGTGTGGGTTCTGACGTAGGATCGGGGGTAGGTTGCGCGTTCAATGGGTGGATCAACAAGACCAAGATCATGATC
The DNA here is from genome assembly GCA_025454525.1 of Anaerolineae bacterium. GTDB lineage: Bacteria > Chloroflexota > Anaerolineae > Aggregatilineales > Phototrophicaceae > JALOOG01. Next base: position 7,055 of record JALOOG010000051.1, on the reverse strand, counting down.
ATCAATATTCGAGTAGACATTTGACAGCCTTTCATTTGGTGACTTGGGTTCGGATTATAACATACGCTTTTATCACTCGCCTTGCGTCTAAACGCTCGCGTGCTTCACGTTCATCCGGCGCATAGTCCAAAATAGCACGATAGATCGGCGCGGGATCATCCGCTTTCGCGGCCAGATCATACCATGGTGCAAGGGAGGCCCGACCCGGCCCCAGATGACGCACTTCCGGCAATACATCAAACGTGCCAACACGCTCATACAACACCCCGGCAAATTCACCAAGGATCACACGCGGCGGGATCGCCCGTAACCGCCATTCATCAGCCGATTCGGGGGTTGTAGCCAATTGAATCCGGACTAAGGCGGTCGATTCATAGCGCGTACCCAATAGATCCGCAATCTGAAGTTGCCGTTCCGCTTCGATCGGATCGCGTGTGATCAACGCCCGCGCTAAACTCACCCGATAATCCCCGTTGCGGGGTTGCGCGTCGGTTAAGGCATAAAATTCAGCGATCGCCTGCTCAATTTGTCCGGTGTTTAGGGCATGTTCGGCACGAGTCCACGGATGTGTGGGTGCGATCGCGGCTAGGCGTGTCGGATCATGCACCTGCCACACGCGATAAGCGATCTCCGGCGAGTCGATCTCAAGGAGGGCTTGTTCCAAAGCAGCGCGCCGTAAATCGGTTTCCATCCAATAGCCAGATAAAGGCAAACGTGAACCAGCCCAAATGGTGATGTAATGCTGATAACTCGCTTGAATCGTGCGGACTTCGGCTAATCCATGCGCTTCGGCGATCCGCCCCCAATGTAACCATCCCTCACTGTCGTAATGCAGTTGTCGGGCGCGATCTAAGGCGATTAACGCAGCCGGATAATCACCGTCCCGTTCAGCAAGCGCCGCTAAATTCAACCAACCGACTTCCCAAGTCGGTTCACGGATCAAGGCTTGCTCATAAGCAGGGCGAGTATTGGTCAAATAGGCCACTTGTAGCTGATATAACCCGATATGCGGATCAAGTGCGGCCGCCCGATCCGCCGCGCTCAAATTGCCGTCCAGACTGCGATTGTATTCCCCTAACGCTTGATTACCGATCACCCAAAACCCGCTATACCCTAAGACAAGGATCAAGGCAAGGATCGCCGTCCAAGGCGGCGTGAACCGTCGTTCGATTCGTGTCGCATTGCCGATCACCCCATAGGCGATAAGCAACAAGGCGGTGAGGACGATCGGCATGATCGTGAACACATCGACAAGGCTATGAAACCCTAAACCGATCAACGCGGCCATCACCGCATCCAAGCGGAATTGACGCTCACGCGACTCCGCCTTTTGCCGATGATCCCACCATTTCCGCCCGATGATCCAAAATGCCGCTAAACCCACCACCACACCCATCAATCCGGTTTCAGCCGCAACATTGAGGTAGAGGTTATGGGCGGATGCAAGCTTATCTTGGGCGATCATTGGATCGCGATATTCCCGAAAGGCCCGGCCGAATTGACCATAGCCGACTCCGGTGATCGGATGATCAATCAGCATTTGTACCGAACTACGCCACATATCGAGTCGTCCCTCATCACCGAGTCCCCGATTGGCGCTTAAACTTACGATCACAAGGCCGAACACGGCGATGATCACCCCACTGATTGCGCCAAACGCAATCAAGCGTGGTCCGATCCGTTGGGTGAACGCGGGAGCTTGTGCTAGACGCAACGCAATCAACACACCTACTCCGATGCCTAAGGCCAAATACCCACCGCGTGATCCGGTGAGCAGTAACACCGCGATCAATCCGAGTGCGAGAACGATCAATACGGGTCGATAGATCGTTTTAGACGATCGCGCCCATCCGATCGCGATCAGTGACAATGGCACCACGTAACCCGCCAACAGTGTACTGATGCCTAAGGGTTGGGTGAGGCGTGGCACTTGCAAGGGGATCAGATAACCAACTTCCAACCACCCGATCGCGCTGCCGGGAAATACTCCCAACCCAAAATAGAAGGTAGCCAATTCAAACAGCGCCATACCAACTACCAATGTCGCGATGATCAACTGGGTCTCGAATAAGAGGCGTTGTTTGCCGCGTTGCATGAGATCCGCAAAAAACCAAAAAGCCAGACTCAACCAAAGCGCAAACCACAATCTCTCTAACGACATGCGTGGATCATGTCCAAAAATCGCACTTATAATCCAGATCACCCCTGCCGCCGCGATCACTGGATTCAAAGGAGTCCAAGGCAATCCCTCACCGCGCCGAATGCGTCGAATCAGCCAAAAACTGAAAAGCGCTGTCACGATCACATGATGCGCTACGCGCACTGGAAAGACGATTCCATATAACGCGCTACCGCCGATCAGCAACATATATAGCGCCAATAACAATAAACCGAACAATCCTAGACGCATTCAACCGCCTGTTCCTTGGTGAGTAATACCCTATCCTTGCTTGCTGTTAGATCCTACGGATGATCGGCACGCCGCGCAAGTGTGCAATCATAGGGCAAACGTAGGGTAAGCGCCCAACAACTTCAGACAAGGTTAGGCCTAATCTCGTCAATACGGAGAGGATACAATCGTGCGTTTATTGATTCGTAGGGCAAATGCATTAAATCAGAATTCACCTTAGGAACACGATAGTCCCCTACCGGAAATTTGATGTGTTTGCTTGGCTTCATTTCCGCTTTTCTATCTCAAAAAACAGACAAATGTCACAATCTTCCGCTTATTTGTGCTAATCTTTTCGCATCATTCAGAGGTGCGAAGGTACTAGAGGGTGGGATTTTTCTTTCACTTGAATGCGTTTACCGCCTCAAAAAGCGAGACAAAAGTCATAATTTCTACACTCATCTATCCCACACTCATCAATGAGGCCCTATTTTCAACGATCAGCAATAGGTTTTTTCATGACTCACTTAAGATAAAACGTTATAATGCGCGGTAAATGGGCGTAATTGGTAAGAGATGTTATGTTTACATTAGAAAATGGACTGCTACAAACTGTTTTAACCCGCTTGGATCAGTGGGTGGAGATCTACCGTCCTATCTATGACCAGGGACAAATTATCCAATTTGAGGCGGTCTACCATAACCACACAACACCACGCTTGACTCCGTTTAACGCCGAACATCCCTTGTTTTCGGGGTTACACCAAGTGGTTCTGCACGATCATGAACATCGGCAAACGGTGATCGAGGGCGAACACACGTTTGAATTGCGCGCCTATTGCATTGAGGATCATCTGGTGGTGATTTGGCAGGACATTAGTGATCGGGTGGCTTTACAAGCACGTCAAGCTCATTTAGAACGTGCTTTTGAACATGCGAACATCGGCACTTGGGAGATCGAACTGCCCACCCAAGCGGTGTACACCAGCCCTAGTGCGGATCTGATCTTTGGGTTAGATCCGATGCGTCCAGAGAAGCGGGTCGAAGATTATTTATTGCGGGTGCATGGCGACGACTTAGATCAAGTACAGACCGCGATCAACGATACGGTGATCGCTGGCAAAGAACATTATGTCGAATATCGGATCGTCCAGAACGACGGTGAAGTGTGTTGGGTCGCTTCGCGGGGGGAATTGTTGAGCGACTCTAAGGGGCAACCTTATAAACTGGTGGGCGCATTCACCGACATCACCCAACGTAAAGAGGTCGAATTACAACTCCAGCGAGGTCGCCAGCATCTGCAAAATGTGATCGATAACCTCTATACCTTTGTTGGGTTGGCCACGGTAGACGGCATCTTATTAGAGGCCAACCGCGCCGCCTTAGAGGTGATCGGCGCAAAACCGGAAGATGTGCTTCACCAACGGCTTGAAGATACCTATTGGTTTAGTTATTCCCCAGAGTCACAAGCGCGGATTCGAGAGGCGATTGTTCACGCCCAACAAGGGCATCATGTGCGTTTTGAGACGGATGTCCGCGTCAAAGATGAGCAGTTTTTGACGATCGATTTTTCTCTAGCACCCACCTATAACGAACACGGGCAGATTACCTATCTCGTGCCGTCTGGTATCGACATCACCGAACGTAAACGCACCGAGATCGCCTTGCGCCAAAGTGAACAACTCGCCAAACAGCGCTTAAACGAGATCGAGTGGCTCTATGAAAGTGCGCCGATCGGCTTATGTATGTTAGATGGCGAATTGCGTTGGCAACGGATCAACCGATACTTGGCGGAGATCAACGGCTTCCCAATAGAAGCGCATCTCGGTAAGCGCGTAGATGAATTGCTTCCGGGGCTGGCCGACGCGGTGATCCCGATGTTGCAACGCATCTTGGAAACGGGCGAAGCGATGACTCAGGTGGAAGTGGTCGGCGCAACACCGTCGCAGCCGGGCGTGATCCGGACTTGGGTCGAACAATTTTTACCGGTGAACGATGAACACGGCCGACGGATCGGGATCAGCGTCGTGGCCGAAGAAGTCACCGAACGCAAGCGACAAGAGCGCGCCTTACGTGAAAGTGAGGAGCGCTATCGCACGTTGTTTGAATCGATGGATCAAGGGTTTGCTTTGGTTCAGATGATCTTTGACTCCGCGCAAATCCCGATCGATTATCGCTTTTTGGAACTGAACCCACAATTTGAGCGTTTGACCGGACTGAGCGTGGAGTCGGTCTTAAGTGGCCAGACGATTCGCCAAATTATACCGGATCTTGAAGAAATTTGGTATCAGATCTATGGACAAGTCGCTTTAGAGTCGATCCGCTTCATCCAAGAATCACCCGCTTTAGGGCGTTGGTTTGATGTGTATGCAATGCGCGTGGGCAAACCGGAAGATCATCGCGTCGGCATCTTATTCACCGACATTACCGAGAGCAAACGTCAAGAACAGCTGATCCGTGAAAGTGAGCGATTGGCCCGGGAACGGCTGAATGAGATCGAAGCGATCTACAACAACACACCGGTGGGATTATGCGTGTTAGATCATGATCTGCGATGGATACGGATCAATAAACGCTTAGCCCAGATCAACGGTTTTCCGATCGAAGCGCATCTTGGACGCAATGTGCGAGAACTGTTGCCACATCTGGCTGATCAAATTGAGCCGCCGATGCGTCAAATTTTAGCGACAGGTGAGCCGGTGTTAGATCTTGAGGTGATCGAACCCACCGACGGGGAAGATCGGATCTGGTCGGCGAATTGGATGCCTTTACGCGATGATGATGGGCGAGTCATCGGCATTAATGTGTTCGCCGAAGATGTCACCGAGCGGCGTAAGATCGAATTGGAGATCCGGCAACTGAATAGCGATCTTGATTTGCGCGTCCGGCAGCGCACAGCGGAACTGAATATGTTATATCAGGAGATGGAGGCGTTTAGTGTCTCGGTTTCGCACGATTTACGCGCTCCCTTGCGGCGAATCGACGGTTTTTGTCAGATCCTTGAGCAAGACTTCCAAGCACAATTAGATCCCCAAGCGCAATACTATTTAAACCGAATCCGCGCATCGATCCAACGCATGGATCATTTGATCACGGATCTATTTGCGCTGTCGAAGGTGACACAATCCAACTTGACGATCGGAGAAGTCGATTTAAGCGCGATTGTGCGTGAGATCGCCGAAAATCTGCGGAGCGGTCAACCGGAGCGGCGGGTGGATTGGGTGATCGAGTCGGATTTGCGCGTGCAGGGGGATGCGCGTTTATTGCGGATTGTGTTAGAGAACTTGATCGGGAATGCGTGGAAATACACCAGCAAACGCGAACACGCACGGATCGAATTTGGGGTGCGCGTTGAAGGGGAACAACGGGTCTATTTTGTGCGCGATAACGGGGTTGGCTTTAACATGCAATACGCCGATAAGCTGTTTATCCCGTTCAAGCGTCTGCACAAAGAAGGGGAATTTGAGGGGACGGGGATCGGCTTAGCGACCACCCAACGCATCATCCAACGGCATCACGGCAAAATTTGGGCGGAGGCCGTCCCCGATCAAGGTGCGACGATCTCATTTAACTTGGCCCCAAAACTCAATTAGCCCACCTCAATTCATCGCTGCGTTTACCCTGATAATCACGGCGTTTTCAGGGTAAAAAACGGGTCTACCAAGATCCAGAACATTCTTGTGATCAGATCGAGTATAATCAGGGTATCGTAATGCTTACGTGACGACCACTTGATGCTCATGAAATTATTTATCAGTTATTCTAGTGATGATCGCGCTTGGATAATCGAATTGTGCGATGCTCTGCGCGAAGATTCGGGTTATTTGACTTGGTACGATCACCTCACCACGGCCGCGTCGGATTGGTGGCGGGTGATCATGGAAAACCTCGAAACTGCCGATGTGGTGATCTATGTGATGACTCCGCGTTCGATTGAGTCGATCTACTGTCAGACCGAGATCGCCTATGCGTTAGCGCTCAATAAACCCGTGTTACCGATCTGCCTGAAAGACTGTGAGTATCCGAAAAACCTAGATGATAAACGTCTCCAACGATTGGATCTGGTGGCGAACCCGAAAGTAGAACGCGCCTTAGGCAAAATTGAGCGTAGTCTAGGGCAGATCCGCTTAGATCAACGGGATGGACATTATCAAGCGACTCCCGCCCCTCGGCCAGCTGCGCCGAAAAAACGAGTCGACCCCCAAGAAGCCTATACGCTTGGCACACAAGCGGCCCAAGAGGCAAATTTTTCGCTGGCGTTGAGTTTTTACCAGCAGGTGATCCACGCGGGCGAGTCGTTCTACTCCGAATTAGCCCGATCGCGTTATCAGGAGGTTGAAGATTACGCGGCGATCCAAGGTTTTGTGGACAAAGGCCTGCTGCGTGATGCGCGGGCTTTATGGGGAAAATACAGCGCAAAGCATGGCACAGAATACGATCCGAAACGGTTAGTAGAGGCTTTAAATGGCGGGGTGAAACCGCCGGTGATGGATGCCACAGCCTATTTTGAGCGCGCCAAGCAACGGTATGGAGAAAAAGATTATCACGGGGCGATCGTCGATTACACCGAAGCGATCCGAATACGACCGGATGATGCCGATGCCTACAACAATCGCGGGCTTGCGCGGAATGACCTCAAAGATTATACAGGGGCGATCGCCGATTA
>JALOOG010000167.1 GCA_025454525.1 Anaerolineae bacterium | reverse complement strand
TTGGGGTGTTTCATGGTTGTGTCTCTAACATGATTGTTTCGATATGATAATCGTAAGCGCGGTTTAATTCAATGATGACTTGACCTTAAACGGTGAATCTCGCTTCAATTTCGTGGGACTCCGAAAGGCCTTTAATTATGCATTATATGAAATTTTAAATATTTCTAGGAGCGCTTCTTCAGGTTCAGTTTAGAGAAAAAGGCCGTAAATAGTCGATAAGGTGGTTTTTATTGAAATGTAACGAAAAAGGGGATCATGAGATCCCCTCTTACGTAAGCGTTTAGGGCATGGGAATTAAGGCACTTGTGGGCGCTTGCGTTTGTAACAAGCTGAAGTCATCGAAGTAAGCGCGGCCGGTGCTATTGCGACTCCACAACAACACACGCACTTGTACCACATTGCTTCCAGTCAACGTCACCGAAAGCGGCTGATTGGTCACTGGATCAATCAATTCGGTATAGGTCGCATTAGCGGTGTTATAGCGCGCTTGTACCCGTTGGATCGTGCCGTCGGCATAGTTCACGATGATGCGAACGCGGAAATTCGGCGCACCTGTGGAACGCGCATACCCGCGCAAGGTCAAGACATCCCCCGCATTTAAGGTGGTGACGGTGAGATCAGCGCGTTGTTGTAAGATGCTGTCTTCGGTTGCACCCGATCCGCGAAATTCAAACGCGCATGTCCCAGTGCGGGCAACAGACGCATCACACAAGCGACGCTCACCCGTGCCATTGCGAATCCCCCAAAAGTCCGCGAGAGTATCAACGGGACTCAGGTCATCCTCAAAGCTCCGATTGCGGAGCAGTTCCACGCCTGAAGAATTGCGTGTATTTGTCCAAATTTGGGTGATGTCGCTGCGCGTTTGGATTTGCCCCATGATAATGAAATCAAGATCCATATCATTATCGTAATCCCCCCATGCGACATCACCAAAGGCAACACCGGGCATCGTTGTGCCGCTTAAGGGGCTAAAGGTACTGTTGCCGTTGTTGGTCCAGATCTGCGTAGTCCGAGCCGAGTTATCAAAGACAAGGCTACCCGTCACCAAAAAGTCCAAGTCGTTGTCATTATCATAATCCCCCCAATCGACGGTACCATGACTAAGATTAGGGAGGGCCGGTATGGCAAGTTGGGTAAAAGTACTATTCCCATTATTTGTCCAAACTTGGGTAACTCCGACAGTATTGTTGTTGCTATTACCGGTCAGCAGAAGATCAAGATCGCCATCATTGTCGTAATCCCCCCAATCGACAGCACTAGCCCGCAGACCGGGCATAGACGTTCCGGCGAGTTGAGTAAAAGTGCTATTCCCATTGTTCGTCCAGATTTGAGTTACGCCGACGCTACCAATATCAATACCTGTTATCAGGAAATCCAAATCATTGTCGTTATCATAATCTCCCCAAGTGACCACACCTGAAAATAACCCCGGCATGGTAGTACCTGTTAATTGCGTAAAGGTGCTATTCCCATTGTTGCGCCAAATTTGGGTCAACGGGGTATTAGGACTAGGCGTGAGATCGAGTCCTGTCAACACGAGGTCAAGATCACCATCGTTATCATAATCCCCCCAGTCGGCACTGCTGGCTGAAAGATTGGGAAAACTGGCAGACAAGGGGCTAAACGTGCTATTGCCATTGTTTGTCCAGATCTGGACAGTTGCGTTATCGATAATCGAGTCATAACCCATCAGGATGAAGTCTGAGTCGCCATCATTATCGTAATCACCCCAATCCACATAACCACCAAAAAGCGCCGGCATGGTGGTACCAGCGAGTTGCGTAAAGGTACTGTTACCTTGGTTCGTCCAGATCTGAGTGAGATCACCGCTATTGGAACGTCCGGTCAACAAAAAGTCTAAGTCATTGTCATTATCGTAATCAGCCCATTCGACCATACCAGATGATACACCAGGTAGCTCGATTTCTGTCAGTTGGATAAAGCCGCCGTTGGCTAAAACAACAGATGATCCCAAGACTCCCATCAAGATTGCGCCGAAGAGAAGCGCTCTCTGAATACGAAACATCTACTTTGCCTCCCAAAATAGTTTCTATGGTCACGGCAATATAACATAAAAAATAAAGGGCGGGAAGTCACCTTCACACCCTTACCCATGGATTAGATTTTCTACGGCAATTGGGATTACATTACAGCGTTAGTGAGAAGAAACTTATCCGTTCAACGGCCACACGATCGGCACCAAGATCATCGTGATGATGTAAATCAGCACTGTCAACAATGCACCGGCCTTCAAAAAATCGACAAATTTATAGCCGCCCGGGCCATACACCATCAAACACGACGGCTCTAACGGAGTCAGATACGAACAACTGGCCGCTAACGCGATCGTCATCGCAAACGCCCGTGGATTTAAGCCCAATTGCGTCGCAGTCGCTAACGCGATCGGGATCACCACCACCGCGGCCGCCTGATTGGACATCGGTTGCGTGAGGATCACCGTCAACACAAAAAACGCGCTTAATACCCAAAATGGCGCAGCTGATCCGACTAGATTGGTAATCAGACCCGCGATAAATTCGGCCGTCCCGGTCTCTTGCATCGCCACGCCTAACGCTAACATGCTCCCGATCAGGATCAACGATCGCCATTGCACCTCGCGATAAGCTTCTTCAGGCGTGAGACAGCGGGTGATAAACACCAAGAGCGCGCCGATCAACACCGCCACCGAAAACGGGGTGATCCCCAATGTGCCGATCCCCATAACCCCTAAAAAGATCGCCACCGCCAACGGAGCGCGATCAAAATGTACCCGTTGCGCCTGTACCGCGCCCAAGATCCGAAAGTTGTCATTCGACTCCAATTGGGCCAGATCTTCCGTTTTGCCTTGCACCAGCAAAATATCGCCCATACGTAGGCGGATCTGACTCAATTTGCGGCGGAGACTCTCCCCATGTCGGTGAATTGCTAACACCTGTACACCAAAACGATCACGAAATTGATAACTCCGTAACGTCCGCCCGATCATCGGGGAGTTCGGCACAACCAACAATTCCGCTAATTCATAGGGCGGGGTTTGGGTGTCCTCTTCCGTGGCAGCCGCCTCCGCCTGATTCACCTCGGCGAATTTGACATCCGCTTTAAACTCTAGCCCCGGCAAGTCTTTCACACGCAACAAATCATCCCGCCCCCCTTCCACCAACAACACATCACCTGCTAACAGTTTGGTGGCCGCTTTAGGTGTGATATAGCGTGTTTTGCCGTTTTCTTGACGGGTGAGGCGGGTTGCATACAGGTCAAAATCTGTGCCTAAGTTGATCTCAGCCAAGGTGCGACCGGACAACGTGGACGACTCCGGCACGATCACCTCGGTCGAATAACGCGCCGTGATCAATTCATCAATCGTGCTACGATTCGCTCCACGATCCGGTAGCCAACGTCGAATGACATATAGGTAAATCAAACCCACGATCCCGATTGGCAATCCGACCGGCGCAAGTTCAAACATGCCCATCGGCTCTAAACCAGATCGCTGAATCAGTCCGCTCACGACGATGTTGGTAGAGGTGCTGATCAACGTGATTGAACTGGTGACGATCGAAGAAAATGCCAACGGTAAGAGCAGTTTGGACGCGCTGGTTTTTGTCCGTCGAGCGATCCCCAAGACCATCGGTACAAAAAACGCGGTTGCCGCTGTATTACTGATAAATGAACTCAAAATCGCGATCGCCACGATGATGATCACAAACAAACGATCGATGTCTGCGCCTGCGTGTCGCATCACCCACCGACCGACAATCTCAACAACTCCCGTTCGCAATAGCGCCGCGGTTAAGATGAACAAGCCCAACAAAAAGATAAACGTATCGCTGCCAAATCCCGCGAATGCTTGATCGGGCGCGATCAGCCCCGTCAAAATTAGCGCGACCATCACCCCGATCCCGACCACATCTTCCGGGAAACGTTCGGAGACAAACAAGATCATCGCGATTACGATGATCACTAAAAGCAATGCGATCTCAACCGTCATGGTCTCACCTTTATTTAGGCTGTAACAATGGTGATGATAGCAGGCTTGTTAGTGTGACAAATAATCTAACGTTTAGAGCTATATGAGGGCCTGAATCGCGTCGGCAAAACGTTCCGCACCAACCTGATCCAAAAACAAATGCGGCTCTAAGACTTCTAGCTCCATCAACGTAAACACCCCATCGATCAGCAGTCCATCCACCCGTGCATATAACAAGGGGCGCGTGTTAAGGTACATCTCCGCACTTTTTAGGATCACCGCCGCTTGTTCGATCAATGTACTATCGGCGATGATCGATTCGGTCGTGCCACCGTGTTGCGATTGCACAAAGATCCCACCAGTGGGGGGATATTTGATCACCGCATGGCTATATTGCCCATTAAAAAACAGCAATGACCATTCCCCTTGCTGGATCTCATTTAATTCCGGTTGGATCATGAGTCCACCCTGTTCTAACATGGCCGTGACACGTTGCGGATCGACATTCTCACGGGTGATCCGTTGGATGCCGTATGCACCCCCGCTGACCGTCGGTTTGAGTAAGGCGCGCTCCCAACCGTATTCTTCCATGATCAAACGCGGATTTTGGCGCGGGTCTTCGATCCAGACCGTCGGTACGATCGGAATGCCGAGTCCCATTAGATCGCGCAGGTAACGTTTGTCTAAATTCCAACGCACCACCGAGATCGGGTTTTGCACAGGCAGATCCGCCACTTGATCGATCCATTGTGCGAAACGATCGGGATAGATGAAATAATCCCACATAGAACGCAAGATGATCTGGTCAAAGGCATTCCAATCCACGGTCGGATCATCCCAGATCGCCGGAGTCACGGTGATTCCGCGTTGGGCCAACACTTGTGCGGCCAATTGATCGCTAGGGGTTAGGTCGGACAACTTCTGATAGGTGACAAAGGCAACATTCATCTTTAGGCCCTCCCAAGGGTGTGAAGCGCGTGCGCCGATAGCCGCGTGTTGAACGTCATTATAGCGAGAGGGCCTAGAGTCGCAATGCAATTTTTCTGTTTATCGAATTGGAGGTGTGGGCGATTCAGAGTCATCTCCGGCTGCCCACGCGATGAAAGGAGGGGATTGTTGAGCTTTACGGAGATGGCCCTTGACTTTGTGGCTCAATTTAAATAGTGATATTGGTGAGATTCAGCACTTCCAAGAACCACTGGGACAGCAGCTGTTACAACCTCTTCAACACAGAACATCATCCATGAATCCAAGGCATAACGATCGCCGCTATTCTCGCAAGAACTGTTCGCACATTTGGATAATCTCGCCTAATGCCGCCAACGAAATTTCCCAATGTTCGGTTTCAAGCGCGTGGTTCAGGCTTTGCAAAAAGCGCCAAGTGTGGGTCGGCTTTTCGCGGGCATGGATCGCATCTAACGCCAAGGTATGATATACCTCATCCGCTGTCCCTAAAATGGTCAGGGCGCGATGTCCATTGACCATTTTTACCGCTTCTCCGATCGGAGTCAGCAAGATTAAACGCCGATCCGGAATCGTAAGCCGATGAATCTGCTCCACAGCCAACGGAGTCCCTAGTGATTTGCCAGCGAATACCACCCGCTGATAAGCACGCTCCGCCAACAATGCATCTACCGCTTGTGTCGTTTCAAGCGAAAGATCGCCCGTTGGCGTATTTGGAAAACGTTGAAATTGATACTGCACACTTAGGACATCATACCCCTGTTCCGCGGCCATTTTGCGGAGGTAATACAACACCGGATGCTCACTAAGATAGCCACGGCCAGGCAGAATCACCAAAGCGCGATCGGTTCTCTCGTTTTGCCGAAAAAAAGGATGCGTGATTATGTCTCCTACTGCCAACTTGACTTCCAGATTACCCGGCGTATACCTGCTCATGTCCTCACCTCATCCGAAAACGATATTAGCTTCAGTGTAAACCACTTAGATGAGTCATCCAAGTTAATTCGATGAAAATTTAGGTATTTATTGACAGTTGACTTACAGATTCATTTACTTGGGGATCAGCGCGTTGAGCGCTTCCGCGATATTCCGCACCGAAATCACCTCAATGCCTTTGGGAACACCGTCAAACCCCCGCCGCAACTTGGGCGCGATCACCCGCTTAAAGCCGATCTTGGCGGCCTCATTTAACCGGATCGCCAATTGACTCACGGCGCGCAATTCACCGCTCAAACCGATCTCTCCGATCACGGCCACATCTGCCGGCAAAGATTTATCGTAATAACTGGACGCGATTGCGAGGGCCATTGCCAGATCCGAAGCGGGTTCACTCACCTTCAGGCCGCCGATCACATTGATAAAGATGTCCTGCTCAAACAATTTGAGGCCGACGCGCTTACTCAACACCGCCGTGATCAACAACAAGCGGTTAAAATCGACTCCATTGGGCGTGCGACGCGCATTCCCAAACGTGGTTTGACTCGTCAAGGCCTGCAATTCAACCAATAACGGCCGCGTCCCTTCTAAGGTGACGGCGATCACAGATCCGGGGGCGTTGATCACCCGTTCCGCTAAGAAGGCCTCTGACGGATTCGGCACTTCCACCATGCCCGCGCCTTGCATCTCAAACACGCCGACTTCACTGGTCGCACCAAACCGATTTTTGACACTTCGCAATAGACGAAACGCCTGAAACGGATCACCTTCTAAATACAGCACCGTATCGACGATATGCTCTAACACCCGTGGCCCGGCGATGCTACCGTCTTTGGTGACATGACCGATCAAGAACACGCTGATCCCACTCGATTTTGCCAAGGATTGTAAACGAGAGGAACACTCCCGAACTTGACTCACTAAACCGGGTGATGCGTCAATGTCTTGGGCATACACCGTCTGAATCGAGTCGATGATCAAGATCTTGGGGCCGAGTTGTTGCACCTGCTCAAAGATGTGATCAAGATTGGTCTCGGTGAGCAGGTACAAGTGATCCGAATTGATCCCTAAGCGATCGGCGCGTAATTTGATCTGTCGGGTGGACTCTTCACCGCTGACATATAACACCACGCCGATATTTTTCGACAACACATTGCAGATCTCTAAAATCAGCGTGGATTTACCGATCCCCGGATCACCACTAATCAAGGTAATACTGCCCGGCACTAACCCCCCACCCAACACCCGGTTAAATTCTTCCACCGGAATGTGATAGCGCGGTTCAGCCTCAATCGCGATCTCAGAGAGTCGTTGCGGGTGGGCGCGACCGGGGGTTAACGGCGCACGTTCGGCTTTTGCGGTGGCCTTTTTCACCTCTTCGATCACTTCGGACATCGTGTTGTATTCGCCACAGCGTGGGCAACGTCCCAAAAAGCCGGATGACTCGCGCCCACAATTGGAACAGACATATTTGGTACGTGTTTTTGCCATACTGAACACCTGTGCTAAATAAATTGCCAAACAATCGCTAAGTACAACCCAGACTGTTTTATGAGATTAAAAGCTTTAGAGGGAACTTTATCACCAAGACACCAAGATCAGCGGAATCGCTTGATCCCAGTATCTATTTTACCCGCGAAACACCCTTATCGTAAAGCGTTTTTAGAATTGTGGAGTGCTAAATTCAAGGGTATACAAACACCATGATATGAGCAGGAGAGTGAGGATAGGCTTGTTGATAAAGCGGTCGTCGATTCCAATCATAGACAAACCGTTTGACGGCGTGTGTCAAAGCGACTAAGCACCGAGAGAAACAAAGTGAGCGGCGCGCAAAATGTCACAGATAATGGCGTATTCAACATTATCGCCTTCCACACGGTAGGTCTGGCTCTTGTCCGTAAAAGCCAGATGAATACCGGAATGGTCAAGCAAAGCCAAGTAGGTGGGGCTGGCATCACTGTAATCCAGCGCGGCTTGCCACAGACCTTGATCACAACTGACAATAATACCGGTTGGTTGCACGGCCTCCCAAGGTCAGAAGGTAAGCTCGGTTTTTTTCTCCCCCATGAATGCTGACAGGGGGACAGTTTTGGGTGGAACGGTTTGAAAAAAAGGTTCAGAGTTAAGTTAGGAGTATCTGCCAAGATACGGAGAACCAAACCATGAACCCAAAATGAGTGTACCCATGGCAAAATGAAGGGGTCAAGCACTTTGCGGCGTTAGGGAAGTGGCAAGCGGTGGGACTGGCCTTACTGAGCTTTGGGGGTAATCCTCGCA
>JALOOG010000050.1 GCA_025454525.1 Anaerolineae bacterium | reverse complement strand
CCGCGTTTTCATGTCGGCGATCTTTTGTTGGATCATCTGGAATTGGCCGATCGGGCCCCCAAAGGCCTTACGGTTACGGGCATAGTCTAAACTCGCTTCATAAGCGGCTTCGGCGATCCCCAACGCTTGAGCGGCGATCCCGATCCGACCTGCATCTAACACCGTCATCGCGATCTTAAACCCGTCACCGACCTTGCCTAACACATTTTCAACCGGAACAGCGTAGTTGTCATACATGATCTCACTGGTTGCGCTGGCCCGAATGCCTAATTTCGGCTCTTTTTTGCCGCGGATCAAGCCCGGTTGATGTGCATCGATCAAAAAGGCAGTGATGCCTTTATTGCCCTTTTCTGGTTCGGTCATGGTGAATAAGACCATATAATCGGCCACGGGGCCACTCGTGACCCAACTTTTTGTCCCGTTGATGATGTAATGCGTTCCAGCCTCATTCAGCACGGCGCGGCTAGACATGGTGGCCGCGTCACTTCCGGACATCGGTTCAGTTAAGCTATATGCACCGATCTTCTCACCTGTAGCGATCGGGACAAGGAATTGTTGTTTTTGTGCTTCTGTACCGAATTGCATCAACCCATAACAATAAAGCGAGTTGTTCACGCTCATGATAGTGCTATGGCTTGCGTCCGCTTTGGCAATTTCTACCATGGCCAAGACATAAGCGAGTGTATCCATGCCTGCGCCGCCGTATTCTTCCGGCACTTCAATGCCCATGAGGCCCATTTCGCCCATTTTTTTCACAGTTTCAAGCGGAAATTCGCCGGATTCATCAAATTCTGTAGCGATCGGTACGATCTCTTTTTGGGCGAAATTACGCACCGCACGCAATAACTTTTGATGCTCCTGTGTCATACTAATGGTTAAGGATTGTTCGGTGGGAGTAGCGATAGCCATGTAAAAGTCTCCTCCAAAAATAGAATCTAAATTTGATTCGATTATAACACTTCACCGGATGGGAACGAAATGGAAGAAGCGATGAATCTTCTCATTCACCCGGATCAATTTCTTCTGGGATACCTAGCGGCTTACGGGTCGGAATCCCGGGTTTACGAGGATAACTTGAGCCGGTTTTTGCCACTTTTTCGATCACGATAAGGTAATGCTCATCGCTCAAGTTGGGTAGTTGAACGCTTTCGATACGGATGAGTTTTCCGCCAAGCATCTCAATCGCTTTTTCGGCATCGCGGGCCTCTTCTTGGGCAGTTGCACCTTTCATGGCGATGCAATACCCTCCCATTCGCACAAAGGGCAACATATACTCTACAAGTCCCGGTAGTCGGGCCACGGCCCGCGCTAAAACACGATCGTAACTGCCGCGGTGATGCGAGATATGTGCGGCCTCTTCGGCGCGGGCATTCAGCGTCTTGATACGTGTTAACCCTAATGTTTCGATAAGATGATTGAGGAAGGTCACTTTTTTACCTGTGGCCTCTAGTAAAGTGGTGCTAATCCCCGGAATGGCAATATGCAACGGCACACCCGGAAACCCTGCCCCGCTCCCAATATCTAAGAGGCGCATTCCAGACTCGATCGACACCACTTTGACCACCGAGAGCGAGTCCAAAAAGTGACGGATCTCCACCGCTTCAGGTTCAACGATCGCGGTGAGATTCATCTTAGCGTTCCATTCAGCCAATTGTGCTGTATACACCTCAAATTGTCGGATCTGTTCGGGGGAAAGTGTCACCCCGAACAGATCGTGCGCGTATTGTGATAATAACATGATGATTTACGGGAAATTATAGCGCACCACCCGCCCTTCCGGGTTGGGGCGCACTCTAAAGGTACAGGTGCTTGACTCGCGTTCGTTGGCAGTGCCGGGGCCAAAGTCGTTATAACCGTCGCTGATCGGATTACGCCAACTTAACTTAAATTCGATCGGGTAATTGCCCGGGCGGACATTGCCAACGCGGATCGTATAGAACACCCAGTAATTACGGCCACGTTGTTGGATCTCGCTCACCTCAACAGGTTGGATAAAGGGTTCACTATCAAAAACGCCTACTTCATAAATCGCGTTATTGATGTGATCTTGTACCAGTTCCGGAGTACGGGCAAACCATGACCAAAAAACGACTACGTTATCGGTATCGTAGATCAAACCCGGATTTGCCAAAGGATACTTGTTACATTCCGCAAAAACCAAGCCCGGCGTTTGTTGACGCGGAGGGGTAGTATCGCGTGCGCCGATCACGACGATCGGTTGCTCACGCGGGTTGTAATCGGGATTCAAGAAGCCCCCAAAGGGTGATAAAATGCGCGGGCCGTAATCAATTTCCGGCGCTGCATCGGTGTTTTGGCTTGTACCTGCCCCGAATTGCGGTTCAGCACACCCATCTTGAAAATCGTTCACGGTGGTCTCATAAATGGTGCTTTCGGCGTTGGTTTCACGTCCAATGGTCACGCGGGCGCTTCCGGTTGAACCTGCGGCCACCGTTGAGCCGCTGTTATAGCTCACCGACTCGCTGAAGGTGAAATCGCCATTGACGGCGGCCTGACGTAAGCCCGTGATCGCCGTGCCAGTCCCAGCAGGGGCGTTAAAAATTTGAAAATAAACATCATAACCAGCTTGCATAGTGCCGCTTAAGTTGATCACAGCGCGATTATCACAAATGACGAGAAAAATCGTCACATTGGAGGTAGGGGCCGTCGGTGTATTTTGGGCGAAAACCCATCCCACGCTAAAAGTTAACAGCATCAGGGTGAGTAAGAATGGTAATTTTCGGAGCATATGCGATCTCCTAGATAGCTAAAACCAAGATGGAGGTTATGTTACCGCAAAACGCTTAAAACATCAGCCTCAATTTTGGTCTTTTTAGGATGACCGACCACAACAACGACAACAATGAACCGCCTATTTTGACGACAATTTAAGGCACTCGGTTACAGTGTGAGGATACACCCCCCTAAAATTGTCGATCTGTAGGGCAATGTGTCATAAGTTTCGCGGAAAATCGAAACAAATGTTTCATTTTTCCTAGCAAGTTTCATCTTGACTTGAAGTCATTTTCTGTTAGAATATTTTTTACCTTAAGCCGACGTGGCGGAATTGGCAGACGCGCTACGTTCAGGGCGTAGTTCCCCTAAGGAGTGTGGGTTCGACTCCCACCGTCGGCACACCAAGCCTAAGTCTTTATAGATTTAGGCTTTTTCTTTTGGGCTGAATCGTGTATAAAACAGAGAGGTTAACGGATAAAACTATGACCGATTCACCAAAACCTACTCCCCCCCGCGCACGCCCGAAACCGCGCCAAGCTGGCCAGCTTTCTGGGATTCAGATCATGTTTGCTGTGATTCTTGCCGTGGGTTTGTTATTGGCGATCAACTTTAGTAGCCGAATCGCCGCCGGACAACCCCTACTGAACGCTTATGATCGGGTGCAAGTTGAGATCCAACGCCTTCAAACGGAGCAAGCCAATTTACGTACAGAGCGGGATTATGTAGAAAGCGATGCCTACGTGGAGCAATGGGCGCGGGATCGTGGCAAGATGATCCGTCCGGGTGAGCGGTTGGTGGTACCGGTGCCGGGACTTTCAGCCGAAATTACCCCTACCCCTACCCCGTCGGTGGGTAATGTCGCCTTCCAGAGCGGGATCGAAGAGCCTGAACCTTGGCATTTATGGTGGGCGTTGTTTTTTGATAGCCCGCCGCCACAATGGGATGTTCCTTAGTCGAAAATCGAACGGGTTGGATAAGAATAAGGATGAGCGAATGCTGAAATTTATTGGAGTCCTGATCATCGGGGTGATGTTGCTGTGGAGTCCTGTTGACGCACAACAAGATTTGGTCTCGTTAAGCGTGGAAGTGGGGTATGAGGGGCGTTTTCGTGAAAATCACTGGACTCCGATCTTGGTGAGTGTCACCAATAATGGAGAAGCGATTGACGGAAAGTTGATCGTGCGTCGGGAACGTTCTAGCGCGCTCACCAATACGTTTAGCACTCCGATCACGCTTGCGTCTGGGGCGCGTCAAACGGTGTTTTTATACGCCACACTGCAAAGTTTCGGCACTACGCTACGGGTGGAATTGTTAAGCCAACAAGATGAGATCATCACAGAATTGGAAGTCCCGATCCGTCCAGTGGGACCCGATGATAAATTGTATATCGTGGTCTCTGGGGCAACCAATAGCGTGATCGATCTTAATAATGTCGTGTTGGGTGGCAATAGTGCGTTTCAAGCGAATTGGTTTATGATCAATATTCCGGATTATGCCGCGGCCCTCAATGCGGTGGATCTGATGATCTTTAACAATGTCGATACGGGGACATTAACCCCGTCGCAACGCAACGCTATTCAAGGGTGGGTACGGGCCGGCGGTCATTTATTCATCACAGGCGGTGCAAATTGGCAAGCAACCGCCGCGGGTTTCAATGAGTTGCTTCCAATCGCGCTATCTGGTAGCGCTCCTGTGGATAACATCAGCGCTTTAGCGGAGTTGGCAGGAGATTACACCACCCAGTTTGAAGGCAGTCACATCGCGGCAACGGGACGGTTAGCCCCTAATGCAGAGGTGTTAGCGCTAAGCGGTGATAATCAACCGCTGCTGATCCGTCAAACTTACGGAAATGGCACTGTAGATTACCTAACCATCGATCCGTCGCTAGAACCGTTACAGGGTTGGGAACGGATCAACGATCTCTTTTTTACTGTGTTGACCTCTACGGATACCCGTCCAGGATGGATATGGGGTATCCGGCAAATGGATAACGCGATCGATGGGTTGGAGATCTTGCCCGGTTATACCTCACTGCCCGAAGCAGCCTCAATGCTCACCTTCTTGATCGTGTATATTGCGCTGGTGGGGCCGGTGAATTACCTAGTGTTGCAACGGTTGAATCGACGCGAATTGGCATGGATTACGATCCCGATTTTGATCCTAGTTTTCAGTGGGTTGGCATGGTTCACAGGCTTTAACTTACGTGGGACGGATGTCTTGTTGAGTCGTCTTACGTTGGTGCAAACTTGGCCAGAGCAGGAACAAGCACAAATCGATCAATTGATCGGGTTAATTGCGCCCCGTCGTGGCAATTACACCCTCGCTACTACAGATAACCGCTTGTTACGTCCAATTTATCCGCTGACTCAAAGCGGGAGTTTCTTAGGGGATATTAGCGCGCAAAATGTCGAAATTCAGATGGGCAATCGGTTTGAAGCGCAACCTTTCCCGGTAGATGCCAGTTTTACCGCCGCTTTTAATACCACCGGCACAACCCCAAAACCCGCGATCAACGGACAAGCGACGATTACCTATAACAGTAACGGCACGGCCCAACAATTGCGCGGATCGGTGCGTAATGATTCAGAATTGACTTTACTAAATCCGGTGATCCTAGCGCGTGGCATCGCGTTCCAATTGCCGACTTTAGCGCCGGGCGATCTGTATGTGTTTAATGAGAGTAGCCTTATCTTAACAAACTACGGAGCGCCTTCCGCGACTCGCTTAGAATATTCACGCGGTGTCCCAACCGATCAATACTACTATGGCGGTTACAACACGAATATCTTGATCATGCCGGATAAAACCGCGCAAGACATCATCGGCGAAAAATATTTCTCGCTCTACACACCGTATTTCTTAGGTACCAACATAGAAACGGTCGAAAGCGATCCCGAAACCCAACGCCGTCAACGTTTCCTCAATGCGTTTATGTTCGATCAACATTATACGACCAACCGCGGAGATAAAGTCTATCTCGCAGCATGGACAAACACCTCACCGATCGAGTCGGATTTGGCGGAGGTGGGTTGGCAACCCGTTGATAGCACCTTGTACCTGATCGAATTGGCTACGGAGATCGTGCCAGATCAAAACACTGTGATCAACGGTGAGCAGTTCACATGGGCGTTATTAGAGGGAAGTCAACAATGGATCGATACCACACCTGCCAATCTCAACTTGTATGACAATACCTCGCTCGCTTTCCGGTTTACACCGTTGCCTACGGCCCGCTTAAGCGAAGTGGAACGACTTTTCTTAGTGATAGATTTTGGGGGATCGGGTGCGCGTCCGCAAGATCTGGACATTGACCTATGGAATTGGTCGGAAGAACGTTGGCAACGGGTTAACGTCAATAACAATCGTTTTAACGTGCCGAATTATGAAGCGTTTGTGGGGCCGTTAAACTCGGTTCAAGTGCGTCTTACCCGCGATGGGATGGGTGGATTTGTGTATGTGGAACGGATCAGCGTAGAACAGCGCGGGACTTTGGAGAATTAACCGCGAAACCGCCATGATTCGGACTTGGCAGTATTGAGATCGTTGTTTATAATTTTCGCACTTTCGTAAGTGAGCCACTCACGTATGCCTCTGCCCTTGCAGAGGCGTACTTAATCATGAAGGAAACCGCAATGAAGGTTATTTTACTAGACTACGTTTATAAACACGGTGTCGCCGGAGAAGTGATCAACGTGGCTGACGGATTCGCCCGTAATTATCTGATCCCGCGCCGTTTGGCGGTGCAAGCGACTGAAAAAGAATTGCAACGCAACGCGCAATTACGCGAACAAGCGGCGGTGAAACGGGCGGCGTTGGAACACCGCTTAAATGAATTGGCGAAGGTGATCGACGGTGTGGAATTGTTCTTTGGTCGTCGGGCAGCCGCCACGGGTAAGCTGTTCGGGTCAGTGACGACGCAAGAGATCGCCGATCAATTGATGGAAAAGACGGGCGTAGACATCAATCGCCGTCGGATCAGCCAACAAGGGTTACGCGAACTGGGTACGCATATCGTGCCGGTACGGTTGGGAACAGAAACATCACCGGAACTTAAGGTGACGATCGTGCGTGAAGAAGAATTTGCGGACTTTATGCGGAAACGTGCGGCTGCTGCTGAAGCCGCTGCCGCAGGTGAAACCGCTGAATCCGCGCCGGAAATGGACGATGTGAGCGCAGCTGAAGAAGGCACATCGGCGGAATAAGTGTCTTAAGATGATGTTCGGTCGTGTGCAGCCCCGTCAAGTTGATCGGGGCTGTTTTATTCAAGGGGTACTATGGACTCTTACTCATTAGGGCAACATCTACGCGAAGCGCGTGAGAAAAAAGAGTTAACGATTACCAATGCGGAAAGCACCTTGAAGATCCGTCGTCACATCTTAGAGGCGTTTGAACAAGGCAACTTTCAGATCAGCGATGCTTCCCCCGTACAGATCCGGGGGTTTATCCGCAATTATGCGCGTTACTTGGGACTCGAAGAAGATCGCATTTTGCAATATTACGATCTCTCCCAATCAGGTGGGAATCGTACCCGGCGATCCGTGCAACCCGCTAAGCGAGAGCGCCCACCTACCCCTGAAGTCGAAAATTACGGCAAACTTTCGGAACAACGGCGACGCGCACCACGTAACACGCGGTTATTGCGCCTGTTGTTGATCCTCCTGTTGACCGCGATCGCGTTTATGGTGATCGTGTTTGTCACCCAAGAGTTGATCAATAACCCGAACGCATTACGCTTTGAACCGGAAAATACCCGTAGTGGGTTTTTGATCGAATTACCCGATACGCTCACCCCGACTCCACGCCCTACCCTAACACCCGCCGGAACGATCACAATCAGTACGGATCTGGTGCAAAATTACACAGGTCAACCCGTTTTTGTGACGATGCGGGTTAATCAACGGAGTTGGATTCGGTTTACAGCGGATGAAGTTGAGATTTTCAGCGGGTTGGTGCGGCCAGATGAGCAGTTTGTGTTGGAATATCAGGCGAATAATCAGATCGTGGTTGAAACCAGCAACGCGGCCGCTTTAGAGATCATCTATAACGGTCAACCTCAAGGGGCATATGGCGGTCGTGGACAACAAGTGGAGATCATCTTTCAACCTAACAATGATGTGACGATCAATTCTTTGGTGTTATTACAACCGACGATGACGTTAAGCGGACTCGACACGCCTACAGTAGAGATTACACCAGAGATCACCACCGAAAGCACGCTGACTCAACCGCCCCCTTCGCCATTACCAAGGGTGAATGATGTGGTGGTGACAGTGGCGATCACTCCGACACTGACCGCGACAGAAACGATCATGGTAATCGTTGATACGCCGATGCTTTCCTCTACCCTGCAAGCGTCTAGTACCGCGGTATTTACGCTGATCCCTACCGACACATTAGTGCCGTCGTTAACCCCTAGCGCAACGATCAGCCCGTCACCGAACGCGGTGTTACCGCCACGGATCACGGCCACAGGAAACGCGCCAGAGAAGTAAGTTTTATCGTCCATATCGCATCTGAAATAGGTCAATTTTGAAATTTTAGGAAAATTCATGCCACCGCGTAAGAATAACTACTACCTACTCAGCTTAGGCTGTTCTAAAAATACGGTTGATTCGGAAAGTATCGCCCAAGTGTTGGATCAAAATGGGATGCGCGCTGTCGGTGATCCGGAACGCGCTGAAGTGTTGATCGTCAATACCTGTGGATTTATTGATGCCGCGAAACAAGAGTCGATTGACGCGCTCAAAGACCTCGTAGACCTCAAACGGGCAAATCAAATGGTGATCGCGGCGGGGTGTCTCTCACAACGCTACGGGAAAGACCTCGTGCAGTATATCCCCGGTTTAGACGGGGTGATCGGGACGCGGCGTTGGATGGATATTTTTGATCTGGTCGCTCGGCTTCGCACCCGTAAACACCCTGAACCGATGTATCACCTACCCACCGATGCAAAAGTGGTCGGACTTGATGAGCGCGGGGTGTTGCGTGCGAGTGTGCAAGGGGTGAGCGCTTACTTGAAAATCGCCGATGGGTGTCGTCGTCCGTGCGCGTTTTGCGCGATCCCAAAGATCAAAGGGACAGCGGTGAGCCGTCCGCTAGAGTCGATCGTGGCGGAGGCGGTACAGTTACAAGAATTGGGAGTCAAAGAGATCATGTTGATCGCGCAAGACTCCACTGATTACGGCTACGATCTGGGCATGAAAGACGGACTCGCACATCTGTTAGACGCGATCGTAGAAGCTGCGCCGGGGATTCCATGGATTCGCATTATGTACGCTTATCCGGGATATGTAACCCCGCGTTTGATGGAAACGATGGCCAAGCATAAACAAGTTTTGCCCTATCTGGACATTCCGTTACAACATGGACACCGCGAAACGCTCAAACGCATGAAACGGCCGGCGAAAGTCGAATGGGTTTATGAGACGATTGGCCAATTGCGCGAAACGATCCCACAATTAGCGGTGCGAACGACGTTTATCGTCGGGTATCCGGGGGAAACGGATGAAGAATTTGAGGGCCTGATGCAATTTGTGCGCGATCTGCAATTTGATCGCGTGGGGGCGTTTAAATATTCGTATGAGATCGGCACCCCGTCGGCCACATTGCCGAATCAAGTGCCGGACGATATCAAACAAACGCGCTATGAGCGCCTCATGGAATTGCAACAGGGAATCAGCCTCGCTAAAAATCAACAATGGGTCGGTCAAACCCTAGAAATCTTGGTAGAAGGGCATGGCATCAGTGAGGATGATCGCGGACGGTCAACGGGTGAAGCGCTCTCCTTGGGACGGAGTTACCGCGATGCACCGGAAATTGACGGTTACGTGGTGGTAGAAGGCGAATTGCCCGTAGGTGAGATCGTACCCGTTCGGATCACGGGTGCAACCACCTATGATCTATTTGCCACTGTGCAGACAGGCGCGCCGATCGTGATCCAACCCGGCAAGATCTACGGTGAGGGAATGCTCTAAACATTGCGAGAGGGGATCGTATGATGATCCCCTCTATTTCATACCCGCATTTATTCTAGATCGCGCCAATTTCGCCCGACTCCTGCGTTGGCCCGTAAGGCCGGATCTAACGGATAGGCGTTCTCCATAATCGATACCACCAGAGTTTTTAAGGTCTCCACTTCTGCTTCTGGGACTTCAAACACCAATTCATCATGCACTTGTAGGATCATCTGGCCGCGTAGGCCTTCACGCTGTAGAGCTGCATAAACATCGATCATGGCGCGCTTCATGATGTCAGCGGCGCTGCCTTGGATTGGCATGTTGATCGCGGCGCGTTCTTCGGCCGCTTGAATGGTTTTATTGACACGGCCGTTGATCAAATTCGGGAAATAGCGCCGCCGTCCCATGAGGGTTACGAGGCCTTCTTTTTCGCGGGCAGCGCGTTTGGTGTCGTTGATGTATTTCTGCACACCCGGCAACCGCTCAAAGTAGCGTTTGATGAACGCATCGGCTTCTTGCAACGTCAAGTCACTATCTCGCGCTAAACGAAATGCGCCCATGCCATATAACAGGCCAAAATTGACCCGTTTAGCAAAGTTACGTTGTTGTTTGGTCACAGTTTCCACCGGAACGCCATAGACTGCGGCCGCGGTCGCCGCATGAATGTCTAAACCGCGTTGAAATGCGTCTAAAAGTGTCGCATCGCGGGAAATATGCGCCATGATCCGCAATTCCACTTGACTGTAATCAATCGACACCAAGCGACTGCCTTCGGGTGCGATAAACGCCCGGCGCACCTCACGTCCGATCTCGGTCCGGATCGGGATGTTCTGGAGATTGGGATCACTGCTGCTAAGACGGCCGGTGTTCGTGCCGGTCTGATTGTAACTGGTGTGCAAGCGGCCGGTTTTGGCATTGATTAGTTCCGGTAACGCATCAACATACGTGCCTTTGAGCTTGGCTAATTCGCGGTATTCTAAGATTTTGCGGACGATCTCGTATTCTGTGAAATTCTCTAAGGTGGGTGCGTCGGTGGAATACCCGTGTGTGGTCTTTTTCAAGCCTTTGGTCGGAAGCCCTAGTTTTCCAAATAACACATCGTTTAGTTGTTTCGGGCTGTTGATGTTGAACTTGCCATAACCGCCACTCAATTGATAGATCTCTTCCTCTAACTTTTTGAGTGCCTGCTCTAAACGTCCACTTAATTCACGTAAATACGGCACATCTAACACCACTCCGGCACGTTCAATCGCGCTCAATACCGGAATCAGCGGTATTTCAAGCGTTTGATATAGGTTCAACAATTCGTCGGAACGGAGTTGCGGATCTAACAATTGTACTAAGCGATAGGTCATGACTGCATCGGCAGCGGCGTAGGGAGCAGCACGATCGATCGGGACTTTATCCATTGTGATCTGAGTTTTGCCCGTCCCGATGAGATCTTTAATCTCGGTCATCGCGACCGATTTTCCGGTGTCATCTTTGACTTTAGCGGCGGTCAGATTTTTAAGGCCCAAATTTTTACTATCGGGATCGATCAACCATTCGGCGATCATGGTGTCAAAAGTGATCGGTGTGACATCAATGCCATAACGATAGAGCATCACATGATCATAGGTCGCATTGTGAGCATACTTGGGGATATTCGGATCGGTTAACGGGGCGCGCAAGACATCGATCACCCGTTGTAAGGGCAATTGCCGGCCTTCTTGATGACCTACTGGAATGTAATACCCGACTTCACCGTCTATCGAAAGCGCAATGCCCACCAACTCCCCCGCCATTTGATCGGTGCTGGTCGTTTCGGTGTCAAATACGATCCCCGTAGCATGAGTGAGGCGTTCTAACATCGCTTGCAGATCGCTTTCTTCACGGACGATCACGGTCTGCACGATGCTATTGGCAGCGCTAGGTGCAGCAAAACCCATCATCCGTGCATAATCGGGGTGATCCATGCTGACTCCCGGATCAATAAAACTATCCTCGTCGAACATACTTTGAGAGCTAGGGGTAGTGATCTTTAAAACCCGATCGCGATGTCCACGAAATTCTAATTCTTCAAACACCTTGAGGACACGATCAGATTGATAATCGTGCGTCACACATTTTTCTAGATTTAGCGTGATCGGCACATCTAAGCGTAAACGGGCTAACTCACGGCTTAAATAAGCGGAGTCACGGCCTTCAAGCAATTTTTTATGATTTGCACCCGTGATCTGATCGAGATTAGCGTAGATCCCGTCGAGAGTGTCGTAATCCGTTAACAGTTTAAGCGCGCCTTTTTCGCCGATCCCTTTCACGCCGGGGATGTTATCGGAGTTATCGCCCATCAAGGCCTTCATATCGACCCATTGATCCGGCCGCACTCCATATTTCTGAGTGAAACGGGCGACATCGTAGAGTTCATCTTCTCCCTTAAAGGTGGGAAGTTGTACGATCACTTGATCGTTGAGCAACTGCAAAAGATCGCGATCCCCCGTGATGATCCGTACCTGTACACCTTGCGCTTGGGCTTGTTGGGTGACTGTGCCGATCACATCATCAGCTTCGTAGCCTTCTAAAGCCAAGATCGGGATATTAAACGCCTCAACCACTTGTGCGATCCGCGGCAATTGCACCTCTAGATCGGTTTCCATTTTTTCGCGAGTACCTTTATAGGCCTCGTAAAGCGTTTCGCGTCCGCTCATGCCCATGTCAAAACTGACAGCAAGATAATTGGGTTTATCTTTTTCGAGAATGTCCAGTAACACACGGGTAAATCCGTAAACCGCATTGGTGGGTTCTCCCTTGCGTGTGCTGAAACTAGCCACGGGGAGTCCAAAGTATTGACGATAGGCGATCGCGTATCCGTCAAGTAAATAGATCACTGGGGGCATTACATCCCATCCTTCGCTTAGCCTAAAACATTTGAGCTAATTATACGTTAAAGAAAAGGCGACTCGCGAATCACGAGTCGCCTAAACATCACCTTCATTATACAAACAGAGGTTCTTGATACAAACCAAAGGATACCCGCATCACATCGGTGATCTCACCTAAGGTCGCATAGGCTTTCGCGGCATCGATCAAAAATGGCATCACATTTTGAGCGGTCTCGCACGCCGTCTGCAGCGCATTCAAGCTCTGCTCTACCGCGTTAGGATCGCGCTCTAAGCGGAGTTGGGCTAAGCGTGCCAATTGACGTTGATAACCTTGCGGATCCATTTCTAAGATCGGGACGCGGATCGGCTCATCGGTTTGATACTTGTTCACGCCGACAATGGAGCGATCGTTGGTGTCCACTTCCATTTGATGATGATAGCTGGCATCGGAGATCTCTTGCTGGAAAAAGCCTGCATCGATCGCCGGTAATACCCCGCCAAATTCATCGATCCGGCGGAAATACTCATACACCGCCGCTTCAGTCTGATTGGTGAGCGCTTCGATAAAATAGCTTCCCCCTAGCGGATCAACGGTGTTGGTCACGCCGCTTTCTTCAGCGATGATCTGTTGGGTACGAAGCGCGATCTTCACCGCGTGTTCACTGGGTAAAGCGAGGGCCTCATCTAAGCTGTTGGTATGGAGCGATTGCGTCCCCCCTAACACCGCGGCCAATGCTTGAATTGCAACCCGTACCACGTTGATCTCCGGTTGTTGTGCGGTCAAACTTACCCCGGCGGTTTGTGTGTGGAAACGCATTAACCATGAGCGCGGGTCTTTTGCGCCGAAGGTCTCGCGCATCTCACGCGCCCAAATGCGACGGGCGGCGCGCATCTTGGCGATTTCCTCAAAGAAGTCGTTATGACAATTGAAGAAGAAACTAAGGCGCGGTGCAAAACTATCAATGTCGAGTCCCCGCGCTAAGGCCCATCGCACATACTCGAGTCCATCGGCAAGTGTGAACGCTAATTCTTGGATCGCGGTGCTACCCGCCTCCCGAATGTGATAGCCGCTGATGCTGATGCTGTTCCATTCGGGCATGTGCTTTGAGGCAAATTCGATCGTGTCGGTGACTAAACGCATCGACGGTTCAGGCGGGAAGATAAACTCTTTTTGCGCGATGAACTCTTTCAAGATGTCGTTTTGCAGTGTGCCGCGTAATTTGTCCATTGGCACACCTTGTTTTTCGGCGGCCGCGATATAAAAGGCCCAGATCGCCGCGGCGGGGCTGTTGATCGTCATACTCGTAGAGACTTTATCTAATGGAATACCGTCCATTAGGATCTCCATGTCTTTAAGTGAACTGATCGCCACGCCACATGATCCAAATTCCCCTAACGCTTCCGGGGCATCGGTATCATAGCCCATAAGGGTGGGCAGATCGAACGCCACAGAAAGCCCCATGTTGCCTTGTTGGATCAGGTACTTGAAGCGTTCATTGGTCTCTTCGGCCGTGCCGAATCCGGCAAACATCCGCATTGTCCACAAGCGTCCGCGATGGGCAGTCGCATGAACGCCACGGGTATAGGGATATTCACCCGGATTGCCAAGATCACGCTCATAATCCAGATCGGTGATGTCTAAGGGCGTATAAAGCCGATTGATCGGCGCGCTAGATTGGGTTACAAAGGTCTTTCGGCGCTCTGGCATCCGGTCAAGCGTCGGTTTGAGGGTGCGTTTTTCCCATTTATCATGATAATCGGCGAATTTTTTCAACTTGTCTTGATCAAAGGTCATTCCTGTCTCTCCCGCTAAATCTAATTTTGACCTGATTATAACACGGTTACATGGCCGTACCGCCGTCCACGTTCAAAACGTGTCCGGTGATATAACCTGCCTCATCAGAGGCTAAGAAGGCCGCCGCATATGCGATTTCAGCCACCTCTCCCCAGCGCGCCAACGGGATAAAGGTTTTCGATTGGTTGACCAATTCCTCTGATAGGTCTTTAGTGAGATCGGTCAAGACAAAACCCGGCGCAACCGCGTTCACGGTGATATTGCGACTGGCGATCTCACGGGCTAACGACTTGGTGAAACCGATGATCCCAGCCTTGCTGGCGCTGTAATTGGTTTGACCCGCCTGCCCCATGATCCCGCTGATACTGGTGATGTTGATGATCCGTCCGTAACGTTTTCGCATCATGGAGCGCACCGCCGCTTTAGAACATAACCACGCGCTGCGAAGGTTGGTGTTGATCACCGTGTCAAAATCTTCGGGTTTCATCAGCATGATCACGTTATCACGGGTGACTCCGGCGTTATTGACCAAAATATCGATCTGTTCGTAATGCGTGGTCGTATATTTGATCAATTCATTGGCTTGTTCCTCAATACTCACATCCGCTTGAAACGCGGATGCGCTCCCCCCGTTGGCGGTGATCTCGTCTACAACCGCGTTGGCGCTCTCGGCGTTGCTATGATAATTCACGACGACCTTTGCGCCGCGCTTGGCAAATTCCAACGCGATCCCTTTGCCAATGCCACGACTCGCACCGGTAATCACGGCGACTCGTCCGGTTAATGATGTCATCTGGTCTGCTCACTTTCATGATGATCTCGTCACAGTGAGATAAAGATAACTGTGAAACGCGGAATCAAAAAGGATGAGAGCAGACTTTCACTCTCACCCCGAAAAACCTAAAGCGCGTAATACAACCGCGCCCCGACTCCGCCTTCTTGATTCAAACGATCGGCCGCTTCACCATGCACAATTTCAACACGGCCACCACTGTCAAAAACTTTGAGCGTCAACTCATGCAAGAGACGATCGCTCACATCGCCATTACGCAATGGCATCACCAATAACTCCACCCGTTGCATCTCCAACGCTTCGCGCACATCCTCTAAGCCAAGCGCGCCACGTCCACCGGAACGGGTAAAATCGATCACTTGATCGACAATCTCTAATTCGGTTTTGCGCTCATATTCGATCGCGATCGGTAACACCCGCTGCATGATCTGATAATCACTTTCATAGGCGGGTAAAGAGACCACTTCCACCACATTTTTTGCGACTTCCTCATGAAGCAATTTGTAGACAGCCTTGGCAGACTGCTCACTCCCACCGATGATGATGCGATTGCGTCCATGTTTCCCTTGTAATTCGCGGACGTGTTGTGCCACATCGCGGAAAAACTTGGTGATCTGCTCATCCATCATATCGTCAAAGCTATCGCGATCGCTGCCACCTGGATAGGTCATATTTTGACCGCGTGGCCCGACTGTGTATGGCATCCGAGTCAATTCACGATAATCAAAGGTAAAACGATCCGATGCGATCTGATCTTGACGTTGAATATCGCCCAAATAGGTGCGGAGAAAGTGTGCCTCATCTTTGGTGACCATGACAATCAAATAGGGTTCAAATTCATCAATCAACCACATCAGCGGCGCGACAAATCCTTCCCCAAAACTCATCAGGTTTTCGTGAGGTAACACGGGTAATTCATAGATCCGCTCTAGATCGCGCCCAAAAAACAACACCAACCCTTTGCCTTGCGGCCGATAGGTTTCTAAAGTCTCCATGACACGATCGCGGGCTTGCTCAAATAGATCTTGATGATGATCGGCCTCATAGTTTTGAAGCGCATTCTTGGCCCAGATATACCATGCGGGGAATTGCGCTTGATTTTCGGGGAGTGCATTATCGATCTGTAGATACAATGTGAGTAAAGGGGGATCGGTCAGGCGTACCACCGACTTTACATCGTCTATATCGATCATAGCTTATGTCTCCTTAGGTCATACGGAAAACAACCTCCAGCATAAGGGAATACAATTTGTTTCACTTGAATAGGGTATAAGTTGGGATTAAGAGCTAAAAGCAAATCAGCAAGTAGGGGAATGGTTTCAAAAGTCAGTGGCGGAAAGTCGTAACAAATGTTACGACTTTTTCGCTCACTTGTGCTATGCTTGATCTCACATGACCGATCTCATACAAAAGGTGTAATCTGATGAAAACTTGGTTCAAGCGAGTGGGTGATTGTAAGTGCTTATCCTTATAAATCTTACAATTTATCTAACCACGTTGTCGCTGTCGCCGAAAAAAATTTTACCTTAGCCGCTGCCGTTACCGCCGCCTAATCAAGCACGGATGGAAACGGTTTTGCATTTTGAAGCGATCGGCAAGCCATTAACTTGGAAAAGGGCGATTGTTGCGCTAAAGTTAAGATTGTTGCGACAAGTGGGGTTTAAGCGTACAATACACACATGGAATCGCGCTTAATTTCAGGCTAAGCTGGAGGCTTGCGTGTCCGTCTATAAAATCGTAGTGACCGGTCCTTTTAATTCCGGCAAAACACAATTTGTAAAAACAATCTCTGATATTGATGTGGTCTCCACTGAACGAAAGATCACGACTGAAGATCGGGGAATTAAATCTGAAACCACCGTCGCTATGGATTATGGGCGCGTTCGGTTAGATGATGATATTTTGATGTTGTATGGCACGCCGGGTCAACCGCGTTTTGATTTTATGCGAGAGATCCTCTCTAGCGAGATGAACGCTTTCTTGGTGTTAGTGGATAGCACGGATACGCCGTCATTTCCAGAAGCGGCAGATCTGATCGATCAATTTTCAAGTTTTGTTGATGTGCCACACTTGATCGTATCTAACAAGACCGATCTGCCCGGCGCGGCCAACTTGGCGGCAGTGCGGCGCGGGACAAAGGCCGCCGATCATGTAACGGTGATGCCATGCGTCGCTACTCAAAAATCAAGCGTGCGCCAAGTGCTGTTACAAATGGTTGAGATCCTCAAGCGGGAGCAAACCCCTGAATAGCCCGCTGATACATTTCTAATACATTTGAGGCGTAACTCTTATGCGCCTCTTTTGATTCTTACAGATTTTCTACACCGCTTCGACATCGCTCTTACATGCCCTTGTTAGGATCACAACATACTAAATTTGTGTAGTCAATGAGGGAAGAACAATGGGTAAGATTGTCGGTATCGACTTAGGAACTACTAATTCAGTCGTCGCGGTGTTGGAAAATGGCGATCCTGTGGTGATCGCAAATGCTGAAGGCAACCGTACCACCCCGTCGATCGTCGCTTTTACCAAAAACAATGAACGGTTAGTCGGTCAGGCGGCTAAAAGGCAAGCTG
This sequence comes from Anaerolineae bacterium, assembly GCA_025454525.1. GTDB lineage: Bacteria > Chloroflexota > Anaerolineae > Aggregatilineales > Phototrophicaceae > JALOOG01. The sequence goes on along the minus strand of JALOOG010000050.1, from coordinate 9,424 downwards.
TGATTAACCCTGAAAACACGATCTTTTCGATCAAGCGCTTTATGGGCAAAAACTTTAATGAGACCAAAACCGAGGCGGAGCGCCTGCCCTACCATGTCAGCAGCGGGCCTCAATCGGATGCGCGGGTGCAGATTCCGGCCAACAACAAAGATTACACACCCCAAGAGATCAGCGCGATGATCTTGGGCAAACTCAAGAAAGATGCAGAAGCTTACCTTGGTGAGGAAGTCACTCAAGCGGTGATCACCGTGCCAGCCTACTTTAATGACGCACAACGTCAAGCCACCAAAGACGCGGGCAAGATCGCCGGGTTGGAAGTGTTGCGGATCATCAATGAACCGACGGCTGCATCTCTCGCTTATGGGTTAGACAAAAATCAGAGCGAAACAATCCTCGTGTTTGATCTAGGTGGTGGGACATTTGATGTCTCGATCCTTGAAGTGGGTGATGGCGTGGTGGAAGTGCGCGCTACGAATGGCGATACACATTTAGGCGGTGATGATTGGGATCAAGCGATCGTTGATTGGTTGGCAAATGATTTTAAACGCGAACACGGGATCGACTTGCGTCAAGATCGGCAAGCATTACAACGGCTGAAAGAAGCAGCGGAAAAAGCCAAGATTGAACTCTCAAATACAGTGCAGACGGAGATCAACTTGCCCTTTATCACCGCGGATGCAACTGGGCCAAAACATCTCACGGTGAAGTTGACTCGCGCTAAATTTGAGCAGTTGAGCGCAGATCTGATGAAACGGTTAGATGCGCCTGTCAAACAAGCGTTACAAGACGCAGGCCTCACTCGGAACGACATTCAAGAAGTGGTGCTGGTCGGTGGATCGACTCGGATGCCAATGGTTCAAGATCTCGTTCGGGAAATGTTGGGCAAAGAACCGAATAAGAGCGTGAATCCGGATGAAGTCGTGGCATTGGGCGCGGCGCTACAAGCGGGCGTGATTAGCGGTGAATTTAAAGATGTTTTGCTGTTGGATGTCACCCCGCTAAGCTTAGGCCTAGAGACGATGGGCGGCGTGATGACCAAGTTGATCGAACGGAATATGCGAATCCCTGTATCAAAAACGGAAGTGTTCTCTACAGCCGCGGATCAACAAACCGCAGTGGATATTCATGTCTTGCAAGGTGAGCGCCCGATGGCCGCGGATAACATGACGCTTGGTATGTTCCGGTTAGAGGGGATCGCGCCAGCTCCGCGGGGTGTGCCGCAAGTAGAAGTCACGTTTGACATTGATGCCAATGGGATCTTAAACGTCACGGCGAAAGATAAAGCGACCGGAAAAGAACAAAAGATCACCGTGACCGCTTCTACGAATTTGAGTGAAAAAGAGGTGGATCGCCTTGTGCGGGAAGCGGAGAAAAACCGCAATGAAGACGAACGCCGTCATGAAACCGCGAAACTCCGCAATGAAGCGGATGCGCTGATCTATCAGGCGCAACGGTCGCTCCAAGATCTGGGCGATCGCGTGGCGATGAATGATCGGACGATGATCACGCAACAGATCGAAACGTTGCAAAAAGCGATGGAAAGTGGCAATGTTGAGGCGATCAGCAACGGTCTGAATACCTTAAGAAATGCGGTTTATGCTTTGTCGCAACAGATGTATGCGAGTGGTGATGGACAAAGCAATGCTGCTAATGGTGGTAGCCGTCGGGGTCAACCTAACCCGGATGTGGTTGAAGGTGAATTTACGGAAGCGTAAACTTCTGGAGAGCGCGTGGTGATGACATAACGTGCGCTCTCTTTTTTGATCGGCACAACCTTTGAAACGGATTTCACGTATAGTTAGCCATAGTGGAAACTGATGTTAAAAGGAGCAGATCCAAATGGCTGATGAAAAATTTGATCCCGTGAAGGAATTTACCAATATTCGCGATACCCTTAGCCGTGCCGTGGAACAAGGGGTAAAGGGCATTACCGCGAATATGTACCCATTAATCGATGTGTATGAAACTGCGGACTCGGTGGTGATCCGGACATCACCCATTGACGGTGCGAATCCCGAAACGTTAGAAGTTAGCATCGAAAATGGCGTGTTGACGATCAGCGGACAAGCCGTAGCAGACACGGATTTACCAGAAGGCGCGGTTTACTTAAGTCGGGAACGCAAATTCGGCACATTTACCCGTTCGGTGCGCGTCCCGACTAACATTCAAGCGGATGCAGCGCAAGCGAAATTTAATAAACGCGGTGCGCTTACGATCACGCTACCGAAATTGGTCGACTCACGGCCGCAGATCATCAATATCACCCCCGCAGAATAAGGTTAAAACGATCGAAGGGCGATCATGATCGCCCTTAATCTTACCAAGATTGGATTAAACTGTGTGTTCGGGGAGATGTTCGGCGCGCAACTTGGCGTAATCCTCTTTAAAGCTGGCCGTCATGATCGTTTTCTCGTCATCTGAGAGCAAGCTATAACGAATCCCATTCAGTGCGATCTCTTCAATTTCTTCCACAGAGAGCTTGTTATGCTCATACAATGCCAGATATTGGTCGTTGAGCGTGGTCTTATACAACGCGGGCATGTGTGAGGTGAGGGTTAACTTCACATCTTGATCGTAGAGATCACGCACCGGATAATCGGCATAGGTACTCACGCGGTTGTAGCACAACGCCCGCGGGACACAAAGATCTAAGGGGATATTTTGATCCACCAAGGCGTTGATCACATCGGGCGCATCGGCTGTCCCCCACCCACCGATGATGCGCGTCGGCATGAGGTGTTTCAGCGCGTCTAACATGCCTTCCGCGCCCAACTTATCGCCCGCATGGACGATACGCGGGCAGTTTTTCTTATCAGCAGCACGGAAAGGGCGCTCAAATTGGCCGGCGGGTTGTGCTTCTTCACGTCCATTCAGCCCCAAGCCCACTACGCCATTTCGACGGCCGGCAACACTGGTCGCCCACCGCACCACATCATCGGAGCGGCGCGGTTCTTCACGCGGTACGTTAATGACAAATTGCAGCCGGATTTTCCAACCCCGTAAAGCCTTATCACGGCCGACGTTGAGCGCTTCGATAAAGTGTTCAAATGACATGCCGGTATGTCCCATATATAACAAGGGACTTACACCCATTTCGGCATAACGTACATTTTGTTTTGATAACGCCACGCCAACATCATAGACCAATCGCGAAAGATCATCTGGGTGATGAATCCATTGGCTAATGGTATTCAATAGTTCCGGCAATTTGTCGTAATTTGGGTGATCTAATTGTTTGACGATCTCGTTAAACGGTTTGTTGACGGGGATCTCATTTTGTTCAGCGAACATCAACAAAGAGTGCTTCGGTGCAGCGCCTTCTAATTGGATGCCAAGATCCACTTTGGGCATTGCCTGAAGATAAGTTTCGATTGACATAAGGTGTCCCTTTATGAATTGATTGACGATTTTATTCTACTTGGGCGGATGCGTTGTGTTTTTGGCGCGCCAAGGCCGCCTTAATCAAGCCAGAAAACAGCGGATGTGGGCGATTGGGGCGACTCAAAAACTCTGGGTGAAATTGGCTACCGACCATATACGGGTGATCGATCACTTCGGCGATCTCGACCAAGCGTTGATCGGGGCTAAGTCCACTAAAACGCATCCCGTTGAGTTCAAACATCTGGCGATATTCGTTGTTAAACTCAAAGCGATGACGATGCCGTTCCATCACCTCCGGTTGACCCTGATAAGCTTGCGCGGCGATGGTCGATGGCACTAAACGGCATGGATACAAACCTAAACGCATCGTACCACCTAAGTCGGTGATGTGATGCTGATCCGGCATGAGGCTAATTACGGCGTGTTCACTGGTGATCTCAAATTCGGAGCTGTTCGCGTCCTCAAGGTCAAGCACATTGCGCGCAAATTCAATACACATGGTTTGCATCCCAAGGCATAAGCCCAAGTAAGGGACTTTTTTCTCGCGAGCATAACGCCCCGCAAGGATCTTACCTTCGACTCCGCGTTGACCGAAACCGCCGGGGACGACGATGCCGTCTACTTGTTCGAGATCTTCCCAAGCACGCCCCTTTTCAAGTTCACTAGAGTGAATCCAACGAATATCTAGTTTTGTGTCTTGGGCGCTGGCGGCATGGAATAAGGCCTCTTTCACACTCATATAAGCGTCATGCAATTCGATGTATTTACCGACAATGCCGATCGTCACTTCATGACGCGGTGCGCGCATCCGACGGGCCATTGTCCGCCATTCCTCTAATTGGGGTGACGGGGTTTTTAATTGAAGATGTTTGACAATGTAATCACCTAACCCCGCGTCCTCTAATACCAACGGTACATCGTACAAAAGATCGGTGGTCTCTAACGGGATCACCGCGTCTTCATCAACATCACAGAACAACGCCAATTTGCTCATGATGTCTTTGCTCACCGGATAATCGGTGCGTGCAATGATCACATGCGGCTGAATCCCAACGCTACGGAGATCCCGAACGCTGTGTTGAGTCGGTTTGGTCTTGAGTTCACCTGTGGCCGCGATATAGGGTAAAAAGGTGACGTGAATATACATTGTATCAGCGCGATTTAGGCTTTTCCGCATCTGACGGATCGCCTCTAAAAATGGCAAACCTTCAATATCCCCGACGGTACCTCCGACTTCCACCAAGACCACATCGGGCGCGGTCTCTTTGCTCACCAACGCGATCCGGCGTTTGATCTCGTTGGTGATATGGGGGATCACTTGGATTGTGCCGCCTAGGAAGTCACCGCGGCGTTCTTGATTGATCACAGAACTATAGACTTGTCCGGCGGTGACGTTACACGTCCGATTGAGGCTTTCGTCAATAAAGCGCTCATAGTGGCCAAGGTCAAGATCGGTCTCTGCACCGTCAGCGGTGACAAACACCTCGCCATGTTGATAGGGACTCATCGTGCCGGGGTCAACGTTGAGGTAAGGATCTAACTTTTGGATGGCCACTTTGAGGCCGCGTGCCTTGAGAATCCGTCCGATTGCAGCCGCAGTGACCCCCTTGCCAACGGAACTCACCACACCACCCGTACAGAAAATATACTTGGGGTTAGACATCTGCATACTCATCTTTACCTAGTTAACAAAAACGCGGCGGGAAGATCGCGTCATCCCGCCGAAATTGAAGCCTGATTGTCAAATTGCGAAAGGTCTCGTAAAGGTACTAAACCAATTTTTCCAGATCATCCGCCGTGCGGCGCATATCAAGGAAGATCAAGCCCAGTTTCGCGCCATCGCGCACGAGTGTGGTGAGAACCGCTTCTTCTCCAACTGACATCAGAATCACATACCCCGATTTCCCGCGCACATACACCTGATCTAACAAGCCGCGCCCTAACTCACTGGAGATCCGTTCGCCCAGCGAAAGCATCGCTGCGGACATCGCGGACACGCGGTCTTCTTCGATCCCTGCGGGTAACGAGGAGGCCATACTCAACCCATCCACGCTGATCACCGCGGATGCCTCAATTTCCGGGGTGGTGGCTTGAAGATCACGCAGGCGGTCTACCATCAACTGAGTCCGTGATTTCGCCATGTGTTGTCACTCCTCTTTGGAATCACACATCAATAATAATCAAGAGCATTGTCACAGCAATGCTGAAAAATGACTTAGTGAACATGCACGATTGTAACTGATATTGGTCTGGCTTGCAAAAACGATCTTAGACTGTTCAGAAGGTGTGCTGATTCGCTATACTGAACGGTGTCGCGTCATCAAAGCGTAGGGCAAGCGCCGATTTAGAGTGTACCCAACTGAGGTACAATTAAAATAAAGGGCGCATTGATCGCACCCTCAATAGTGACATTCTGTTGGTTTTTGGAAACGATGAATGACTGATTATCCACCCCCCCACCCTTCAACCCAACAATCGCGCCGGGTTAATGACGGCCAACAGATTGTGGGTATCGTGCAGAGCGTTGCGGAACGCATCGCTCAAAGCGTTAGCCAAGTGATTATCGGGAAACGCAATGAAGTTCGACTCACCGTACTAGGTTTGATCGCACGCGGGCATATCCTGATCGAGGACATCCCCGGCGTGGGCAAAACGATGATGACCAAGGCCTTAGCGCGGGCGATCGGCGGGGCCTTCAACCGGATTCAATTTACGCCGGATATGTTGCCGTCGGATGTGACCGGAGTCTCGATTTTTAACCCGCAAACCCGTGAATTTGAGTTTCGTCCGGGGCCGATCATGGCGCAAATTGTCCTCGCGGATGAGATCAACCGTGCCACCCCTAAAACACAAGCCGCCTTGTTAGAAGCGATGGAAGAACGGCAAGTCACCGTAGACGGGGTGACGTATGGGATGCAAGATCCATTTTTGATCCTTGCGACCCAAAACCCGATCGAATATGAAGGCACGTTCCCATTGCCAGAAGCACAATTAGACCGCTTCTTGATCCGGATTCAACTTGGCTATCCGAGTCCGGCAGAAGAATTGACCGTTTTGTCCGCACAACAATATCAACATCCGTTAGAGAATATGCGTCAAGTGGTCACGATCCCGGAACTGGTGGCCGCTCAAAACGCGGTGCGCGAGATCTATGTAGCGGATGAGATCAAACGTTACATCATCGATCTGGTGACGGCCACTCGTCAACATCCCGATGTGTACTTGGGTAGCAGCCCGCGCGGATCGTTAGCGCTATTCCGCACGGCGCAAACCCGGGCCGCTATGGCCGGGCGCGATTATGTGATCCCGGATGATGTAAAAGCGTTGGCTGAAGTCACGCTCGCCCACCGAATCATCGTGGGGCCGGCAGCGCGCATCCGTGATATTTCATCGCGCACGATCGTGCAGGATGTGTTGTCGTCTACTGCGGTTCCGGGTGCTACGACGCGATGATCGTCCCCGTGCAACGTCAACATCGACGTAACAGCCTGTATCTGCTGTTGATCGTGTGTTTGGTGATCGGGCTGTTCACCGGGAGAGCCTTTTTTTTCAGCATCGCCTATTCGCTGGGCTTTGTGTTGGCGATCTCGTACCTATGGGCGTGGTTTGCGGTGCGTTGGTTGGTGATCGGACGCAAGACTCGCACCCGGCGCGCCCAAGTGGGTAAAACCCTCAACGAGTCGTTCACGGTGCGGAATCTCTCGTTTATCCCGAAACTGTGGCTGGAGATCCGCGATCATTCAGATTTACCGAATCATCGTGCGAGTCATGTGGTACCGGCGATGGGCGGGAATCAGGCTTATCGATGGTATGTGGAGACGTTGTGCCAGACACGCGGTGAATTTCGACTTGGGCCGATGTCGATTTTGAGTGGCGATCCGTTCGGATTGTACTTGACCCCGCGTTGGATTCAGGCCACATCGCGGGTGATCGTGTATCCGGCTACGGTCAACCTCACCAAATTTGAGCTGCCAATGGGGACGCTTTCGGGTGGTGAGGCGCAAAGGCAACGATCGCATTATGTCACGACCAACGCAGCTGGCGTGCGCGATTATGGCTATGGGGATAGTTTTAACCGTATCCATTGGAAAAGCAGCGCTCGTAAAGACAAGTTGATCGTCAAGGAATTTGAGATTGATCCGTTGGTGGACATCTGGATCTTCAGCGATTTTTCGGCTGCGTCTCTCGTAGAAGACCCGACTTTAGAGCGGATCAATCAGACTGGCCCGGTGATCCCGCGTTCGTCTGGGATTCCACCGTCTACGGAAGAATACGGGGTGGTGATCGCTGCCTCGTTAGCCCAATATTTCATCAACCTAGAGCGGGCGGTCGGTTTTGCGGCTTATACGCCGAATCGGGAAGTGCATCAACCTGAACGTGGGAATCGGCAAATGACGCATATCTTTGAGACGTTAGCGGTCGCCCGGAGCGTTTCGGCGTATTCGCTCGCGCAAATGCTCACGCTCGAAATGCCCTACTTGACCCGTGGTACCACGTTGATCGTGATCACCTCGTCGTTAGATCCGGCATGGGTGACGGAAGCGCAAATCCTCTCACGGCGCGGGATTCGCCCGATGTGTATCTTGATCGATCCGACCTCGTTCGGGGCGACGGGATCGGTTGAGGACATGCGGGCGCGCTTGCAATTGGCCAAGATCCCGGCGATCGTGGTGAGGCGCGGGGATGATCTGGCTGGGGTATTGGCGCAGCGGGTGATGTAGGAAGGGAAAATTGAACCAGAGAGGAAGGGTCTTGACAACCCCACCCTAGCCCTCACCCAACCATGGGGAGGGAACTGGCCCGCGTAAGATGGGCTGATCCGTCTCCATTGATCCCGCCCCTAAGCCCTTTATTGAGCATTGAATGAACTCTAGCTCTTTATTGAGCATTTGACCTTGGCCCTTCACTGGGCATTGACCCCACCCCTAGCCCTCACCCAACCATGGGGAGGGGAACAAATGTGCGATTTCGGTAAAATTTGTTTTAAAATCGCGTGATCGATCGATGGGAAAAGTTGCTGGACAGTGCTATGATGCACCCCCCCAAGGGCGAGATGGTATAGCGTTTCGGATTATGCACGGTAAAACTCCGATAGCCTTCACTCACCAATTCCTCATGCAGCTTTGAGTTCATTGGCCAGCCTTCAAATGCCAGTACAGTCGGTTTATACCGTTTACCCCGCCTGATAGAAGTTGCCAAAGGCGATGATCTCAGGGTGTAATTTTCTATATTTTTTCATAATACTTTACCCCCAAAATTTTGGCCCGCTTCGCGGGAATGCCTCCAGAAACCAGTGATCAGAAACCAGAGATCAGGGCTATTGATAAGAGCGGGCGCAACGAAAACCGCCATTGTTGCCCTCGTTATTCGGATTGAGCCCGTTACGTCCAGCCCCACGAAGGTAGTCAGTGGCATTGATGAACGAACCGCCCCGCAGCACATATAAAACATCTGTTCGATTTCCCATATCGGCCTCACGTCCATCATCTCGACTATAAGGATAAGGCTGATAAAGACTACTGACCCATTCCCAGACGTTGCCACTGAGATCATAAGCCCCGATCCATGAACGCCCATTTTGCCGCAAATCGGGGCCGATGTCAGCAGTCCCATAGGGATCACTGCTATCGATCACACGATCTGCATCAAAGTCGTTTCCCCAAGGGTAGATCAGGGCATCGGGGCCACGGGCGGCGTATTCCCATTCGGCCTCAGTGGGCAAACGATCACCCCGCAAAACGCAAAAATCACGCGCTTCAAACCATGTAATCTGTTCACGGGGACGCTCATCCTCTGCCCGACGACTAGCGCGTCCGGCCACGCCATTTAAGGCGTTAAATTGGGCGTTGGAAACCTCAAAGGTATCGATCCAAAAGGGTTGATCAAAACAGACTTCAGAGACGGGGCGCTCATCCGAGTCGCCACCGCTTTCTGTCCCCATCATGAAACAACCTTCAGGGACTAAGGACATCGAAATGGATACGCCGTCTACCTCAAAGATGTGGGTGAAGGGCTGCCAATCGGCGTTGGCGCTCACCGGGGT
>JALOOG010000049.1 GCA_025454525.1 Anaerolineae bacterium | reverse complement strand
CCGCTTCCCATTCCGGCTCAATCGGATTCCCATCGGCATCATACGCCAAGATCGCATCCATCAACCGGATGTTATGCCCATTCGGTTCTAAAATGGGTTCGGTGAAATGCAAATACCCGTTGTTTTGCCGCCATTGGATATACCCGATCCACACCACGATACTGGCTAAGGCATGGGCGATCGGCTCAATTTCCATCCCGTACAATTGACGTGGATGCACACCCGGCGGCGGTGACGGAAATGGCGTGAACAAGGGATCGTTGATCACCTCTTTTTCCATATCCAACAACAAATTCAACGCCACATATAAAAAGTTCCCACTCCCACACGCCGGATCCAAGACCTTGATCGTCCGTAAGCGCGTCAACATTTGATCGCGTAATGCGAGTAACTCGTTTTGACGATTCAACTTAGCTCGCGGCGTTTCAGCCATATCATACGCGGCACGAATCGGCACGGCTTGAGCGCGCATCGCGTCCCATTCGCGGCGTAACGGTTGCATCAACACGGGTTCAACAATCAGCAAAATATCATCACGATTGGTGTAATGTGCGCCGAGTTGCGCCCGCTTGCGTGGGTCAAGGCTACGCTCAAACAGCGTGCCGAAAATCGCGAGTTCGATCGAGGCCCAATTGAGATTCGCCGCATTCGCCAATTGTAAGAGCGCTTCAGCCTGTACCTCTTCGACCTGTACATTTTCAAACAAGCGCCCGTTGAAATACGGGATCTTCTGAAGCAAGACATTGCCACCATCGGCCATCGCATGGAACAGTTGGGCGACATATTGCCGAAACATCGCCGGATCGGTGCGGGTTTGATCGATGATCCCGCTGAAAATGCCTTTCGCGCTATTCGGAAAATGCGGCAACAATTCCACATCTTCGGCAAACAGACAAAAGATCAACTTGGTCAAGAAATGCGCGATCCGTTCCGGATCGGCCTCCCATCCTCGCATGTTCTCCGCGATCCGTTGGAAAGCGTCGGCCGCGTCTTGGGTCACTTGAGCGGTGTTGCGATCGGGATGCAATGCCTCCGGCGCATAAAACAGATGATGTAACCACCGTTGCACATGGGTGAGCGCGATTTCGGCGTTGGTGAACTTGTAGACGCGCTTTTCGGTGTTGGGAAAATTGGTGTGAATTTCCCAGTGAGCAATATCACATACCACCAATAGCGGCGGATTAAACAGGTTTTCACGGTATTGTTGCAACTGTACATAAGCGCTTCGCAAATCGGCGTATCTGCCTTTGCGCTTGTATTCGATCGCAAAATGGCCTTTGTAAAACACATCGGCATAACCGCGCCCACCTTGAGGATCGCCTTTGACCACACCATACTCATAGGCGAAAAATTCACCCTTCGGATCGATCTCATGCGGCAAGGGGTGTTTTAAGAGTCGGCACACCGCCTCAAAATGCGCCTGCGCGCTTTGCCGTTCGGTCAATTCGATCGATGCCCAGTGTTGTACAAAGTTTTCATATTCGTTCATATATTGGTTGATGTGCAGATGTTGGTTAAGGGATATTCATTATCAATCAGAGACGGGGAAAACGCAACTAGATCGGGGAGGACAAAACGGGCCATTTAGCCCGTTTTGTGTGAAAAGTTAAGCTTCCAAATTCGCGGCCCGTTCATGGATACCTGTCGCACCATCCGGACGCACGCCTTCACGCGATTCGATTTGCGGATCGTTTGTCCCATCCACGGCCCGCACCCGGAAGGTATGTCGGCCGGCGCTAAAGGGCCAATCGTAGCGCCAGATCACCCAGCTCCGATCTGATAATGGGGCGCGCAATTGGGCCTCTTGCCACGGTTCATTATTCACGCTCACCTCAACGCGCACAATTCCACGCACCGCCGCATAAGCGATCCCACCGACCGGGACAAAGGTTTGACCGTCCCGCTCATACACGCCATTGGTGGCCACGGTATCGACAACTGAAGTCGTGCGAACCACTGCATCGCGTGACCAACCGCGCCGTACCCAGTACCCTTCTCGCCATTCATCAACCACTTCCATCGCGGTAATCCATTTCGGTTGCTTCATCCCGTAAAGGTTGGGGATGTGAATCCGCAACGGGAAACCGTGCTTCTGCTTCAGGGGTTGACCATCCCAATCGTAACACAGGATCACGCTCTCATCATTCATCGGGATCGCGAGGTCTAGATACTCATCAAATCCATCCGCCGCCGTGATCTTCAAGAAGCGGCCTTCCGGTTGAATCGCTAACTGTTCTAAAATTCCTTTGAGCGGAGTCCCTGTCCAACGGGTGGTGCTGATCAGATCGCCGCCGATCTCATTGGAGATACAAGACATCGTGATGATCAAATCCCGCGCCGGATAGTTATCGCGAATCTCTTTTAGGGTCAAATTCAGCGCATTTCCCACCAATCCGGTGATCGGTAATGTCCAGGTCGTGCCGTCAATATTGGGTGGAAAAGTGGAAATATCGATGCGATAGTGTTGATCTAACGGCGTGTATTCGGGACGCGTGCCGGGGGCCGCTTCGAGAGTCGGATCACCGGGATTATCGATCGACACGATCGGCTCTGGGGTGGGTGGCGGTGCGCTAATCGTATCGGAGTCCACTGATTCCTCACGCGGGGTCATCAACAGGCTTAGCCCGCCGCCTAACACGGTGAGCGTAGCCGTTGCGCCGCCGATCCGTACCAAAAATTCCCGCCGATCCAATTGTTGCGCGCTGGCCGTCTCACTTTTAACCACAGGTAAGCGCGTGAGGTCGTAATAAATCCAACCCATTGCCGCGCCCCATCCTAAAAATAGCGCTATAATCCAAATTGCCCGTAACAGTGGGTCAACGGTAGACGGAAAAGGCAGTGAGAGATGAATCAGCACCGCGATCACCCCTAATAACGCCCCACTTCCCAAAGTGTACAGGTTGATCCGTTGGCGATCGAGGCTCCCATTGAGCAGACGATACACGGCCGCCGTGGTGATCACCCCAAGGCCGAATAACATGGCGTAACCGAAGGCCTGTTCGATCAACTTAGCGACCACATCGGTACGCCCCAATTGAAACCCGACGATCAACGATTTCATGAAGTCGATTCCGGCGGTGATCACATTTCCCGGTAGGGTACGCGCCATCCAATCCACCAGATCGGTTGGAATCAGCGGAAAACGGAGTAAGGCTGCTCCAAGGGCAAACAGGGCCAATAACGGCGCGGTGATCAATGCGCCGACCAGTAACCCCGCCCACACAGAGAGACGGCGGTGTTCGATACGATCCATGGTTGGTTCCTTTAAAATCATCACGATACAGCTTGAGTCTAACTTTATTTTAATGACAATTCCTTGCGAAGATCTAAACAGAATGAGACCTTTATGAGTGTTTGGGGCAATGTGCGGCGGTTATCATGGTTTAACTTTCTCTCCGATTTTCGGCCGTATGTGCCGATCGCGATCCTCTATTTCACCCAAGTTTCCGGCTCATTCGCTTTGGGCATGAGCGTGTTTTCGGTGATCATGTTATCGGGGGCGCTGTTTGAAGTCCCCACGGGTGTATTTTCGGATCGCATCGGGCGGCGACGCACGGTGATCGCGGGGGCCTTTAGCAGTGTGTTATCGATCGGCTGTTTTGCTTTAGCGGCGCGGGGCGGCTATGGCTTTTTGCTGATCGGCGCGATCTTAGAAGGCCTAGCGCGGTCATTTTTCAGCGGGAATAACCATGCGCTGTTATATGAGACTCTCGCTCAAACGGGCAAAAGTGATGATTATGCAGCTTATTCCGGCCGGGCCAATTCAATGTTTGAGGCCGCGTTAGGTTTATCTGCATTAGTCGGTAGCTTGGCCGCGTTGATCTCGTTAGAGGTGGTGGTGTGGATCTCGGTGATCCCGCGTTGCATCGCGTTGATCGTGAGTTGGGGTTTTGTTGAACCAAGCGTCCATAGCACTGAACATCGCGCCAATGTATTTGAGCATTTGCGGACGGCGGCCGCCAACCTCTGGACAAATCCCACCTTGCGTTTTTTGACGATCGGCACGGCCCTCACTCATGCGGTAGGTGAGTCGGCCTATCAATTTCGGGCCGCGTTTATTCAAACTTTATGGCCCACTTGGGCGATCGGTATCATGTACATGCTCACCAACGTCACCGCCGCGATCAGCTTTTACTTTAGTGGTGTATTGATCCGGCGCTTTGGCGAATTTCGCTTGCTAATGGTTGGGATCAGTGTCAGTGGGGTGATCAACATCGGGTCTTTGGTGTTTGCTGGGATCTTATCCCCGTTGATCATGTCCAGCAATTCGATCTTTTTTGGGGTGAATACGGTGGCGATTAACAGTTTGATGCAACGCGAATTTAGCGATCAACAGCGCGCCACCATGGGATCGTTAAGTGCGCTTACGACGAGTCTGGTATTTGCGATGTTCGCACCGATCTTAGGCGCATTGGCCGATCGGATCGGGGTGATCGGCGCGTTGGTGATTGCAGAGGCGATCGCGATGAGTTCGCTCTGGGTGTATCGCCGTAGCTTCACCCAGAAAGCACCGAACTAATCTCAGAAAAATACCTCACCCATCGAGACGCACCCCTTCTGCAACTTAGCAGGACGGCCAGTGGGCCGCACGAAATTGGGATAACGGCTCATGCATGTATATACCTTAGTCAGGCGATCCAGCATCCAATTAAGAAAGTCAGGCGATCCAGCATCCAATTAAGAAGGCCGTTCGCCGTGCTTGAAATTGCCTCACTTGGTAATCGATTGTCACCGTATTTCGTTTTATCCGCTCACCCACGACCACACCTAAGATCATTTTGGGTCATGCCGCCTTGCTACTCGTGATCGTCCCGTTACTGATGCGCTTCCTCGCTGAGTTTTGGATATCATATTCTGACTCTTTCTTAAACTATTTGCCGGACAAAGCCCCTTCCGGTGAACATCAAAATATCCGCTAAGATCACCTTTCCTGTTTTTGGGCTGAATCCGTCTCACCGATCTGAAAGTAGAAGTGGGTGTACAATATGGTTAACGGAAACCAAAAACACCATGATCACACAACGCTTATGACTCAATTCAATTGGACAAACATCGATGTGCGCCAATTTGCCCCTGATACCTCAGTTGCAAAAGAAGGGCAAAAACTGGCGGTTAAGGAATTATGGCGATCGATAGGGCGAGATCAATATAGCTTATGGGGTGAATACAAAGGCAGTGAAAGCGCGCCATATCAGGTCAAGATCGATCTGTTACGCTTGATGAACGGGCAACCCGCTACGGAATGCACCTGCAAAAGCCGCAAAACCCCGTGTAAGCATGTGATCGCGTTGCTGTTGATCTTCACCGATCGGCCCGAGGATCTGACGATCGCATCTCCGCCAGAGTTTATGAAAACGTGGCTAGATAAGGTGGCGCAACGTTCCCGCCGGGAATTGGATCGCAAAAAACGGGCGGCCAAACCGATCGATCTAGAACGGCGTGCCAAGACGATTAGCGAACGGCAAGCAAAGATCAGCGCGGGGTTTGAAGAGCTTGAATTATGGTTACTCAACTTGATACGACAAGGCCTCGCCGATCCACAATTGAAACAAGCGAGTTTTTGGGAAGCGAAGGCGGCCCGAATGGTGGATGCCCAAGCCCCCGGCATTGCCACTTGGTTACGTGAGTTGGCGCATTATCCCACCCAACAGGCCGATTGGGTGCAACCGTTATTAGAGCAGCTAGGGCGGATGTATCTGCTGATCCAAAGCTTTAAACGCTTTGATCAATTCTCTGAACCGGTGCAAGCCGATCTACGGTCGGTGATCGGGTGGTATTACAAAAAAGAGGATGTGTTAGACGGAGAGATCCTCCGCGATCAATGGTTTGTGATCGGGCGGCGTGAACAAGAGCTTGATCAGAAATTGCGCTCACAACGACTCTGGTTACAGGGGCGAAACGGGCGTTCCGCCTTGATTCTTGAATTTGCCTATGGGGATGTGCCGTTTGATACAACGCTCAACGTCGGGAGTTTGATCGATGCGGAGATCTGTTTTTTCCCTAGCGCTTACCCTTTACGGGCGTTTATCGTGCAACAAGAAGGTGAACCCATTTTAGGACAATCGCTGCATGGACAATCGATCCTCGAAAACGCACATCGTTACAGCGCGGCTCTTGCTAAAAATCCGTGGTTGATCGAATACTCGTTTATTGTGGAAGCGGGCATTATCCGACCGCATAAAGGCAACGGGTGGATCTTACGTGAACCCGATGGGCATTATATGCCAGTTTCCTCACAATTTACCCGTCCTTGGAGTTTGATGTCCTTAGGGGGCGGTCATCCGTTGCGAGTCGCCGGCGAATGGGATGGACGCACGTTTTATCCCTTAGGCGCTTTGGATTTTGACGATCGCTATGTCGATTTTAGCGAGATCCCCGAAAACTAGCGGAGCGATCATACGATGACACTCACTCCAGAGTTGATCACAGCCGTCACGATCGGTACACATCACGCCCCTCCCACTGGATTTGATGAGGGGCAAATTTTGATCAAGGCGGTGACGGAATCGTTACGGCGTTCGGCCGGATGGATTCCGAAGCAGCATAGCCAAGCGTTAACCCCACCAATCTCTGATCAACCCGAACCGTTATGCCGTCCCGCCGCCGCGAGATATTTAGGGGATCTGATCACCTTCCCGCAGCCTGAGGTGATGAACGAATGGGCGGCGGAGATCATACGACGCGGGGAACGTCTGCCCAACGAATGGTTGCCTGTGGTGTTGATGGCCGGCGCTCAAGAGCGACAATGGCGCGATGCGCTCTATCCCTTAGTCCAAAATCGGGGGCGATGGTTGGTGACCCATTTTAAACGCCATTGGAATTGGTTTGACCCGCCCCGCAATCCGACCAAGACGTGGACAGGCAGTGCGATCGCCGATGTGCGTTTAGATGCGCTTAAAAATTTGCGGCGGATGCGTCCGGATAAGGCCCGCGCTTTGATCGAACAGACTTGGAAAACTGATAGCGCCAATTTTCGTCTCCGTGTGTTTGAACAACTGCTACACAACTTAAGCCTTGAGGATGAGCCATTGTTAGAACGCGCTTTGGATGATCCAGTGGTAGACATCCGAGCGTATGCGGCTGAACTGCTCAAACGGATGCCGGAGTCGCGGCATTATCAACGGTTGTCTGCACGGGTGATCCCGATGGTGAAATGTCAGCGGCCGAATGGGACATGGGGCAAGCTCAAATTTGACTTTGATCCGCCCTATAGCTTGGATGATGCGCTAAATCGCGATGGGATCTTGCCGAATGTGCCGTCACGGTATCGCAATATGTCGCCGGAAAAATGGTTTTTACATCAATTGTTCGCTTCGGTCTCGCCGCGGGTGTGGTGTGAGCGTTTTGATCTCACGCTAGACGAATTGCTGATCGCCGCGGAAAACACCAATCCCTTATACGCGATCTTTGATGCGTTGGCATGGGCGACCTATCGCGCCCAAGACTTGCCGTTAGCCTATTTACTCTTAGAGCATCACGACAAGCGGATCAATGATCGTCACCGTTTGCCGATGTTTAGCTTGTTATCATCCGATCATCAAGAAGCGTTGTTGCTCAAGCGATTAGGGGACTCGCACGGGTTGGATCAACATCATCCCGCGTTTTATATGCTGCACTATACACATCACCGTTGGAGCGCGGCCTTGAGTCAAGCGGTGTTGGATAGCCTCAAACGTTATCTCAAAAGTAGCACCGCGCATCCGGTCAAAGAATTGATCGAAGCTTTGCAACGTTTTGCTTTGTTAATGGATCCCGAATTTCATCAGGCGTTTGATACGGTATTAGAGGAAGAAAATAGCCCGTTACCTGCATGGATCGAAATGAGCAACCATGTCAACCGGGTGATGGCTTTTCGGCGTGGCATGTTACGCGCTTTTAACGAATGAGCGGGGAGAAATGGATGAAAGATACCCTCCAAGCTTTGTTGATGACCTTAGCAGCAGGCTTTCCTGTTAAGTATCCTAAGGAACAGTATCATGGAGATCGATGAACTGATCCGCATCGCGGTGATCGGTACACATCAAGCCGATCGCGTGGGACAAGAAGGCCCGTTACTGCTAAGCGCTTGGACCAATGGCTTACAAGCGCGGGCCGGATGGACTCCACCCCATGATCCCGATCCCTTGCCCGATCCCGCGCCGATCGAGTCGGTGCGCTATTTCCCATTGGAGATCCTCACGATCTTGACACAAGCAGAAACCTTCTCGCTCGTTTGGCGCTTGCGTCTGGATGAATTGCGTGCGCGCTTACAGCAGATCGGCGCGATGATTCCGCCAGAATACGTTCACGCGGTCTTAAAGGCGGCCACTTGGCAATTTGAGCATGTGATCGTCTCATTTTTAGAGGGGCGGGGACGATGGTTAAAAATGTGGATCAATCAACAGGAATTGCCTTCGGTGGAAACTTTGGATCACCTGATCCACACAGATGAACCACGCTGTCGTGAAGTGTTTCAGCGTTTCGCGGTGATTGATCCGCGTGCGGCTTACACATGGTTTAGCACTCACGGGCGTGAACTTGATACCAAACTATTTTATCTACTGATTGTCCGTCATCAGCTTAGCTTAGTGGATGAACCCCTCTTAGTAGATCTGCAAGCTGAGGACACGCCAGAAGGCCTACAAGTGATTGCCCGGTCGCTATTGGGTTTGTTACCCGGATCACGCTATCATCATCGGATACAGGTCTGCACCGAAGCGCTGTTCGATTATCAGGACGGACAATTGATGATCCGCGAATTGGACACCGCTACACTGACTCTCCTTACCAATGGACTCACTCTGAGTCAACCGTATCGTTATCCCCCATTTGAGACCTCATCGCTATCGATTGCCTATCAGGTGGTCTGTCTTTTACCGCCGAGTGAGTGGGGAAAACGATGGGGAATCAGCGATAAAGAGGTGGTTGACCTTGCGGCCGGCCCGGGTGTTGCTTGTGATATGTTAACCGGAATCGCGCGGGCGTGTATTTATCATCATGATACGGAGATGGCCCGCACACTGTTAGCGCATTATCCGTCGGCGTTATTACGCCTATGGGGATCCTTAATAAAGCGTTGGACGGAGACCGAACGCGAACATTATCTGATGACGCACGAGGCGTTGATCAACACCGAACAGAACACCATATCCTTGTTTGCGTCACAGTTTAAAGCTACTTGGCCATGGTCACGCACCTTTTCGGTGTTTGCCTTACAGAAATTAGTGCGCCTTTGGCCAAAGATGAAAGTATATCATACAGATTTAGGGCTTTGTTTTAGTCATTGCCTTTATCCTGATGACCTCCCAGAATGGCAAGCATTGTTAGAGGCGACCCCACACTACAATTATGACCATCTCCGACTCACCCGTCAGCGAATCGCACATCACCACCTCTTACGCACATGGGAACAGGAGAGCGGATGAATCCGGCGGAACAGTTACGTCAAGCGATCATCGGGACGGATGATCCACACACGCTCCTGATCAGCGCCGGAACCGCGGGCTTACAAGCATTGGCCGGTTGGATTCCACCCCAACACCCTGATCCGCCTGATCTCACATTTCCGTTAGACGATGATCGCCTCAAATTTGATGAGTCGATCGTGCGTTTATTGCTTTCGGAAAAAGTGCCAGATTACCGCCCCGCTAATCTGGAGGCGTTTGAGGTTGCGTTCAACACCGGCCGAAAACTTCCGGCGGAATATGCGCCCGCTTTTCTTGATTTGGCCGAACATGATGTGCGTTTACGCCCGTTGATCCCACCGTTGTTAGATCACCGCTCACAGGGTCTAGGTCTGGCCGATCTCTATCGGTGGGGTTGGGCGGCGGCTCAATTGCCACCGAATTATCGCGATTTGTGGTCAGTGACGAATGAGTGGTTTCAAGGTGAGATCTTTCGCCTGTTACGTCAAGATGACCCGGCCGCGGCGCGGTTATGGTTATCAGAGATGAACGCGGATGAGCAAGAAACCGCCCTTTTATATATGGATCTCAATCTCACTGACGAGGATGAGCCGATCCTTGAAGCGTTGTTAGATCACGGGCTTGCTGTCACGGATTTATTGCGGCGATTGCCTAACTCGCGTTACAGTCAGCGGATGATTAAACGAGTCCGCCCCTTGATCGTGTTGGTGGATCAACAAATCCTATTTGAATGTCCGACAGAATTTGATGCCAGCATGGAACGCGATCGGTTACAGCATCATCTGTCATCCCCACAAATATTCTATAGCGATCGCCATTGGTGGTTACATCAATTGGTCGCACGCACGCCGATCCGCTTTTGGTTAGATCATTTTCAGACCAACATCGATCAAGTGATCAGTGCTATGTCACAAACACCCTCCGGACTCAACTTGTTACAAGCACTTTCGCACGCCTGTTATTATGGTGCAGATCAAGAATTTGCACGGGCCTTGATCCGTCTGCATCCGAAAGAAATGCTCAAATATTCGCACAACCTCTGGTCGCTATTTACATCCGACGACTACGAGTCGATCTTGATCAATCACATCACCCGCTATCTAGCAGGCACGGGGAACGATCCTTTCGGCCTGTTGATCCATTATCAAGCGGTTTGGAGTCGCACCCTGAGTAAACTAGCCCTTGAAGTTTTACAATGGGAACTAGGTGGGGAAAATAACTTTCAGCGCCGCTACGACTTAAACAACATCTTATGGGTGTATGGCTTGTATCTCCAACCCGCTTATATCGATCGCTTGTTGGCGTTGTTCCACCCCTTAGAAAGCCAAGCGGATGAATCCGATTGGTTGTATGGTTTGATCCGCTTTCGGCAGTTGATCTTGACGCGGATCAACGCGCAAGGAAGCTTATAAACGTGAGGGATGTGATGATAGATGAAACGTTAGTGCGAATCGCCACAGTCGGCACGATTCACCCCACCCTTCGTCCGGTAATGATCGATTGGCATCCTTCGATCACCCCGTCACTCCCGTTAGAGGGCAAGATCTTGTTGTCTAGCGCGATCGCCGATCTGCAAGTGCGGGCGGGCTGGACTCCGGCGTATGAGCAGACGACAAACCCCACGGTTACATCGCTTTCACGTCAACCGAATGCTACGGTCGCACGCCTATTCTCGCAATTGTTGGTTTCAAGTGTCTACGCCGATCTGCTCCCGGAAGTGTTGACGATGCTGGCAGCGCATTCGTTTCATGCGCCACCAGAGACGCTGCCGTATCTCTTAAATTTTGGTTATGAACGCAATTTGATGCGATCACCGATCAAACAGGTGTTAGGGGAGCGGGGGGAATGGTTAGCAGAGTTTCGAGAAATTTGGAGTTGGTGTTTTACCCGGCCGATCGATCAAGCGTGGTCAAGGTTGGGTGAAGCGGAGCGATCTGCGGCCTTTGCTAGGTATCGAGCGGAGGATCCCCGTGGCGCACGCGAATTTTTAAGCCTAATTTGGCAACTTGAGCCGCGCCGTTGGCCTCAGGCGTTGTGGTATCTCCGCTTCAACCTAAGCTTAGAGGATGAACCCTTTTTAGAGCAGTTATTAGAGGATGAAACGGCGCGCTTAGTGGCGGCGCGGTTATTGGCTTGTCTACCGGAATCGGCTTATGTACAACGCTTGCTCAAACGGCTTAAACCCCATTTGCGTTTTCATCCCGCTGGCACGTATCCGATCCACTTTAGTTTTCTCTATCCTTTGGAATTTACCCCGGAGATGGCCCGCGATGGCATCCTCTATGAACATGACGTGAATGTGTTTCCACGTCGTGAGGTATGGTGGTTACATCAGATGTTACGCTTGGTCAGGCCGTCGTATTGGTATCACCATTATCACCTGACTCCGGAGAAATTGGTGCGCGCCGCGCATTACAGTGAAGTCGGTGCAAAGATGGTGGATGCGTTGGTCTGGAGTTGTTTCTTGGAAAATGACACGGAATTGGTTCAAGTCCTGTTACGCACCCCTGATGATGTCTCGATTACCCAACAAGTGGGCTTATTCAGCTTGTTATCGGCGGATGAACGTGAAGCGTTGTTGATCCACCTGTTAAATGAATACTGGGATGGGCTTAGCCGTCAAAGCATCTTGAGTAAATTGTTGCGTTCTCATAATCGCGCTTGGTCGCATTCGTTCACAGAGCGCATCCTCGCCCCGTTAGAATTGCGTGTCGATCAATTAGGTGGGCTTACAGAAGATATGATCGAATTGGTCGATCAACTAGCGCTGTATGGCCCACCGGATCTAGGGGAGCGGATCTTAGCGTTGTTTACGTTGCCGATGTTAAAATTGCGGCAATGGCGGGCGAAACATGATCACTTGGAACACTTGTTGCAATTTCGGTGCGAATTTCATAAAGCACTTGCACCGTGAACGGATCTTACAATGATGACTTTGATTCCACCAGAACTACTCAACGCGGCGGTAAGCGGCGAAACATCTCACCCCGACTCCCTGTTACAAACTTGCGGGGTATTGGGATTACAAGCGCGGGCGGGGTATCTTCCACAGCGCCTTGATGATCCGTTGCCTGTGCCGAGTCCGTATAAAACAGAGCGCTATTGTGTTCCACAATTTGCCCAAAAGCTGGATGAGGTGATGCAGCATTATCAACAACTTTTGCCCGAATACCTCACTTATTTGATCGATCACGATCAATTGTTACCGCCGGAATGGATTCCTAGGATCTTGTACCCTCAACAAAGTTGGATCAGGCAGCAATGGGTTGAGGATCTGTTAGATCTAGAATCAATGGCGTTAGGGGATCGCGTTACTTGGATGGTGGAACAAGGATTGCCGATCAAATATGCGGTCAAGCAGCTCACCCACCCGATTCGATCCTCCTTGATCACTTTTAAGCGCTTACGGCGCGTGGATCCGGCGCAAGCACGCGCACAATTTGAAGCGATCGGCGATCGGCAAATTCAAAAGCGTCTGATACCCGCGTTTCGTTATGGGCTTAGCATGGCGGATGAGCCATTGTTAGAAAGCTGTTTGGATCATGCGTCCACCCGTCAAGAAGCGGCCGATTTATTGGTGTGGTTGCCAGAGTCACGATTGATAGCGCGCAATCTCACCCGCTTAGAGGCGTATGTCACCCCCACTAGCAATCCGACTTGGCGTTTACGCTTTCAAATCCCCAAACAGTATGATGAAGGCATGTTACGCGATGGGATCAAACAACGGCAAAAAGGCAAACCGAACGCTTATTGGTGGTTACAGCAGATGTTTCAGCGAGTGCCGTTGGTTCAATGGCACGCTTGGGGGTTTGATGCGGATATGTGGGCTAAAACCGATCCGGTGGCCCCGGTCTTTCAGTATTTTCCGGCCTATGTCAAAGCGGCGATCGTAGCACAGGACACCCAACGCCTAAGGAGGTTGTTCGTAAAATCTGCCAAGCATATCCCGAACGGGTTGTTGTTTGAAGCTTTATCCCTGTTGACCTTTGCCCAACAATGTGACGGGATGCGCTATTTAGCCTCGCGCAACCTTAGTTTAGGGCATATTCTCCGATCGATTTATGGGCGGCGGGTCTGGACGTTGGCCGAGTCCGAATTATTTTTAGCGCAATTTCAGCTGAGTCACTACACGCAAGGTTTAGAAGACCTTTTGTTGAGTATCGGGTTGTATCTGAACCCGACTCTAGATTATGACGTGTTAGAGCGCTTTTGTGAACGGACGTGTCCGAACCATAGGGTTTGGCCGGTGATTGCACCGTTCCAAAAATTGATGCGCTTTCGCCGTCAATTGCATCAATGCTTTTTTGCAGTCGCTGAAAGCGGGTGAATCAACGTTCCACACGGACAAAGCCCGTATATTGACCAAAAACAGGCACATCTTCCCAGTTTCGACTAACATCCACCGGATGAGCCGCCGTTCGGGTGGTCATGATTTGATCTAACACATTGTTTTCGTAGATCGTCAACTCACCTTCTGGGGTAAAACGATAGGTATCCATTTGTGTCACGGTCTCGCTATCCCCGTCATAGATTCGCAGGTTGACTGAATACAAAAAATAACGTTCGCCTTTTTGTTGGAAGGAATATTCGAGATAACACCGTAGAAACGAATCAAGAAAGGTAACGCCGATAAAGCCATTTTGTGGCCCGATCTCCAGAAAAGCCACCGGACGCTCAACATTTTTACCGGCCAACACGGTGTAAGGGTTTCCGGCGTTGTGCGCCGCTTGCGCGGTTTCCAGATCCCATAAAGCCAAGGGGCGTTTTTGTGAGCGAAACCAGCCTTTGGTGAAAGTGAAGGTGGTCACCGGAGCAGGAGTCATTAGCGCGCTGACCTCTTTTGCATCCATATAGGGGGCGTGTAGTAGGTACGTCTCGAAGGGTAACTTTTGGAACCCGATGATCGGCGTTTGAATCAGATGATGTTCTGCGGTGATCGCACCGTGATGAAAGTACATGGCGATAATCGGTGCATATAAATCGGGCAGATCGGGTAGGTAAACGTGGGTGGAGCTTTTGAAGGCATACCAACGGATCGCCGCCTTCACCAGCAACCTCATGTGCCAACTCCCTATTTTCTCTTGTAAGCGGTTGTCCAACGCATTTTCGGCCATTGCGGTCAGCTCAAAGGTTGGATCGAGTCGGCGAATTGCGTCAAAGAATGGCCACTGATCGCGGCATCCCAATGCTTGCGCCCATAACGCCGCACGGCGGACGTATTCTTGTGCAAGGCTCAAGTTGAGCTCTTCGTACTCTGTGTACTCTGGATTAAACGCATCAAACTGAAAATCTAACACGGTGCGAAGCAGGGATACCCAAGCATCTTGAAACATACTCTAACCAAAATGGACTCATTTAGGCGATCCGATGTGTGCTGATTTTACGTAACGATTAAAATTTCGGGAAGTGCTGATTCTAGGTCATAAAAAACTCTATCGCGTAAAAATGGCGCGCTTGTGGTTTAATAGAGCTTGGCACGGTTGTGAGAAAATTTGAGGATCTACATGGCCAAACTAGTCGTACTCGGCTCTGCTGCCGCGGTGAATGATGCAAAACACGATTACACCCATTTTCTGCTGATCGGGGAGCGTAGCACCCCGGTGTTGATTGACGCGGGATCGAATCCGTTGGGCAAGATCAAAGAAATGGGCATCAATGATGAAGGTTTAGAGGATGTGATCCTCACCCATTTTCACCCCGATCATGTCTCTGGTATCCCGAATATGATGATGCATATGTGGCAATTGGGCCGCCGTACCCCGTTGCGGATCTATGGATTGCATCATTGCATCAATCGCACCGAGGATATGATGGCCGGTTTTGGTTGGCGTGAATGGCCAGACTTTTTTCCGGTCTCGTTTCAGCGGGTGAGTGAGCGCAGTCGCGCTCCAGTCATGGAAAACGACGATTTTCGGATCACCGCTTGGCCGGTGAATCACTTTGTCCCAACGATCGGACTCCGCATCGAAAATAAACTCACGGGCAAGATCCTCGCTTATAGTTGCGATACAGAGCCATGTAACACCTTGTTAGAATTGGCGAAGGAGGCCGATCTGTTGATCCATGAGGCAGCAGGCCCGCCACCCGGCCACAGTACCGCCCGACAAGCGGGTGAAACGGCCACCCGGGTAAACGCAAAATCACTCTTATTGATCCATTATCAGGTGTGGAATCACGACTCATCATTATTGTTGCCCGAAGCGCAAGAAACTTATGTGGGCCCGGTCACGATCTGCAAAGATTATGATGTTTTTGACTTTTAAATAGCGGATGGGCGCGGCCCTCATTAGATACCAGAGGGAAAGATGATTAGCAAAATTGAGGCTTTAAATTACCGTGCGTTACGGTACATTCAACAACCGTTAAGCCCGTTTCAAGTGCTGATCGGGCCGAATGCCAGCGGTAAAACCACCTTTTTAGATGTGATCGCGTTTGTGGGCGAAACTGTACAACAATCGACGATTACCGAAGTGGTTCGTGAGCGCGTATCGGATTTTCGGGATCTCACTTGGATGCGTGGCGGTGAGGTATTTGAATTGGCACTTGAGGTCATATTACCCGATCACATCGCTAAATCTTACCCTTATCTACGCTATGAGATGCGAGTGGGGATCGAGGCCGGTTCCGGGGAGATCGCGCTTTTAACCGAAAATTTGTGGTTATTGAATGAGTCGCGTCCCAAAACACCCTCAAAATCAAGTTTTCCCGATGTCCCCACTCTCCCAGATCATATTACCCGTGATTCCGGAAAACATACCCCTAGTGGTTGGCGTAAGATCATCAGTAAAACCGCTAACAGTGATTACTTTCGATCTGAAACCACCGATTGGAACAGTAATTTTGGATTCGGTCGACAGCGATCGGCGTTAGGCAATCTTCCGATCGATGAACGTCGTTTTCCGGCCGCCAGTTGGTTTAAAACCTATCTCGCGCAAGGGGTACAGAAGCTGGTGTTAAACAGCGAGGCGTTACGCCGTCCCAGTCCGCCTCAAAGCCCTAAAACGTTTTTACCCGATGGCTCTAATTTGCCTTGGGTGATCAGATCGTTAGAGGAAAACGCACCAGATCAACTTCATGACTGGATCAATCATGTTCGCACCGCCTTACCCGATATTGAAGGTATTTCAACGGTAGAACGGCCAGAGGATCGTCATCTGTACTTGGTGGTCAAATATGCTAATGGCTTACAAGTCCCTGCATGGTTAGTCTCGGATGGGACGCTTCGCATGTTGGCTTTGACGATTTTGGCTTACCTACCGCCTGCTCCAGTCGATAGCATTTACCTGATTGAAGAACCGGAAAATGGCATTCATCCGAACGCGGTGGAGACGGTATTTCAATCCTTAAGTTCCGTTTATAGCGCGCAAGTGTTTTTAGCAACGCATTCTCCGGCGGTGTTGGGGTTGGCTGAACCTCAACAATTGTTATGTTTTGCCAAAAACGCCGCAGGCATGACCGATATTGTACGTGGTGATCAACATCCCAAGTTAGGTAAATGGCAGAATCAAGTGGATTTAGCGACTTTGTTTGCGGCGGGGATTTTAGGATGAAAGATTTATTTGTACTGGTCGCTGATAAAGACATGGAAGCAGCACTTAAAGGACTCTTGAGTCAACCCTCTAAAATCGGGATTAAAGCAATAGAGTATGAAATTCGTGTACATCCCCGACATGATCCCGGATGTTACAACGACAGCCCTGAATTTCTTATTGGGTTTGTTAAAGACTATCGTTACGCATTGGTCATCTTTGATTATCACGGTTGCGGTGCTGAAACAAAATATACACCTGAGCAGATTCAAGAAGATTTAGAAGCGAAAATTAGCGATAAAGAGTGGGATCAACGTATACGCGTGGTGGTCATTGATCCCGAATTAGAAGTTTGGGTATGGAGTGATTCTCCAAATGTTGAAGATTGCCTCGGTTGGAACAAAGGAACCCCCCATCTCAAGCTTCGTGATTGGCTAAAAAGTGAGAAATATTCTTTCTTACCCGACTCAGTGAAGCCCCGTGATCCCAAAAAAGCGTTGAGAAGTGCGCTTAGGCAAGCAAACACACCGCTCTCCTCAACCATTTTTGAACAACTGGCCAAAACGGTATCATTTAGACGTTGCCAAGATATCGCCTTTATACGCTTGTGCAAAACGCTTCAGACTTGGTTTGGCGCTTCATAAGTACATTTTGATCCGACTCGGTTGTCGATTAGCGATCACCTTTCAAATGATTCACTACTAGTCCCCAATCACTTCTGGTTCAGCGGCTAAATCCGCCCATTGAGTCATCAGTTGCGCCAATTGAGCCTCGGTTTGAGCGTATTGTTGCCCTAACAATGCGAGATCCGCGCTCTTTTTGGCCCGTTCGATCAATTGACCTAATTCACGTAGGCTGCTTTCAAGGCTATGGATCTGCGCCTCTAGTTTTGCGATCTCGGCTGAAGGACGCGGACGGGTTGGGCGTGGGGTGCTAAAAGCGCGTTTTTCGGCACGCGGCGCTTGCTCCAGATAAGCGCTATAGGTGCCTTTGAACACCTGCAAATGGGCTTGATCCACATGCCAAATCTGGGTCGCTAATTGATCGATCAAGTAACGGTCATGCGAGACCATCAACACCGTACCGTCGAATTGTTCCAAGACCGCTTGTAAAACCTCTTGTGATGCGATGTCTAGATGATTGGTGGGTTCATCCAATAACAAGAAATTCGCGCCATCTCGTGCCAAGATCGCTAAAGCCAATTTGGCCCGCTCTCCACCGCTCAACGATCCCACCGTCTTAAACACATCATCCCCGCGAAAGAGATATTGTGCTAGGTAATGACGGGCCTCGCTGATCGTGGACGGTCTATGGCGCATAAATTCATCGATCACCGTGCGATTCAAGTCCAGTTGATCGTGTGCTTGCGCGAAATAACCGATCTTGAGGTGAGATCCGGGGTAGATCATGCCAGCTAACGGCGCTAATTCCCCCATGATGATCTTCAATAAAGTCGTCTTGCCCGTGCCATTTCCCCCGATCAACGCGGCAAATTCTCCGCGCTCTAGGTGAATATCATCGGCGGTAAACAAGGGTCGATCCGGAAAACCGACTTCCAGAACGCGGGTTTTAAACACGATCTCACCGCTACGGCGATTCAAATTCAGCTTCAATTGCAATTTTGGGAGTTGACGCACGGGGGCGGGGATCGCCTTGATCGTTTGTTCGGCTTCTGCGACTGTCAATGGGCGCACATTGCCGACTCCGGTCTCTGACCAGTTGGGGACATTCAGGTATTCCATGAGGCCGAGTTGCGTGATCCCGGCGAGATCCCGACTTAAGCGGCGTAAACGTCCCACCGCGCCGCCATTGGTGGAGGCCCGGGCGATGTTACGCTTGATATAATCCAATTCGGTCAAGAGTCGTTCAATCTCTTGATCGTAGCGCTTTTGATGATAGTCGGCGCGCTCATCCCGTTGTTTCACATAGGCGCTGTAATTGCCGCGATAACTTTCGATCCCAACCCGACTCATCTCCCAGATCGTGGTGACGACCCGATCCAAAAAGTAACGATCATGGCTGACGATCAACAGTGAACCTTGCCACGTTTTGAGGGTGGTCTCTAACCATTGGATCGCGTTGACATCCAGATGATTGGTTGGTTCATCCAAGATCAACAGATCCGGGCGTTCTAAGAGCAAACGGGCCAATAAAACGCGGGTTTTCTGCCCACCGCTGAGGTTTAATAACGGGGTGTGATAATGGGTCTCATCGATTCCGAGTCCGGCAAGCGTTTGTTTAATGCGGATTTCAAAATCGTACCCACCACGCCGATCAAATTCATCTAACAGCGCGCCGTATGACTCTAAAGTGTCCGGATCATCGGTGAGATGTGCTTCTAAGTGACGTAAGCGCGCTTCGATCGCCTTTAAGTCCTCAAAGACGATATACAATTCCTCTAGCACGGTATGAGTCGCATCGTGAAAGGCCTGCATCGCCTCTTGACGGAGATACCCTAAGCGGAGATTTTGGGCGCGGTGTAATGTGCCGGTGGTCGCTTCAGCTAAACCCGCTAAGATCAACAACAGTGAGGTTTTCCCGATCCCGTTGGGCCCCACCAAGCCGATTTTACTCTCATGAGGAATACGAAAGCTGACTCCGGTGAAAACAGTGAAACCGCCGAAGACTTGAGACAATTGATGACCACTGAGAATCGACATAAAGCAACCACTTTCTACTGAATTTTTTCAGTATACAGGGGTTCACAAGGGTTCACAAGTGGTAAATAGGATCAGATTAGCCCCGTTTAGATCGAACAACGGGGCATGGGTGTTTAATCTTCATCTGAAAAGGTTAGGCCGTCGGCTCTTTATAGATGATATAGCGTCCCATGTCCTCGCCTTTCGCGATACAAGTGGCCATATCAACTTTAAATTCGTGACCGCCCGAAACCCAGCGTAGACCTTCTTGTAACAGACCCTGACCGACGAAACACACCGGACGATCCGCTTTACGATTCCAACACATCGGACAACGTTCAAGGGTGTAGATGATCCGATCAGTGCCTTCTTCGTAGACATTGGAGATCTGATCCGAAAACTGATTGAAGATGTTGGCCATGGCCGGAATCCCAATTTTCAGTTTCGCACTCAGCGGTAACACCTTGAAGGCGAGATCGCCCACCCCCGCCAACGCCCCGAACCCGCGCAACGCATCTGCAAAAGTGGCACGGCCGGCACGTAAGGCTAACCCACGGCCTCCCCGCGGCCCGTACATTTCCTCCAGAGCGATATTCAGCGCGGTAAAATCCGCAAAGTCAAAGCCTTTTTCAAGGTTATCCGGTGGATAGTTGTCTACGAGATGCCCTAACTGTGCGAGGTTTAAAATGGCGTTCAGCCCATTTTTCCCCATGATTTCTTCCATCGCCTCAATGGTGATGCGGGCAAATTTGTTCGGGTAATAATATCCGCTCTTCTCTGGTGGCATTGTGCCTCGTCCTCCAATCGGTAGTGAAACCAACCGTGATAAGTACCGTTTAACCGTAGGGTAACTATATACACGGGCAGTATAGCAAAAAAATGTAAGCTTGCCGAATCTAGATTACCCCCTAGACGTGGATTGTACCGGATCAAACTGCAAGACGCATCAAATTCAAGGTTAATTGGCCAACACCAATAAGGGGTCAGACCGGGTTTCTTCAGTGGGTAAACGCCCTTGTAAAGTAAAGGGGCCAGTCCAGATGATCTCTACTTCGGCCAATCGGCCTTTCCAATCCCCCGCGCCTTCAAAAAAGACCAGCTTATTTTGAGGGGTGCGGCCGCGCCATTTGCCTTTATGATTTTCTTCCACCAACACTTGTACCGTTTGTCCTAAGTATTGGCTGTTGTTCTCCGCTAGGATCTCGGTTTGCAAGTCCTCTAAGAGGTGGAAACGGCGTTTTTTCTCCTCGTCCGGCACATCATCTTCCATGCGGCGAGCGCTCACCGTGTTAGGACGCGGGCTATACATCGCTAAGTGTGCCTTATCCAGTTTGAGGTCTTTCAATACCTGATAGGTATCCATAAATTGCGCTTCGGTTTCGCCACAGAAGCCGACGATGATGTCAGTATGGATCGCCACATTGGGGATTCGGGCGCGAATCCGTTCCACCAAAGCGCGATATTGCGCGTTGGTATAACCGCGCTTCATGTTCTCTAACACTTGATCGTTACCCGCTTGGATCGGCACTTCGATATGAGGCATCACCCGCGGCAATTCGGCCACCGTATCCAAGAGTTTATCGGTCATCCAATTCGGATGACTGGTCAAAAACCGGATGCGATCAATACCCGTTTCTTCCGCCGTATCATGCACGATCCGCAACAGATCCGCGAGATCGGGGCCATCGGGAATATCCTTGCCATACCGATCGACGATCTGCCCCAAGAGTGTCACCTCGCGCACACCTTGTCGGGCCAAACTGCGGACATGGGCCACAATTTCACCCACGCTACGGCTGCGCTCCACGCCGCGCCGAAACGGGATAATGCAAAAGCTACACGCATGAGAACAGCCATAGACCACCGGCACATGCGCGCTGATCAACTGGCCCGCTTCATGTTGTGGCAGCAACAGATCGCCGTCTTGGATCGCCTCGCGTTGTTGGCGCGTTTGTGATTCCACCGCGATCACTTCTTCTTCCCAACCGCGATCTTTGAGGAAACTGACCATCGGTGCGGGTTCAGAGGGGGCCAAGAACACATCGACAAACGGCAGCTTTTTCCGCAGGTGGAGGGGGTCTCTTACGCCGACCATGCACCCCATCACGCCGATCACCTTGTTCGGGAAGCGTTCTTTGACCCCTTTCAATAACATCAAGCGTCCCATCGCTTTGTCCTCGGCACTTTGGCGCACAACACAAGTGTTGACCACCAAAATATCCGCCGAATCAACCTCGTTTTCGAGAACGGCTTGATGTCCTAATCTTTCAAGTTCCGACGCTAAGCGCTGGGTGTCAGCCGTATTCATCTGACAGCCATACGTCCAAATATGGTATTTCATGGCCTCACTAAACCTCAATCTCTTGACTATGATTGTATCGAAACGGTACAACAGCGTCAATGTAGCGCCTGTGAGTGCGGTAGTGACGGGAAGGGGTTAGCTTGATTGTAAGCTTGAAAAGCCGCACGCCCCAAACCACATGATTCGCGGGGTAGGCTTGCGGTACGACCCTCTGGTGGAGCGCTTCAGCCCCGACTTGAGGCAAAAAACGAGAGTCGCATTAAGCATAGAACAGTTACGTAGAGACAAGCCTAGCATAGATCGAAACACGTTTTAAACAGGGAAGTGGCTGCTTCGGTGTGGGAGTCGGCGGCTAAATTTTTGAACGAGTTAAAAAAGACTCTTAAGCAAACCGTCAAGGGTCTCTATCTGTTTGTACTTCCATGCTGATTCCATTACGCATCACCGTTTGCCACATCTCCGGCAAATAACAAATCAACTTTCGTTATCATCAAATTGCCGTTTTCATTGTCGTCACCATGATTGTACGTAGATAAATTTAATCCCACACCCACCGACGAAGCCGTTTACCTTCATGCCGCGCTATTTTTATGGAAAGATGCTTTTCCTTTGCACTTTACGGAGCTTCAAACGATGTCAGCCAACTTTAGACCAATGCACACAACTTGCGATCTTTCAGATGTTCATTCATTAAATCTTTGTAATAATAGGTAATATGACCCCAAAAACGAAAATCTGTGCTATTCTAGAGGTATGATAACTTCCGAAAGGAGATCTCGTGGTAGCATTTCGTTCTATAACCTTGTTGTTCGTTATCGGTATCATCTTTTTTCAGCCAACTTCAGCGTCCCCTTCACTTGAGTCGGGGTTTCCCGTTAAAGTGAATCAGACTTGTAATGTCAGCGGCACGGGTTGGGGGTTGCCAACCGTGGTGGCCAATGTGGACGCGGATCCAAGTTTAGAGATCATCACGCCGGCCTTTTCGACGACTCCGATCCTCGCGCTTAACGCCGACGGCAGTCTGTTAAGCGGTTTTCCGTTGGCGATCAGCGCCTGTGTTGGGCGGATCGCGACCGGAGAATTGTCGCTTGCCTATCCGGGAGATGAGATAGTCTTTACCGCTGTAGTCGGTAGCAGCGCCGGATTATATGCGTATAGTGGGACGGGGGTTGCGTTACCAGGATTTCCGATCACTAGTATTTATGTGAATCGTCCACCCAGCTTGATCGACTTGAACAATGATGGGATCGATGAGATCTTTGTTACGGGCGATCAGTTCTGGTTGTATGGATATAGTGCGACTGGTGCGCCTTTGCCCGGTTGGCCGGTGAATTCCTCACAAGGCGTACAAGATCGTTCCACGTTTTCGACCGCCGATTTAGACGGCGACGGCGATCTTGAATTGGTGACGGCCAGCGCATTTTCTGCTGGAAATAATCGCCTGTTTGCTTATCATCACACGGGTGCGCTCGTCAGTGGGTTTCCGGTGGCCGCCAATAGCCTAGGTTACGCTCAATATACCGCGATCGGGGATGTAGACGGCGATGGGCAATTAGAGATCGTCACCCCACGCCAAATTTTTTCGGCAAATGGCACTTTAGAACGCAATTTAACGCTCACCGGAGAGGGATCGTATGTCAGCGGGATGCCGGCCTTAGCTGATCTGGACGGCGATCAAGTCCCAGAGATCATTGTACAGAGTGATACCCGCATTCATGTTTTAAACGGGTCTACAGGTACAGCCTATCCGGGTTTTCCGGTCAGTTTCTCCGATACATGGTTTGGATCAAGCGCCCCTGTGGTCGGTGATATTGATGGTGATCTCCGCCCCGACATTGTGATCACCACTAAAGTTGCTGGATCGTGTACCGGTGGGGCAGTACGCGCTTACAATCGCAATGGCCAAGTGTTAGCCGGATTCCCAATCGCACTCAATTTAAACGACGGGACTGTCCCTGTGATCGCCGATCTAGACTTGGATGGACGTAATGAGATCATCGTCACTGCTAGTCGAAATTGCAACCCGGCTTTAGCGGATCATGTATGGGTATATGATTTAGGGGGATCAGCACATGGGGCGATCCAATGGGGTCAATTAGGCGGCAATTCATCGCACACGGGTTTGTATCAAGCGCCTCCCACCACCATTGACCTTGCACTTGATATAAACGACACCCCTGATCCGGTGTTGATCGCTAACCCAGTGACGTATACGTTCCCGATCCAAAATTTAGGGACGCGGGCAGCGGATAATGTCACCGTCACTATCAATTTACCCACCGGAGTCACGTTCAACGCTGCGACCCCCTCACAAGGGACATGCAATCATAACACCGGGGTGATCACTTGCGCGTTGGGACGATTGATCAGTGTGTCGAATGCAAGCCTAGAGGTGCAATTGATCCCAACAGTCAGCGGCATCATCACGATCGATGCGTTGGTGAGTAGTTCTGGGAGTGATGTGAATCCAGTCAATAACAATGCAAGTGAGCAGACGACAGTCAATGCTCCTACCGCCACGGCGACTCCGATTCCACCGACGGCCACTAAAACGGCGACTCCGATCCCACCGAGTGAGACTTTCACACCGCTTCCACCGACGGAAACCGAAACACCCACTCCGCCTCACCCAACCTCCAGTGATACACCGTCCAATACACCTACGGAGACCTTCACCCCGACCGCGACTCCGATCACACCGACGGCCACCCGGACTCCCACCAACACACCACTCCCACCGACAGCTACGCGGACTCCGACAATGACCCGGACACGAACCAACACGCCACTCCCACCGACGATTACGCGGACACCCACCCCGCGCACTCCAACCAATACGCCCACCCCACGTACTCCAACCAATACACCGACGTTGACACGGACTCATACCCCGCGCCCACCGACCCATACGCCGACTCCGACGATACCTACTTGGACTCCTACGCCGATCGCTACAAATACTGTGCCGCCTTCATTTACCCCTACCCCAAGTGATACGCCAACGGACAGCGGTAACAGCGCGTTTAGCGGGATCGAACTGCTCCGTAATCGTAGCTTTGAAGAGGATCTGAACTTGGATGGTGCAGCTGATTTTTGGGGTGTTCGTAACGGCACAGATGAGCAGATGAGCTGTGAAACTAGTATAAGCCTCACGGGGCAATGTGCGTTTGAATTTCATGGATCGGGTGCAACCGAAGACAGCATCTTACAACAACGCGCTGATCTCACCGTCACCACGTTAAACGCGGGGGATGTCTTGACCTTGCGCGGGTATGCGCGTTCCACAGGTGCGCCGAATTTCCGCGTTCGCATCATCGTGAACTATGCAGACGGCACAATGCAAATGGTACAAGCGCGCTATAACACCGCTCATGCGACTTATACCGAACTGCTCGATCCGGTGACCAATCAGCCGCTCTCGGTGACGTTAACCGGAAGCAATGTGGTACAAGTGCGTGTGTTGCTGTGGAGTCGCAATAGCACCGGCCGCACTTACTTCGATGATTTCAGCTTGTTACAGACGCAAGCGCCCACGAGTGCCTTAATCCCCATGCCCTAAACGCTTACGTAAGAGGGGATCATTCAGATCCCCTCTTTTATTATATTTTGACAAAAATCATCTTCAAATTTAAACAACTTATGCTAGATTATTGGATGGAAACACAGCGATTTTTATGGATGGAATCGTTGAACAAAGCTACAGAGTAGCAGAAGGTGAAACAAGATGAAGTACAAACAATTCACGGTCATTTTGGCCTTGCTTAGCGGGATCGTCTTAGGCATCACTTGGACGATCAATGCCCAACCGACCCAACCTTTTGTCAACCTTAATCCCGCTCAATTTTCACCGATTCCTGGTGTCGCGAATGGCAGTGTAGATTGGGGAGATTACGATAACGACGGCGATCCGGATCTGTTGATCGCAGGAAGCGCTTGGATTGCACCACGGATCACGCAAATCTGGATCAATGAGGCGGGCAATTTCAGTTTATCCCCAGCAACGCTTACAGGGATTCAATATGGAGAGGCCACTTGGGGGGATTACGATAATGACGGCGATCTCGACATCTTGATAACGGGTTCTTTAGATGGATCACCAATGAACGGAACCACCGAAATCTGGACAAATCAAGGAAACGGCACATTTACCCAACTCCTTGGAACGGCATTCCCCGATTTAATTTACAGTTCGGTCGATTGGGGGGATTATGATGGAGATGGAGATCTTGATGTTACGCTTGCGGGTGATGCTACCGCTGGCCCCGATCAAACGGAAATTTGGACCAATAATGGCGGTGGCAACTTTAGCCGCTTAAGTAGCACCACTTTCCCCGGTGCATTTTTTGTGCGTTGGGGCAATTATGACAATGATGCCGACTTGGATCTGTTGGTCATTGGTAATAGTGGTACACGGCTTTGGATCAATCAAGGGAGCGGTGTCTTCAACCAACTTCCTGGTACGACCTTTGCTTCTAGTACCAATGGAACTTGGGGTGATTACGATAACGACGGGGATTTAGACTTGGTGT
This sequence comes from Anaerolineae bacterium, assembly GCA_025454525.1. GTDB lineage: Bacteria > Chloroflexota > Anaerolineae > Aggregatilineales > Phototrophicaceae > JALOOG01. The sequence goes on along the minus strand of JALOOG010000049.1, from coordinate 784 downwards.
TGGCCGGTCAAACCACCCAAATTTGGAAAAATCAGGGAAGTGGTGTTTTCCAAGCAGTGGCAACTTTGACCGCAGCGAGTTCAGGGGATCTCGCTTGGGGCGATTACGATAATGACAACGATCTAGACCTCTTGCTCACAGGGACACAAAACCCTTCCCCGAACCTTGAATTTTCCACCCAACTTTGGAGAAACAACGGTGGTGATCAATTCACCTTAGTCACTAATTTAGCGGTTTACTATTTTGAAAATGGCAATGTCGCTTGGGCGGATTATGATCTAGACGGTGATCTAGATTTTACCGCCAATGGGTTTAATAATAATGGATACTTAACCGAACTCTGGATCAATCAAGGGAACGGGCAATTCAGCCAATACCGCGCTCCGTTGTTACCAGATGTGGCCGGAGGCAGTGTGGATTGGGGGGATTACGATAATGACGGCGATCGCGATCTGTTGATTACTGGATTACGGGAGTCGCTCGTAAATCGAACCCCGATCTGGACTAATCAAGGGGGCGGCAGCTTTAGCCAATTGCAAGGCACGACCATGCCGATGTTACGAGATGGCGATGCCAAGTGGGGCGATTATGACAATGACGGGGATTTGGACTTTGCCCAAACGGGGACGGTATTTGATCCAATCGCGCCTTCAAGTGATGCCAAAGTCACCCAAATCTGGACAAACCAAGGCGGTGGGAACTTTACACTACTCAAAAGTGTAATCACTGTACGCACGAGTATCGCGTGGGTGGACTTCGATAACGATGGTGATCTAGATTTATC
>JALOOG010000048.1 GCA_025454525.1 Anaerolineae bacterium | reverse complement strand
TCTCGTCCGTCATCTTCGCGATAAGGATAAGGGTAATTTTCCTGATCATAAATGGAGCTGCACCATTCCCAGACATTGCCACTTAAATGGCGCGCCTCAACCCAACTCCGACCTGCCGGACGACTTGTCACCGGGTTCGGTTGACTCCCACTATTCCCCTTAAAAACCGCGTTCTCCGCCTTCCACGCGTTCCCCCATGGATAGATCAGACTTTCGATCCCCCGTGCCGCGTATTCCCAGTCGCGTTCCGTGGGCAAGCGCGTCCCTAACCATTGGCAAAACTTCAGGGCATCAAACCATGAGATCCCCACCACCGGCGCGTCTGCCATATTGGAGTCTTGATACCATTTCAATGAATTTGTAGTTTGTGGCACATCTACCACTTTCGCTTCCACCGCGACTCGCCATTGAGCATTCGTCACCGGAGATTGCGCGATCCAATACGGCCGTGCGATCGTTTGTGGATGGGCAGGCCTTTCATCAGTCCATCTTGAATTGTCATCACCCATTTCAAACGATCCGACGGGGACAAGGTCATCAAACGTCATCACCACCGGAGTCCAATCGTCATTCCGCTTGCCCTTGAAAGCGTAAGCTGCTCTTTCTGCAATTTCGATCGGATTGGCTTTCGGCGCGGGCGGTGGTTTTTGCTCTAGATTTAACAACACCTTAAGCGCTTTGGGATCATACTCATCATCGTATTTCTCCACATAATCCCGCCAGAGCGGGCGCGCATCTCGGATCAAACCCTGTTCGTATAGATGAACAATTTCGGCGTATAACTCAATTTCTCCGTGACGTTCTTGCGCGCCTTTACGATATGCGGACTCACCTGCATCGATCACCCGCTGATACAGCTCTAACGCTAACGAGAAATTGGCTTGTGCCGCGGCTTGCGCGGCCAAGCGATAACTCTCTTTCGGGTCATGTTTACGCGGCATGGCCGGACGATCCGCTTTTTGCGGTTGATACTTGCCTTTCGCCTCATCGCTCTGAATTTGCCTAAATGACCGTTCGATCTGGAGCAAAGTGCGCTCCATTGTGGCATTTTCGCTCAACTTTAGCCATTGAATCCCGCGCTCCGCTAAATTTTTTGGATACGGGCATTCTTTTAAGAAGATCGGCAAGATCGGTTTATTCAAGCGAAGCGCGTAATCGATCTCCGCTTGGCAATAGCTGGATTGAAGCGAGTTGGGGGTCATCACATAGATCACACAATCGGCGTTTTCCAAGTTTTCCATGATCACTTGCCACCATTGCGCCGCGGCCGCCGTCAAGTGGTCATACCACGCCAAATACCCCAACTCATCATGTAACGCCTTAGACAATTCGATCACCCATGGGCGATCTTCACCTGAATAACTGATAAATAAATTCATCGCGCCCGTCGTCTTGTGCTGTGATAATCTCGCATTGATTATAAACGATCTGACGCATCATCACATCATTACAACAGACACATCCAATCGTCTGCTCACTAAGGCAGTGGCGGCAGTGACACCCCAAAAAAGATTCGGCGACAGCCGCAACGTGTTCAGGCGGATCGTAAGATTTGCGCTCTAACGTCGAGAAGCAAGCCCGAAACCGCAAATACAAGCTGAAATTGCCCACTCATCCGATCCTCCTGAAGGTGATCACGGTCATCTGGAGTAGATGATAGCACAGATGAGCGAAAAAGTCGTAACAAATGTTACGTCTTTTCGGCGATCTGTTGTGAGGCGATGGCCTTAAGCATCAGCGCCGATCGCGCACAGCGAAAGCCAAGGTAATGGTATCGATCGCTCACTTCTCCCCAATGACGTAACGCCGCGCTTACCTGATCGCGTCCGTTATCCCATGAACCGCCGCGTAAGATCCGTTGATCATGGGTATCGGTGAGATCTTCCCGCCCATCCGCCGATTGATACGGATAAGGATAGCGATCCTCATGGTAGCGGGTGCTACACCATTCGGACACATTGCCGATCAAGTGTCGGGCATCGATCCAACTGCGTCCACCAGATCGCACCGAGATCGGATTGGGTTTTCCGCCGCTGTTGGCACGTACCACCGCGTAATCGCTGTTCCAATCGTTTCCCCAAGGAAATAACCAACTTTCCACCCCTCGCGCCGCGTATTCCCATTCGCATTCGGTGGGCAAGCGCGCCCCTAGCCATTGGCAAAATTTTAGGGCCTCCGTCCATGAGATCCCTGCCACAGGTGCGTCTTGTAGATCATCCGCCTGATACCAAGCTAAGGGATTTTGGGTAGACGGTTCACGCACTACGCCGGCCGCCACCCCTTGTTTCCATTCTCTATGGGTCACTGGGTATTGTGCGATCCAATACGGCCGCGAAAGGGTTTGCGGATGTCGAATTTGATCGTCATTTTGATCATCGCCCATTTCAAATGATCCGACCGGGACAAGGCAAAACGGCATATCGGGGATCTTCAGGTCATCAAACGTCATGACTACCGGAGTCCAATCGTGATTCCGTTTGCCCTTGAAAGTGTAAGCCGCTCTTTCTGCCATTTCGATCGGAATGGCTTTCGGCGCGGGCAGTGGTTTTTGCTCTAGATTTAACAATGCCTTAAGCGCTTTCGGATCATACTCATCACCGTATTTCTCCACATAATCCCGCCAGAGCGGCCGTGCATCTCGGATCAAGCCCTGTTCGTATAAATGAACAATTTCGGCGTATAACTCAATTTCTCCGTGGCGTTCTTGAGCGCCTTTACGATACGAGGACTCACCCGCATCGATCACCCGCTGATATAGCTCTAACGCTAACGAAAAATTGGCTTGGGCGGCAGCTTGCGCGGCCAAGCGATAGCTCTCTTTCGGGTCATGTTTACGCGGTGCGGCTGGACGATCCGCTTTTTGCGGTTGATACTTGCCATTTTGCAGCTTATCGATCCGAATTTGACCGAACGCTTTTTCGATCCGCCCTAAGGCCCGCTCTACAGCCGAATTTTCAACCAACTTTAGCCATTGAATCCCGCGCTCCGCTAAATTTTTTGGATACGTGCATTCTTTTAAGAAGATCGGCAAGATCGGTTTATTCAAGCGGAGCGCGTAATCGATCTCCACTTGGCAATAGGTCGATTGAAGCGCGTTGGGGGTCATCACATAAATCACACAATCGGCGTTTTCCAAGTTTTCCATGATCACTTGCCACCATTGCGCCGCGGCGGCCGTCAAGTGGTCATACCACGCCAAATACCCCAACTCATCATGTAACGCCTTAAACAATTCGATCACCCATGGGCGATCTTCACTGGAATAACTGATAAATACTGATTTCATCGCGCCCGTCGTCTTGTGCTGTGATAATCTTGTATCGATTATAAACGATCTCACGCATCATCACATCGCAAATATCAGCGGGAAAACATCCGGGGCGGTTTTCCCGCTGTATCGTGTTTTAAACCTTACGGAGTCGGGGTGGGAGTCAACGCGCTTTCATCGATCACGATCGTGCCGTGTTCATCGATCTTGATCCGCGGTTGGATCACATCCCGCGTACATGACCAATACAGATACATATGCCCCAAGTAGATCTTATAATCGGCCGCCCGTGTCGCATCCGGTTCAGTCATCACCCCGTCATCGGTGACTCGTAACACCCGTTGCAATTGTGCCACGGGGCCGCCTTTGGTCTGGCCGGTGTAATCGTAGATCGCGGTGTAATTGCGAAAATGCGAGTTTTCTTGAACGATCACCGGGGTAAAACCTTCTTGCGCCAAGCGATCCGCCGCCACATATTCGAGTTGTTCTACGCCACTGGTATTGACGATCTCCACCCGTAATTGATTGCGTGCCACTTGATTTTCAGTCGGTGGGGTTAAAAATTGGGTGATCAACGCGGCCGTTGGATCGGGTTCGATCGCGAGGATCGCGGCCCGTTCGGGCGCGGGCGAAAACGCATTGCGGATCTCTTGGCCCAATTTAAAGCGATAACTCACCATGCGATCCGCCTCAAATTGCGATGCAAATGGCAGATACCCCAACGCATCGGTTAAGGTAAAATCGGTATCGACATGCTCAGTCACTTGACTCCACAGCGCGGGCAGATCGGTGAGTAGTCCGCGTGAGCGGATCGTGCGCCAAATGGCCCGTAACACGTCTTGTTGACGACGGCCGCGGTCAATGTCGCTGCTGGTATTGCGACTCCGCACGTACCAAAGCGCAGTATTCGCATCCATGTGATGCACGCCCACGGGCATCAGGAACATCTCATAGTTTTCGGCGATCATCATGTCCAATTCCCACGATTTAAGCTTCCAATCGTAGATCGTACAATCCACTGCCAGATCGATCCCGCCGATCGTATCGACGATCTCAAAAAAGCCCGCGAAATTGACATGGGCGTAATAATCGACTTCCACACCTAAGTTATAGCGGATCGTGTCTTTGAGGACTTGTACCCCTGTACCATCACGCACTTCTCCGTAATAATAGGCGGTATTGAGCTTTTTCATGCCAAAATCCGGCACATACACGTACAGATCACGCGGTAACGCTAACAGCGAGACCGATCCGGCCGTGCGATTGACCGCCGCTAACATCACCGAGTCGGCGAGTCCGGGATTGTTGGGGTTGCGCGTGGCCGTGCCGAATAACAAGACGATTTTGAGGTCATCATCGGGCCGTTCGATCAACGGCGCGGGATCAGGAATCGATTCCTCCGGCGTATCTTGTGCCGCGATCGTGCCGAATACCCCCAACAAGCCGATGATCACCCATACCCACATATAACGCGCCATCACACACCTTACCTTACTGAGTCGTTAAAATCATAATCTGATTGTAAAACAAGGTGCGCTCCCCCGTATACACGGTTGCCCTACGGAGACTCTACGGCTTTCAGCAGCATCGGGTAACGCCGCAATTCTTCGCGAAATTGCGCTTGTAACAGCGGGGTCGCCCGGCGCATCGCATCCTGACACAGCAAGATCGCCGCGGGATGATCCTCCCGATCCGCACGCATTAGCCCCATCCGAAAGCTGATCATCGGCTCATCCGGGATCCATTGGGCCGCGGCCTGATAATCGGCCCATGCGAGATCATGCACCCCTTGACGATAATAGGCTTCGGCCCGTCCCAACGCGATCCCGCCACGTAAAGCATGTGAAAATGTTTGCGCGCATAGCTCACGATCGGCTTGAATCCGCGTGAGCGCATCGGTGTAACAAGTGACCGCCTCTGACCAGTGTCCGGCTTGCAAATAGAGATCACCGCGCCATTGTTGCCAACGCCAAGTGAGCGGTAAGCGACTCAAACGTTCGATCGCTTGTTCCGGTTGTGACATCGCTTGCAAAAGGTGGATCTCACGTTCGATCCACCGTTCTGAATGCGGTTCTAAGGCACAAGCGTGCCGTAAATCGTGATACGAGAGCGATAGATCGCCTAAGCGCTCATGGATCACCGATCGCTTGATCCAATCATCGGCGATCGGCGCGGTGATCTGATCGAGATCGGTCAAGGCCGCGTCTAAGTGATCTGGGAGTCGCATTTGGGCCTCAATCCGTAACCGTCGGGCCGCGTCATCAGTGGGATCGTGGTCTAGATGTTCCGTTAAGGCCGCGATCGCGTCCGCGATTTCGCCTGTTTTGAGGAAAGCTTGGGCCAATTCTAGCGGGGTGTAAGGCATGGCGGTTTCATTTCTACTCAACATCGATCGATTACCGTTTAAGCATACCGCGCATTTTGACGCTTTTCGATCACGACAAGCAGCGATTCCCTATGCTACAATCCCGTTTTACCAGAGCAAGGATGCGGATAACCTCATGCGAAAATTACCAACTTGGGTGTTTATCGTCGGTTTGATCGGTTTGATGTTCGCGACCGTCATTTGCGCGGTGATCGGTTACGCTACGGCGTATGAATTCGGCTCATACTTTCAACCAGAGCAAGCGACCGATGTATCCGTGGAGTCGTTGATCGGGGCGCGTCCCACACAAACGCTCACCCTGACTCTCACTCGTACCCTGACTCCTCCGCCCGGTGTGACCTTTACCCCGATCCCACCGACCGCCACGATCGATCCAATCTCACAAGGCCCGACCGCGATCCCCACTTGGGATGACCCACGCACGATCACGATCCTGCTCATGGGCATTGATGAGCGACGCGGTTTTGACAACGAACGCGCTTATCGTAGCGACACGATGATCCTACTCAACATCAACCCGATTACGAAAAAAGTTGGGATGCTCTCGCTTCCACGCGATCTGTGGGTGAGCATTCCGGGCTATCAACCCGAACGGATCAACAACGCCAATTATCTGGGCGATGTCAATAATTACCCCGGTGGAGGGGGCCCCGCCTTGGCTGCGGCCACGATCGAACAGAACTTTGGGATTCGCGTGGACAAATACGTGCGAATCAACTTTGATGTGTTCTATACGCTGGTTGATACGCTTGCCCCCGACGGGATCGAAATCTGCATCACCGAGGCGATTGATGATCCGTCTTATCCCGATGCAGGCTACGGCACGATCCGCGTGACGTTTGAACCGGGGTGTCAACGTCTCAATTCAGAGCGATTGTTGCAATATGCACGCACCCGCAAAACACAAGGCGGCGATTTTGACCGCGCCCGTCGTCAACAACAAGTCTTACGGGCCGCGCAACAAGCGTTTTTGAGCGTCGGTGGGGTGACACGTTTCGCCGCCCAGATCCCGACCTTGTGGGATGAATTGTCTGGTAGCGTGGTGACCAACCTCACGATTAACGATGTGTTGCAATTGGGACTCTTGGCGGCCGATATCTCTCCAGAGGACATCACCACCGCGGTGATCGATACCCGGCATGTCACCTTTGCAAAAAGTGAACGCGGTGAGGACATCTTGATCCCCAACTATGGCGCGATCTACGATCTGATCCAAGAGACGTTTAACCCGCGTCCGTCGTCTACCCTAGCAGAATTGCGCGAAAGTTCCCAAGGAGAGGCCGCAGCGATTTACGTGTATAACAATACCAACGTCGCCGGACTCGCCGGAAAAACCCAAGAATGGTTATTAGGACGACAAGTGACGATCACCGGAACGGGTAACATCCCTGAGCCGACCAATACGCTCACGACGATCCGCGTCTATGGCACTTATCCGTACACCGGGCGCTACTTGGCCCGCTTGTTGGGCATCCCAGAAGATCGCATCGAACCGGGGCGCGATGGCCTGATCCAAAGCGGGGTGATGATCGTCGTCGGAGAAGATCTACAACCGTTGCTTTCCGGCACGCCGCAACCCTAACGTTTCCTGATAACAGCGTAGCGTCGCTTGGGCGGTCTGCTTCCATGAGAAGTGAGCCGCCCGATCAATCCCACGTTGCACAAGATCCGCGTGGAGCGTCGCATCGGTCAACCCGCGTCGGATCGCATCGGTCAACGCTTGAGGATCGCGGGCATCCACCAAGATCCCCGCCTCACCGACGATCTCCGGCACAGAGGAACGATCCCCCACGATCACCGGACAACCACAGGCCATCGCCTCTAATGGGGGCAACCCGAATCCCTCATACAGACTCGGAAATACAAACAGCGTGGCCAAACGATACAAGCTCACTTTGTCTCTATCCGACACCTGTCCGATCAAGCGCACCTGATCACCCAGCCCATGCTCCGCGATCCGCCCCGGTAAATCGGGAAACTGCACCGATCCCCATGCGGACGGCAGGCGACCCGCTAAAATCAACGGGATCGCAACTTCTTGGGCGATCGGGGCATAGGCATCGATCAAGGTGAGCAGGTTTTTATGGAATTGAAACCCACCCAGATACAAGACAAAGCGATCTGGTAAGTGGTATTTTGCCTTGACGATCGCGTCCTCTGGGGTCGGAGTCGGCGAAAACGCTCCGGTGGTTGCCAACCAAGTCACGGTGATCCGAGACGGATCGATCCGTAACTGGGTGGCGATATCCGATCGGGCCGCGTGGGAGTCGGTGAGGATATGGGCGGAACGATGCGCGCTACGCTCCACCAACCGCACATAACTTTCTGCCAACCAACCCGCCCGATATTGCGGAAAAATGCGGGTGATCACGTCAAAAATGGTGGTGATCGTCGGGAGGGGGGTGATCATGGGGGTAGCCCAATAGGGGACATGCAGCAGATCTGCGCCGATCTGCGCCGCATGATACGGCACAAGGACTTGTTCAAAGAGTAATTTTCCCCAATGACCGCGCAATGGAGATCCGATGATCACGGTGTTCACCCCGTCCGGTAGATCCTGCACCGCTTGAGGCAGGATCAAGGTGATCTTTAAATCCCGTTCAGAGCGGAGCGCCTGTACCAATTGGATCACGTATTGACCGCTTCCCGTATCAGGGCGTGACCAAAACCAAGCGTTGATCGCGATATGCAATGGAGACATCCGACACACCTCTACGTTTAGGCTAAACCAAGCTATTCTAGGGCAGTCAATGGGGGTTTAACATCCCTCTTTACACGTAAATTTGATATGGATCGCCCTGTCGGTGATGACGGCGGTGGTTAGCACTTCAAAAGACATCGGGAAAAGTCGTAACAAATGTTACGACTTTTTCGCCCATTTGTGCGATGATCTACACACGACCGAGATCATCGTCAGGAGCATCAAGATGACCGCCTTACCCGTATTGAAGCTTACTTTTGGGCGTTTTCGCTCAAGCTTACAGTATACCTAACGACCTTGCCGCTGTCGCCGAATAAATTTTTACCTAGTCGCTGCCGCTGCTGTCATGGCATGGCATGATCCTAAAGCATGGATGAAATTATGGGGAGCGTTGACTCCGGTTGCGTTTCAATTTATCGCTATCTAGTGTACACTGAACAACAATTCTTGTAAGAAAAATTTCCTTATTTGGGTCTAGACTGTTGTTACAATATTTTGGGAGGAGCGGCTAATGGTCGCCTATGAAAAGTCGGAGCTGTCCTTAGAGGATACGGCCCCGCAAATTTACGACAATATCTTGGGCGCAATGGGCAATACCCCTCTTGTGCGTCTCAATCGCCTAGGGAGCGGACTCGCGTGCCAGATGATCGCGAAGGTCGAATATCTGAACCCCGGCGGGAGTGTCAAAGATCGCATCGGACTCGCGATCATTGAAGATGCTGAAAAACAAGGCAAACTGAAGCCCGGGGGAACCGTGGTAGAAGCCACTTCCGGCAATACGGGTGTCGGCCTTGCCATGGCCGCGATCCTCAAAGGTTACAAATGTGTGTTTGTTGTACCAGACAAACAATCCGAAGAAAAAATCCGCGTTTTACGGGCGTATGGCGCTCGCGTGGTGGTGACACCCACCGATGTTGAACCCGACGATCCCCGTAGCTATTACAGTGTGGCCCGTCAAATCGCCGAAGAGACCCCTAACGCGATCTTGGCCAATCAATATCACAACCCGATCAACCCACAAGCGCACGTCGAAACGACCGGCCCCGAAATTTGGCGACAAACCGCCGGCCAGATCGATGTCTTCATCACCGGCATGGGGACAGGCGGCACGATCACCGGGGTAGCGCGTTACCTCAAACAGATGAATCCAAAAATCCAGATCGTCGGAGTCGATCCGATCGGGTCAATCCTCTACGATTATTTCTACACGGGCAAGATGACCGAAGCGCATAGCTATAAGATCGAAGGCATCGGTGAAGACTTCATCCCGTCCAATTACGATTTTACCGTGATCGATGACATCGTGCGCGTGAGCGATAAAGAGGCGATGTTGATGACCCGGCGCTTAGTGCGTGAAGAAGGCATTTTTGGCGGGGTATCGTGTGGCGCAGCTTTGGCCGGCGCGGTGCGTTATGCCTCTGATTGGAACTTGGGTGCGGATCAAATGGTGGTGGTTTTGTTACCTGACAGTGGATCGCGCTACCTAAGCAAGGTATTTGATGACAATTGGATGCGTGAAAATCGCTTCTTAGAGGATACCACCCTGAGCGCAACAGTCAGCACCCTGATGAGTCGACAAACGCGGAATGCGATCGTCACCACCGGGGCCCATGATCCGGTCGGAGCGGTGATCGCTAAACTTAAGAGCGCTGATGTATCCCAATTGCCCGTTTTAGACGCGCAAGGGCAATTGGTCGGCATTGTCACCGAAGTTGGGTTGCTCAATTACCTGTTGACTCAATCCAACGCTAACGCGGCCAACGTGCCGATCGAAGCCGCCCAAGTGATCGACAGCTCTGTGAAAACCGTTACACCGAACACCCCGGTGGAATCATTGATGAGTGCCTTCACCAGTAATAAAGTTGCGGTCGTCACCGAAAGCGCATCGGATCACCAAGTGATCGGGATCATCACCCAGATCGATGTCCTCGATTTTCTCGCTAATCGTTAATCGTGTTCACCAGTTCATCCCTTAAAATCAGGGTCAAAGTTGATTTTAGGGGATGTTTTTCGGATGAAACGTTGGTTTTTGGCCACTTGTGCGTTATTGGTGATCGTCACATCTACTGTGTCCGCTCATGTCAAATGGTTTGCGGATTTTAGCTTTGCAACCCCACCGCTCACGTTTAATGAGGTGATCACGCCCGCGTTTATCGCGTTGACCTTGCTAAGTTGTGCCGTGATCGGTTCGCTTGTCTTGATCGATCGGCGTTTAGAGCCGGTGACATGGTATGGTCGGATCAACAGCTTTTTAGAGCAGTATCGTCCGCAAAGTGCCTTGATCTTACGCTTAGGCTTGGGCATGACGCTATTGCTCTCATGGCAAGCGGATTCGCTGATGGTGCCAGATCTACAGGTGGTTAATCCGGTGATTGGGTGGGCGCAATTCGCCTTAGTTTTGCTCTTATTGACCCCACAAACCACCCCGTTCGCGGCATTCGGCACGGCGTTGTTATGGGGATACGGCACGACGCAATACGGCTTCTTCTATATGTTAGATTACGCCCATTTTCTGGGAGTTGCTTACTATTTGATCGTATATCGTGTGCCGAATGCGCGGGTGAGTGGGAGTGCGATCCCGGCGTTGTATGCAACTTTAGGCTTTTCGTTGTGTTGGTTGGCTTTAGAGAAACTGGTTTACCCCGGTTGGGGCTTGTTGATCCTTGAAGAACGTCCCTATTTGACCTTAGGGCTACCGGGGACGCTGTTTTTAACGATCGCGGCATTTGTGGAGTTTAGCCTTGGCTATTTGTTGATCATCAACCTCTTACAACGTCCGTTGGCCTTGGTGGTGACGTTGGTCTTTTTCACCACGACACTGTTTTTCGGTAAAGTGGAAGTGATCGGCCACACCTTGTTACATGCGATCTTGATCGTGTTTTTGATCGAAGGCCCGGGCCAGATCTATCGCGCACCGATCACCTTTCATCAGCGCACGCCGATGCGTGTGGCGTTTGCAGCGGTGAATTTTGTCTTGGTGTTGATGTTACTGCTCTTGCCCTATACCTATGGGGCGCGTCAAAATCATGAGTTTTATGTGGCACAAGCGGCCGAAACGGATAATCCATAGCGGCCTGTAACGCAAGGTGGTATACACTTGGGCCGAATCGTGATGACGATAGGCGGGTCTGGTGATCGAGATGGCGGCGCTTTTGGCCCGATCTTTCCGATGGAAGGGTTGTGTTGTTTTTGGGTGGATTGGCGATCATTATCTGAGGCAATTGGTGGTTTACGTTTACAACGGAGGCGGGTCAGCATCCTATTGAACCCCTAGCAGGTCAGGCGGCCTTACAAGTCCGCGTATACGGGACATCACCAAAGAATGGATGAGGGGATCGGTTGATCCCCTCATTTCAGCTAAGGTATAGGATATTCAATCGTGGTGTTAACGCTGTTATCGGACTCATTGGACTCATCAATGAGTTCATCGGGATCAACGAGTGCCGATGCAGGAAATTCCCCATAACTCCCATACGGCGCATAAATCCGTACCACCCGCGACTCGCCGGGGGCTAAAGAGGTTGGGATCATCTCGCTAAAGGTTTGTGTGTTTCCACCGGGGTAAAAGACGGTCAAGATCACCTGCGTCGGGGGTGCGATCCCCGTGCCGTTGTTCAGAACAGTAACATCCGCATAGACAGCATCATCATCAACATCGCTATCAATATTCGAGATCGTCAAATTCGGAATCCCCGATTCGGTTGTCGCAAATGGTGTGGGAGTCCAAGTTGCGGTCAGTGTGTGTGACGCGATCGGCGTGATCGTGGCTGCGGCCCGTCCACTTAACGCGAGTTTATATCCGCCTTGTGTGCCGTTTACACCACGCACGACAATCGTATACGTCCCGGATCGGCGCAAGGTGTAATTGAAGATCCCGGCCCGTCCGTCGGGAAGATAATTGTCGTTTTCGATCAGGATCGTATCGTCTGCACCGCGCAATTCAAGATAGGGATCAAACGCATCTTCTCCCGTTTTTTCGAGGGTGACGGTGATCACATCGCCTCCGCGTGCCTGAAATTGCCAGCGATGCGCTAACTCTGAACCCACCGTATCAATGATCACCGCGCCATAACCGATCGAACGCACCGGAATCGCCTCGTTTGCCGTTTCGATAGGAGGTAATTGAATCGGACGTGGTAAGGTAGCCAAAAATGGCCCCAAAGCGCGCACATCTTCCGCACGGATCGGCACAACTTCGGGCCGCTCACCGGGGAACAGGTCAATTAAGGGGATTTGTGCGGCCTCACCGGGTGCGATGATCACGGTTTGATCAAGCGCGGTGACACTAGCGCTCCCCTCCAATAGGTTGATATGCAGGGTTTGATCCCGTTCGGCGCGTAAAAAGGCGGTTGAACCTAACCGAATATCGACTTGATTGATCAGTAAAGCGATTTCACCGATCCCCTCCGGCGTTTGGATCAGCAATCCACTCGGAGGCAACTGTTGGCACGATTCGCCGTCTCGGTCATCTACGCTAAAGGTGAAGGCCTGTAGGGTGTCGCTCTCGTTGGCGAAGGTGACTCCGCCCATGATCAAGATCGTCACATTTTCCGGACTATCGGCCGGGAGATTCGCCTGTACTCGCATCAACGCCGCACCCCACAAGCCATTTTCGAGATCCAACGCTTCTAATTGCAGTGAACGGGTTTCGATCACCCGTAACAGATCCCCCGGCACTTCAAACACGGGCGGAGGTGCATCGGTATCTAGCGGCGCAAAATCTGGGATCACGGCGGGATGACCGTAACAAATTTGATCGCGTCCTGTAGCCTCGCAGATCGTCTTCAGGTTGACTAAAGCATCAGCGGCGATCGATGGGCAAGCGGGAATGGGTGTTTGGGCGTGTGGATGGATGCCAATGCCCCCTATTACCGCAATAGCGAAGCAGATCCAATGAAAACGACGCATAGTTATCTCTCCTGATAGGATCACCTCATTATAGGGGATCTCGCTCAAACGATGTGTTGAAAGCCGCTAGGGGATCGAATCGGTGGACTCGATCCCCTAGCCGACGCTTAAGGGACAGGATAATTGATCAGAGTAGTGCCGCTGTTATCCCCTTCATTGGTTTCGGCCGCGCTGTTGGTGGGATCAACGATCGCGGTTGCCGGGTAGGCCCCAAAGCCCGATTGAGGGGGCGCGTTGATCGTGATCGTCACGGAGTCACCCGCTAGTAAGGGCGGCACACCTCCGTTAAACGTCACCACCCCAACCGATCCTCCATAATCGACATTGAGATCAACGCTAGTCGGTGGTGCGGCATCCGGCCCCGCGTTAGTAACCGTCACATTTGCGAACGCATTCCCCCCGATCACGCTGGTCAAGACGTAATTAAACACGGGGATCGGCGTATTCGTCAGTATAACGGTTGGGAAGATCACAGGCGTAAAGGTCGCTTCCGGTGGGATGATCGGCGATGCGGTAAAAGTGGCCGTGGGCAAACGTCGCCCGGATAAGGCAAGTTTATACGCGCCGGGGTTGGCTTGCTCATCGCGCACCCAGATCGTATACGCGCCATTTTGCGATAACGTGAGGTCAAAGACTCCGGCACGGCCATCGGGCAGATAATCCTCATTGCGGATCACAATCACCCTGTTGGGATTGACCAATTCAAGGGAGGGATCAAGCGCGTCGTCTGCATTTTTCTCTAGGGTGATCGTCACCACATCGCCACGTTGTGCGATAAACTCCCAAGGATGCGCTTCACCCGCTGTCAGCGTATCCGTCACCACTCCGCCATAAGTGATCCGACGGGTGGGCGCTACGCGCACCTCACGCACCTCAATTTCGGGTAATTGGATCGGGCGGGGTAAGACAGCCACAAAAGGCCCTAAGGCGCGTAAATCATCTGGGTTGATCGACTCAATCGTCGGACGGCGATCGGGGAATAGATCAAGCAACGGGACGCGGGCGACCTCACCGGGCGCGAGGGTGACACTTTCCCCTAAGGCGGTGATCGTCGCATCACCTTCTAATAGATTCACACTCAACACGTTATCGCGCTCTACTTGGATAAACGCGGTAGATCCTAAGCGAATATCGACTTGATTCACCAAGAGCGAGATCTCACCGACCCCTTCCGGCGTTTGGATCAACAGTCCGCTATTCGGTAATTGACCGCAACTGGCGCTATCTGCTTCGCTGCTAAAGGTGAAAGTCTGCATGGTACTATCTTCATTTTTCAGATCGATGCCCCCTAATAACAAGAGCGTCACGTTTTCTGGACGGCTATCCGGGATACTGGCTTGGACTTGTAACCAGGCCGCGCCCCAAATTTTCGACTCCAGATCTAACGACTGCAATTGTAGGTTGCGCGTTTCGATCACCTTGAGCAGATCGCCGGGGTTTTCAAAGACGGGCGCGGGCGCGGAGGGATCTTGCAGTTCGATCTCTGGGATCACGGCGCGATGAGCATAGCAGATCTGATCCCGTCCGGTGACTTGACACACCGTTTTCAGCGTCACCAACACATTTGCCGCGATACCTGGACATGCGTCCAATTGTGCATAAGTGGTCGCTTCCCATAAGGTATACAACGCGATTCCGATTACCACTGCCAACAACGTCCAGCGTTTTTGTCTCATGAGGGTTTTATCCTTAGAGGGTGCGCGATTACTGCTCAAATTATGAATGATTCTAAATCGCTAAACAAGCACCCTAAAGGGTTTCCAAGGTTGGAATCAAAAAGCGATCGCCGAAGCGGATCGCTTTTTGAGGTTACAATTAAGCTAAACCGACTTCACGGCGCAATAAATCGGCTTTATCGGTGGCTTCCCAAGGCAGGCCTGCCCGTCCAAAGTGACCATAGGCCGCCACTTGTTTGTAGATCGGGCGGCGCAAATTCAGATCGCGAATGATCGCGGCGGGGCGCATGTCAAAATGTTTGCGGATCAACGCCACAATTTCCTCATCAGCGATCACCCCCGTGCCGAAAGTCTCTACCGCTAATGAGGTGGGTTGTGCCACACCGATCGCATAAGACACCTGGACCTCAAAGCGCTTGGCGATGCCCGCAGCTACGATGTTCTTAGCGATATACCGGGCCATATAAGCCGCGCTCCGATCGACTTTTGTGGGGTCTTTTCCGGAGAACGCACCACCGCCATGTCGGGCCACGCCGCCATAGGTATCGACGATGATCTTACGGCCGGTAAGGCCTGCATCGCCTAATGGCCCGCCTGTCACAAAACGGCCGGTTGGATTGACAAAGATCCGTGTGTGATCATCCAACAATTCAGCCGGAACGACTTGCTTGATGACCTGTTCGATCACAGTGTGGCGGATTTCTTCTTGCGAGATTTCTGGTGCATGTTGGGTGGAGACAACGATCGTATCAACGCGCTTGGGCTTGCCATAAGCGTATTCAACGGTCACTTGGCTTTTAGCATCCGGACGCAACCACGCAATCTCACCGGATTTGCGCGCTTCGGCCAAGCGTTGTACCAATTGATGCGAAAGGGCGATCGTTAATGGCATGTATTGGGGGGTTTCATCGCAAGCGAATCCGATCATCATGCCTTGATCGCCCGCGCCGATCGCTTCGATCTGTTCGTCGCTCATCGTGCCTTCACGCGCTTCAAGGGCTTGATCCACCCCTTGCGCGATGTCCGCGGATTGTTCCTTGATCGATACGATCACGCCACACGTTTCTGCATCAAAGCCAAATTTGCCGCGGGTATACCCGATCTGGGTGACGGTTTCGCGTACCAATTTTTCGATGTCTACATAGGTGTTGGTGGTGATCTCACCGATCACCAAGACGAGTCCGGTCGTGGTGGCGACTTCACAGGCTACGCGGGCATTCGGGTCTTTCGCGAGGATCGCATCTAACACGGAGTCAGAGATTTGATCGCACATCTTGTCCGGATGACCTTCAGAGACCGACTCTGAAGTATAAAAATATTGTGGCGACGACATAAAAGTAGAGGCGTTGGCCGTCGTTTGGTGCTGGTGTTCGCTCATGATGAATTTGTCTGTTACCTCTCAAGTTGGCTAAGGTGATACAAAAAACAAACGCCTCTCTGGGGATAGGGAGACGTGTGAACAGGTTCGGGTTGTCTGTCACAGGGTTCTCATCTGCCAGAGAATGATCTCTGCTGGATTTAGCACCTTCCCGATGCTTCGGGGGTTGCCGCGAGTGTAACGAGCCAGTTCTCTACCTCGCTCTTGATGAGTGCTTCGCGCACGTTAGCGCAAAATATTACACGACGATCGCCCCTGTGTCAAACGTTGATTTTGGTGAACAGAAGTCGGTAGGGGAACGGTTCTGTAAAAGCTTTGAACCCCTAGGACAGCAGCAGAGTCTCAAATGAAAAAGCGCGAAAATATTTAAACTACAGGAGTAAACTGAGAAAAGTACCTTACCCATGGAGATACATACCCTCATCTTACACGCAAGCCGCTTCCTTTCCTCATATATGGCTGTCAGAGGGACAGTTTTGAAGCCCAAAATTTTAAAGCCCAAAATAAGGAAGGTTGTGGGGCGAAAAATAGTCCGATGATCCCTCCTAGAGTCGGTGATGAAACCGTTCTTTAAAGTACCGCACCCACAAGTGAAACACACGGTAACGCTTCACCAGATCCTCACCATAGATCAGAGGAGAACCAGAGACGCTCATACTTCCCATGGTCAGCATCCAAGCGCAAGCTAAGGCAAGCACGAACAAATCACGCTCCATGTGTTCCGGATGGCGAAGATGGCTGCTTTCCTATGGTCCATCCGTAACATTCCGCGTCAAACGAGCATGGCGTGCGAGGATTACCTCAAAGCTCAATAAAACCAGTCCCAACGCTTGCCACTTGCCTAACTTGGCAAAGTGCTTGACCCCCTTCATTTTGACATGGGTACAAGAAGTTTGAGTTCATCCTTCGGTTCTCATTGGTGGATATGCTTAAACCTAACGCTGAAACCTTTTTTCAAACCTTCCCACCCAAAACTGTCCCCCTTGTCAGCCATGCATGGGGCAGAGAATCGCTTTGTGTGGCATGGCATGGTGTACTTTTCTGAGGTTACAGAGACAGTGCATCCGGCGATCCAAAATCCTCAAGGGAGTATCAGAAACTTGGCAAGACAGCATGACATCAATGCCACCCGTACTTCATTGCGGCCCTCCGTGCTACTCACCACCGTTTGAAATAAGCCTAACACCCAAACCGGCCGAAGGATCGCGATCCCACCCATACCCCAGAAAAATAAAGCAACGATACCGATCAATACTGTGTCCATAGATACGCCGATGATGTAGGGGTGTGCCGCTTCAAAGTGAAAGATCCGTAACAAAAGTCCACTTTTTTGATCAGTAGGACGTACAAGGCGATTTTCGATTTTCCTAAGCCCGTGTGTTACTATGGAGATAAAGAAAACTTTTCATAGAACAGGATTAAACCACCATGAAAGCAATCGTTACCGGCGCGCACGGCACTTTGGGCCAAGCGCTGACTCAATGTTTAACTGAACAAGGCGGCACGGTGATCGCATGGGATCGCGAGCAAACGCCGATCGATGACTATCAAGCGATGGAAACTTTTATACGGACACATCATCCCGATGTGGTGTTTCATTTCGCTGTGCCGTCCCAATCTACCGGACGCGACAATGAATCGTGGCTTGTGCATCAGCATTGGACGGGGGAATTAGCTTGGATCTGTCGGGAACTGGAGATCGGTTTCTTGTTTACCAGTAGTGTAATGGTTTTTGGAGAGCGCGCACAAGGCCCCTTTACTGTGCAATCACGGCCCGAAGCCACCGAAGGCTATCCCTACGATAAATTAAAGGCCGAGGAGCGCGTCTTTTACCAAAATCCCCAAGCGATCGTCGCACGTTTAGGTTGGCAGATCGGACAAAAAGCCGGATCGAATAACATGATCGATTGGATGGAACGGCAAATGCAGACGGCCGGTGAGATTCGCGTGAGTCGGCGTTGGTATCCCGCCTGCTCATTTGTGCAGGACACCGTACAAACCTTGTTAGATCTCACGCATCAGGCCGGAGGCTTGTACTTAGTGGACTCGAATCGTGGTTGGACGTTTGATCAGATCGCCCATGCCTTAAATGATCTACATGGAGGGCATTGGAAAATCGCTTCGGAAGATGGATTCGCGCAAAATCAACGGATGATCGATGATCGCGTCAAGATCGCGCCGCTCAATCAACGCTTGCCAACGCTCAAGCTTGATGCGTGAAAAATGAAATACTTGTAGAATGATAGCATCGACATCGATACACTCAAAAGGGAGTTTTTTTATGAAAAAAATAGCGGTGATCTTCATTCTATTGTTTGCGATGGTGTTAGGGGGAGCCAACGCCGAACCTAACCAAGGTATTGCGGTTGAATGTGATAACGGGGCCAGTTTTGAAAATGGGATCAAAGTCACCGTGATCCAGATGCGCTCTGGTTTTAATTATACTGCGACCGCGATCGGGATCGATGATTTTGACCCGGTGTTAGCGGTATTAGATGAAGATGGGCGCGGCCTGTGTAGCGATAATACGGCCGATGCGGATTACTATCAAGCCCTGCTCCCCACCACAGGTGAAGTAGAACCCTCTGACAATACCGCGCAAGTGGTTTTCGCACAACGTAGTCGTGAAGCCTTTGCAGATGTCTCTTTGGTGGTCGGAGAAGCGGAAGATAATGAAGGCGAGTTTGTGTTGATTCTTGAAGGCATGGCCGCCACTGAAGCGGATGGCGCGGGAGATATTTACTCCGTGCAGTTGACCCCCAATTTGATCAATTCCGGTGTTCCGCTCTCGGTCTATATGATCTCCGTCACCACAGCCCTTGATCCGCTCATGTACATCCCCAACAGCGACAACGTGCGCGAAGCGGTTGAAGATAACGACGGCGATCCAATGCTTTGTGATGACTCTGGCAATGAAAATAGCTGCTGGGGTGAGAGCGAAAACTTGAGCGATTCGGGAGTTTCTCGTACCAATAATCGTAGCTTGGCCGGTGGTGGTCTGGATGCGATGCTCTCATTAGACATAGAAGGCCTAGAATTACCGGATGACGATGAAGATTACTTCTACTACTTTGTGGCGACCAGCTATCAACAAACCACTTTCGGCGATTACGTAATGGTGTTCCACCTTGGATCAGGCGAAGAGGAGTCAGGCAATCGCCGCCGTAGTGGTGGTGATAAGTAACCGTTTCTCATAGGTTATGAAGATGCCCCTAGCATTAGGGGCATCGATTGCATTAATGCGCGTTCTGTTGCATCAGTTGAGCGCGCCAATAGAGATCCATCCCCACGATCACCGCGCCGATCAATCCCAAAAGGATCATCAATAGCGTGGCATTGAACCCGCCGCCAAAGATGGCCAACCATCCGATCGCAATCGCCCCACCGACTCGCAAGACCAATTCATTACGTACCCGTTTATCCCATTGCTTGGCGATCGCCCATTCGATCACCCCAATCGCTAAAATGCTAAGCGCCGCGGTGCCGCAGATCAACCACCGATAGTTGTCCGGTAACGTTTGGCTGACATCCGTCGTCACCAATTTGTAGATCCCGACTCCTAAGGCGGTAATCGATAAATGCAGTGGAAAATGGGTATATAGCCATACTTGGGCGCGAAACCGATTGATCTGAAAGGCGGTTTCAGCCACATTATCGAAGTAGATCCACCAGATGACCCCCGGGATGATCAACCCTGGCATATCCAATAGAATATCCGAGATCGTCAATGTCTGACCCGCCACCCCTCCAATCACCTTGAGAAATCCCTCCCCCAAAACGATGATTGTGAACAAGGCAAAGCGTTCTGGTAAATGATTCGGACTCGGTGGCAATTGTAATTGTTGTGGGATCGAAGTGAGCGGTGTTCCGACATCGATCAAAAAGGCGATCAACCAGATCCCATAGCGGATCGGTTCTGGGAATAAAGCGGAGATGGCCCACATCAACGCCGCTAACCCAAAGCCGCGCACATAGCGATCGATTAACACACGCGCACCGAGGATGTGTTGACCGGCCCGCAAATACATCGCCACTAAAATCGCACGTTGCGCCGCATAAGCTAACGCAAACCGGGCGGTATTGTCCGGGATTTCCGGGTTGATGTGAATCGCCATGAGCGAGACACAGAAGATCTGACCAAACACCAATAAGCGATGAATCACATCATCGGAGTCAAAACGATTGGCGTAAAACGTTGTGCCGATCCATGCCCACCACACCGGAACGAACAACAACACAAACGTAAAAAAGCCCGTGAGATTGACCTGATCGCTTAAAAAGTTACCCAACTGGACTAACGTCGCCACAAACACCAAATCGTAAAACAGTTCTGTCCAAGTGACTTTACGTTGCGACTCGCGTTCACCGATATGCAGTTGCGGGGGTTGATAAACGGGGGGATGATGCGCCATGTTCAGACTCCTATGTGTTTTCAACTGCTTCGCGCTAAAAGAGTGCCAAGGATCTCGTTAGGTTGCCAATTTATTTAATCTCTGCTAAGGCGCTAACGCCAACGGGTGAGGATCGTCTCTCGTTGGAAAAACCGTACCGCAATCAACAAGGTGATTCCAGCGATCACCGCTGCTCCGATCACAAACATCAGCGCAAGGCCCGGGCTTAACACCACAACCCCCACCATTTGCCCCAACATCAACACAAACAACGGCAAAATGAACACCGAAGCCAATTGTTGCGCGGTGCGTGGATCATTGACTCGCGAGGACATCCACACTGTGAGCGCCACTGAAGTTAAGGCGATCAAGGGCGCGGCCAATAACCATAAGATCGCCCATGCACTAGAGAGGATCGTCTCATGCACCATCGGACTCAAGGCCGTAGCGCGGATGCCCATTATAAACACGATCCCAAACATCCCATTACACACCAAAGCGGGCATTAGCGCGGCGATGCACTTGCCTAATAACAACTCGGTGGTGGTGGTCGGAGTTGCCAACAGAGGCTCTAAGGTACGGCGGGTTTTTTCACCCACGATGCTATAGGCAGCGATCACCGCGGGAAGCATTGTGGGCAGGATCAAAAACATCAACGCAAATTGCTGCCCGACGATGATCTGTCCTAACTCCAACACACTTAAATCGCGAAGCAACGGATTCGACGCTTGTAAGATCAAGGTTAATTGGCTGTTGCTGTTGTTACTGGTTGTCCAATTGGTAGAGCCGATCATCAAGCCGATCGGCAACAGCGTAAAGATCAACGGAAAGATCACGATCGTCACTAAGAGCGTGCGCTCACCGCGCAACTCAAACCATTCTTTGCGGACCAGTAACCACACTTTACGGAAATTCATACGTTGATCAACTCCAAATAGACTTGTTCTAAGGTCTTTAATAGGGGGGTGACATATTGGATCGGCGCGCCGGCCGCGGCCAAAGCGCTCACTAAGGCCGGGTTGTGCTGATCGGGATCGCTTGAGGTGATCGTCAAGCAGTAATCGTCCACCTGTACCCGTTGCACAAACGGCAAACCGGAGGCGATCGCGCTCCATGTGGCCGCCGGATCGCGCAATTGGATCAACGTGCCGCGCTCACCAAAACGCGCTCGCAAATTCGACGGAGTATCCAAGGCGATCAAACGCGCCCGAAAGATCGCGATCAGATCGCACAAGTCTTCGGCCTCTTTCAGGTTATGGGTGGTCAAGAAGATCGTATGACCCGCGGCGCGCAGATCCTGAATCAGGCCACGCACATTAAACGCCGCTTCGGGATCTAAGCCGGAAGTCGGTTCATCCAAAAATAAGATCTGTGGCTCATGCAATAAGGCCCGTGCGAGGGCGACTCGTTGCCGCATCCCTTTAGAGAATGCGCCCACCGGTTCATGACACCGATCCCAGAGCGCCATTAACTTTAGGTAATGGGTCGCACGCTCCGCGGCCAATTTTGATGACAGATCGTACAATTGCCCGAATAAGATCAAGTTATCCCACGCACTCAACCGCTCATACAGACTCGGAGTCTCGGTCAAGATCCCGACTGATCGGCGGATCTGTTGCGAGTCACCGCCTAGCGCATAACCTGCTACACGCGCCGATCCTTGTGACGGGGCGATCAACGCCGCCAACATACGAACGGTGGTGGTTTTACCCGCACCATTGGGCCCCAAAAAACCGAAGATCGATCCTTGTTTGATCGTCAACGTAAGATCATCGACTGCGGTCAATGGGCCAAAGCGGCGGGTGAGTCCGATCGTTTCAATAGCGTTCATATGACTCCTGTTATCGTTTCCAAACAGTTTAATCACAACGCTGAATATGTGCAAAATATCCCAAAATATCCCAAGTAACACAGATAAAAACTATTTGTTTAAGGGATTGTCTGTTCAAAAGCTGTTCAAAACTCCCCAAAATCTGTTCATAACTCGGTAAAATCTGTTCATAACCTGTTCAAAACTTGTTCAAAAGACTGTAATTTTTGTTTAAAACTCTGTAATACTGTTCAAAACTCCTCTGTAACTATAAGAGTTATGAACAGACCTGTTCAAAAGTCGGCAAGTTATGAACAGGGGCCTGTGCAAAACTTTTTTAAAACAGTATGCCACAAATTAGGGGTAAAATAGCCAAAATCGCGTTATACTTGCGATAAAATCGTTATAGTTGGGATACCATTAATAGAAAATATCCCACATTACAGATCGCCTTGTGAGGTTGTACACATTTGAACAGGCCCTACTACTACGACTAGATCTATAGATAAGAGACACACCAAATCAAAATGTTTTACACACCAAACCCGAACGCTCAAACATCGCACGATACCTTTAATGGTGTTACACTCTACAGAGAAAGCTTACAGGCACGTAGATAAATCATGACCGACACCCGAATCGCCCAATTAGAATCCGAAATTGCAACCCTTCAACGTTTATTGGAAGTGAATAAGACGTTGAACTCTGCCCTACTTAGCTCCACACTACGGGTAGAGGCGTTGTTAAGTTACATCATGGAGGCTGCCGCCCAGATCACCGACTCTGAAACGGCCTCGGTGTTATTGTGGAATCACAACTTGCAAGAACTGTTTTTCGCCGCCACGACCAGCACCAACGCTAACGCCCGCTCATTGATCGGCAAACCGATCCCCTTAGACAGCATCGCCGGACGGATCTTTAGTGAAAACCGGATGATCCAAGTAGATGAGGTGCAAAAAGATCCGCGTCATTACAACAAAGTCGATGAGGAACTGCAATTTGTGACTCGATCGCTGTTGGGTGTGCCGATGACCTCAAAAGACCGTGTGATCGGCGTATTAGAGGTGATCAATAAGCGGAGCTTGCCATGGACGGAACAAGATCACCAATATCTGTTGATCTTGGCTGAAGAAGCAGCGGTGGCGATCGAAGTGGCGCAATTGGTGGTTGCGGTACAGAAGGCCTATCGTGAAGTAAGCGAATTAGACAAACTCAAAAGCGACTTTATCGCGATCGCATCACATGAATTGCGGACTCCGTTAGGGGTGATTCTGGGATATGCCAGTTTCCTACAAGAAGGGGTTGCTGACGAAGAAAATCGTGAACATGCCAATAAAGTGATGCAAAGCGCGCTCCAATTGCGCCAAATCGTCGAAAACATGGTTAATTTGCGTTACCTCAAACAGAACGCGGTCGAATTACAACGCGAACAAGTCACCGTGAGCGAACTTTTAGAGGACTTGCGCCGCGAGATGATCCTACTCACCGAGGCCAAACAACATCGTTTGATGATCGAATTTCCAGAAGAAGATGTCACCGTCAATGTGGATCGCACGCGGATCATGATGGCCCTCACCAATACCATGAATAACGCGGTACGTTTCACCTTACCCGGCGGCATTATCCGGGTAGAAACCCGTGTACGCAGTGGTCAAGAGGTGTGGATCAGCATCACCGATACAGGGATCGGGATCGATAAAAAAGAATTACAGCGGATTTTTGATGAGTTTTATCAGGTGGAAGATCACATGACCCGCCGGCATGGAGGTTTAGGGATCGGCTTAAGCATTGCCCGCGCCAGTGTCCAAGCACATCAGGGGCGCATGTGGGCCGAAAGTCAAGGGATCGGCAAAGGGGCAACGTTTGTAATGACTTTGCCATTAGCTTGACAAATCGGTCAAAAACCACCTAAATTGAATTTTGTGAAGATAGGAAATAGAGAGAGGGATTCACGATGGCTGTTTCTTTTACATGGTTAGGACATGCAGCTTTTAGCTTCAAGATTGACGGTAAACAACTCCTCTGTGATCCGTTTTTGACAGGAAACCCGTTAGCCGCTGCTGATGCCAACAATATTCACGCTGATCTGATCGTGATCTCGCATGGTCATGGCGATCACATTGGTGATACGGTCGCAATTTCACAACGTACTGGGGCCGCGGTCGTTTGTACCCCCGAAATTGGAAACTGGTTACACAAACAAGGTGTCCATAACACCATCCAGATGAACACGGGTGGCACTTATGACGCGGGGTTTGTGCGAATTAAATATACGATCGCTTTTCATACCTCCTCACTCCCGGATGGATCGTATGGCGGTGAACCGATGGGCATGATCTTCAGCGCGCCGGAAGGGATCAAGCTGTATTTTGCGGGAGATACCGCCTTATTCGGGGATATGGCGTTGATCGGTGATGAGGAGATCGACGTGGCATTTTTGCCGATTGGCGATCTGTTCACCATGGGCATTGACGACTCGATCAAAGCGATCAAGTTGATCCGTCCGCGGTTTGTCGTGCCGATGCACTATAACACCTATCCGCCGCTGGTGCAGAATGTGAGTGAATGGGCGACGCGGGTAAACAATGAAACCTCTGCCACACCGATTGTATTTGACCCCGGTGATACGTATACCTTCTCCGCCTAAATAGGGATCATGAGGACACAGAAGTGTCCTCACACCCTACTTTCGCGTTAGTATTTGATTATTTTCAACCCCAATCGACCAAAATCCCAAGTCGTGGATCATTGGCTAATCCCTGTAGATCTTGACGAGCAATCAGCGATGCTTTAACGGTGTCCATCATACTCATGATAAATTTATCGGGGTTCAAGTTGAGCTTCAAATAGTGACTACACAACTGTTCAAAGATAGTAAAAGTTGTTAATGCCTCATCATCGCTACATTTAAAATCCCGATCTTCAATGATCACAGAAGGTTTCAGAATGGCCGCTAACAGTTTTAAATTTTGATCCCCCATAGCATATTGGATCTGGATCGCAATGGAAGGCGAAAAATTCTCCCAGATCAGGGAGATGATTTTTTGATCAAATTCCCCTTCACACACCAACACATATTGACCTAAACTCTCTCGTAACGGATGATAACGGGTCATGGGGGATCCTAATCTAGTGGGGCCGATTGCCAAGCAGGGACTTCATCCAGATCCCCAAGGCGGATCAATTCGTCCGAAAAGACCGATTGCATGATCGTTGGTGAATGGGTGGTGATAATGAATTGATTCCCGCTACGAATTTTGGTGAGGTATTGTAATAATCGGCGTTGCCATGTGGGATGCAGATGCAACTCCAGTTCATCGATCAACACGATCGAATTTCGCATCCGACGGAACACATAGCGCGTTAAAAAGTATAAGACCGAATGTTCACCACTGCTCAAACCATCGATCGTATAGAGCTGATGATCAGCATCAAAAAATTCGATCTGATAGTCTGCAAACGAATCGGTGGTATAGACTTTTCCCATCCGACGCGGCGCACACACGTAGTTATAACCACTCCGAATAATCTCATACCAGCTTTCGCTGTTGGATTGTCGTACCGCGTCTTTTAGTCCAAGATCGATTAAAATTTTGCGAATATCCAAGTTTAACGAGTCTTTTTCGTCAGTTGGGGTTGAGGAACTCCCAAAGGCGTTGAGGATCAAACGGCGTTCTTGCTCAAAAAAGTAAACCCCGCCGGCCTGATAACGATCTTTGAGGGGTGATGCGTTCAATTTATCTAAGCGCCGACCATAGTCTTTGCCTTTCAACACCGCCCAATCATATGTGTTCAAGTAACGATACCCCCCTGCATTCCCCACCTCCTCATATCCGGGTTGAGCGGGATATGTCCAGATTAGGTTAGCACTTTCGACGATGACACCTGGATGATGATTAAGCGCACCGCGCTGATGAAGTTCATTTTTCCATTGGTTGATCAAGAGCCGTTCTTCTGGGCTGATCTCAAGTTGATAGTCTACTTGGGTGTAATTTTGGCCAGTGGTAACGACCATTTGCGGATCGGTAGAAAAGCTTTCGCGTTGTACGCTATAACCGATCACACCCATCAAACCGAACCAGATCGCATCTAAGATCGCGGTTTTTCCGCTTCCGTTAGGGCCGGACGATGATCGTTAAATCGCGAATTTGCCCAAATTCATCCGAAAAATCGATCTGGAATGGCCTTTGAATCCCTTTAAAATTTTCGAGCTTCAGGTGTCTAATTTTCATGATTCAGCACTCCTCACATGAAATTGTATCTGATAATCTTAAACTACCTTGAAATCGGTTTCCAATTTTAGCGCGTCACCCATGCACCTTTATAAAACGTAAGAAAACAATGTTCAAAACGTCTAAACCGTGCTATGATCGAGTCATCCCCGTACTTATACTCTTTATGAAAGGTTTCGTTTTAGTCAGTAGCACGGAATCGAGGATGGATACATTACTCAAAATCACGGGTTTGATCGGCTTACTCGTGATGGTAACGCTGTTTCAACAACCGATCATCACCTTTTTATTCGCAATCGCGATCATCGCGATGCTCGGTCATCACTTGTATCAAACCCAATGCGCTTTACATGAAAGTGAGATCCGCTTTCAGGCTTTGGCGGATGCCACCTTTGAAGGCATTGTCGTGAGTGAACACGGGCGGATCATTGATGTCAACTCCGTGTTGGCACGGATGTTTGGATTTAACGCCACGGAATTGATTGGCCGCGATTTGTTAGCGCTGTGTCTACCAGAGACCGCCGCCAAAATTCAAGCGGAATTGTTGCATCACGATGATCAACTGTACCAATTGCAGGGCCAACGCAAAGACGGCACGATCTTCCCGATGGAAGTGCGCGCACGTCGCTTGCAAATTCAAGGGCGGAGTTTGCGCGTCGGTGTGGTACGCGATCTGACCGCCGCAAAAGCCCAACAAGAGAGCCAACGCCGCGAAACAGAACTCTTGCGTGCCTTGATCGATCATTCACCGGATCTGATCTTTGTGAAGGACACCGAAGGCCGCTATCTGTTAAGTAACAAGGCCTTTGCTCAAATGGCGGGGGCAGAATCGCCTGAAGCGATGTTCGGCACGACTTTCGCCCATTGGTATCCGCCAGAAATCGCCGCCCAAAATTTAGAGGACGATCAAGAGGTCTTGTTACGCGGCTTGCCGTGTTTGAACCTTGAGCGCGCTTTACCCGTTTCTGGGGGTAATCGGTGGTTACTGACGACCAAAGTCCCGTTATATGATCCGGCCGGCCAAGTGATCGGACTCGTTGGGATCGGACGAGACATCACGGAATTGAAGGAACGAGAGCAACAAGCGTTAGAACTGACTTTAGAGCGCGAAAAAGTAGAGGTTTTAGCGGATTTTATCACCGCGACCTCGCATGAATTACGAACACCGCTCTCGGTGATCAACACCTGTGTGCATCTGATCTCGCGTCAAACCGATCCCATGCAACGCAAAACGCGCTTAGACTTGATCCGCGAACAGGTCAATCGCCTCTCGCGCTTGATCAGCGATATGCAGACTATGGCCCGTTTAGACCGGGCTAAGTTGGATCTCTCCCCGGTGAGCCTACAAGAGATCAGCCAACGAGTGATCGATCAGATGTCGGATCGCATGATCGAAAAAGGGATTCAATTTCACTATCAGCAGGGTGAAGGCGACTATTGTGTGATGGGGGACGCGGTGTTATTAGAGCGTGCATTGCTCAATTTGTTGGACAATGCGATCCGCTATACCCCCAAAGGCGGCACAATCAACTTGGATCTGGATGCGACACATCATCAGATCACCGTCCGCGATAGCGGGCCGGGCATTCCAGACGACGATCTGCCGTATATTTTTGACCGCTTTTACAAAGGCAACCATGCCCGAACACAAGATCAAAGTGGCGCGGGTTTAGGGTTGTCGATGGTCAAGCGGATTGTGGACTTACATCACGGGATGATCGAAGTCGAAAGTACGTTAAATCAAGGGACAGTGGTGAGGCTGTCCCTCCCTAAATTGACCACGCCACACCGCACAAGATAAATTTTTGTAAAAAAACTTGCGCTTCATTACGATCCGTTCTATGATCATAGTTTAATCCTTTGATCACCCGTAATTTTTTTAGAAAGTGATTGGTAACGATGTTGTTAGAGCATGTGACAGCGAAGCATTTTGAGCCTTATTTAGATCAAATTTTTGAGCTTCATTATAATCCACAAGAAGCTCCGCTCACCCTAACACTCACCAAGGTCAAATCGTGGGGCCCGGAAGATCGCCAACCCCGTCAAGCGTTCACCTTGACTTTTCAATCAACGATCACCGCTTATCTCCCACAAGCGACTTATCATTACCAACATCCCGATCCCGCGATCGGTGCTTTGGAATTATTTACCGTGCCGATCGGGCCGAATCAGGCGGGGATGGAATACGAAGTGATCTTTACGTAAGCGATGTTTTGATTGAGGAGTTATAAGCAATGATCACCCGGCGACAATTTGTGCAACTCGGCTTTGCGACAGCAGCGATCACCCCGGCCACCGTGTTGAGCGATTCCTTGCTCACCCCGTCAATAAAATCTATGGGCGCGATTTTACCGGAGTCGCGTTTAAATCCTTTACTTAGCGCGCAATTTCTAAACGGTTTGATCGGGGGGGGCGCAACCGTACAGACGGAATGGGTTAAAAGTAACGCAGAGGTGATCACCGCCTCTGAACGCTTGTTAGCGCAAGGGGTACGTGTGGTGATCGCGATGATCGCCACGCCGTTAGTGACATTGCTCCAGCCCATTTATGCCAAGCATCAGGCGTTATTGGTGGTGGTCAACGCGGGCGAAAACCTCCCGGTGATCGAGTCGCCTAACGTGGTCTACAGCACCTTACACTATGCAGAAGCGGCGTTTATGGCCGGGCGGTATGGGGCCCAAAGGTTTGGCCCGCGTGGATTACAGGTGAGTTCATGGTACGAATCCGGCTTTGATACCTTTTACGCTTTTGAGCAAGGCCTCACCCAAGCGGGCGGTGAATTGATCCAATCGGTGATCACACATACCGCGGATGGGGCTAATTTAGGCTCGGCGATTGATGCGATCCGTGTGGCACAACCGGATTTTGTCTATGCAGCCTATTATGGGGACAATGGCCAAGAGTTTATGCAAGCCTATCGCGGGGCGGGCTTGTTCGGTCAGATCCCCTTGTTGGGGAGCGCGTTTATGTCGGATGACTCGCCACTGTTTGCGGGGATGCAGACGATCCAAGCTACCAACACCTCGCAAGCGTTTACCTTATTGGGTCAACGCACGATCGAACAATTGCGCGCCGGCCAATTTAAGCCGATTTCATCGCTCACCGTTCGCACGATCGGCGCGGGCGATCAACACCTGCTCTCATTACCTCATGGCCTGATCCGCGCTCCAGAGATCAAAAGCGGTTGGAACCGATCCTATTTAGCTGTCTAAGCCTCTTCTCATTGGGCGCGCTTGATCAAGCGCGCCTTTTATTTCACTCAAAGATTACAAAGTTTATTTAGAAATTTTAACCTTAATTTTAATCTAAGGCTTAGCTTCCGATCTTACGCTGTAACTGAAACCCTTACACAAGAGGAGATTTTATGAAGCTTACACAAGTGAAGCGTACCGCTTTACAGACTATTGGGATGATCGTTACGGTAGTGATGCTGGCATTCGTGGCGCAATCCGTGTTTGCCGCCCCCAATACAACCGTTTTTCACGCGCATACGGTTTTAGTTCAAACCGATCTTGAACCGGATGTGGTGATGGCCCCGGCCGCCTTAACCCGTTTATCGTGGGGCGCGATCATCGCCGGATCGATCATGGCGTTGATTATCGGTTTTGTGTTGAATCTGATGGGGATCGCGGCAGGTGCGTCTACTGTGCATCCCACCGATTACGGTGATTCCCCTAAAATTGAGACTTTAGCCACAGGTGCCGCGGTCTGGTATACCGTGAGCGCGTTAATCTCGTTGTTTATCGGCGGATGGATGGCAGCCTATTTTGCAGGCATCCCGAACACGATGGACGGCATCTTACATGGCGTGATGACTTGGGGGGTCGTCTCGATCGTCGTCTTGTTATTTGTCACCTCGAATGTGGGTATGATGATCAACGGCACGGCCTCGCTGTTGGGACGGACTCTCCAAATGGCCGCCTCGGTGACTCGCGGTGCGACAAGTGCGGCCGCGGCCGTAGCTGGTGCGGCTGCTAACACCGCGGGATCGGCGATCAATTCCGCTGCTCAAGGACTGGGTTATGCGGTCAATGATGCGCGTTATAACGCCGAAATGACCGCCTATAACCTGCAAAATCAGGTGAATCAGAACCCCCAAATTCAACAGGTGATCGGTGATGTGCGCGGCCGCGTTGAAGGCATGATCAATGATCAATTGGATCAAATGCCAGAGATCCGCGATGCGATCGAAAACATGGATCTCTCGTTTGAGTCGATCCAAGCGCAAGCACGGCAATTGATCGAAGAAGCGATGAATCGCGCCGGAGTCCGTCCGGATCAAGTGCAAAGTGAAGCTCGTCAAGCGGTCGGTGAAGTACAAGGCGCGGTGCAACAGATCGCGCAAGATCCGGCTCACTGGGAACGTTACTTGAATCTGGCTTTGCGTCGGGTGATGCGTCGGGGTCAGACCATGGTGAACCAAGCGGATCGCGATGCGTTGGTGCAGTTTATGATCGATCGGAGCGGGGTCAGCCGTGAACAAGCGATGCAACAAGTCCAACAATGGGAAGGGCAATTTGAGCAAGCCCGTCAACAAGTGGAACAGACTCGTCAACAAGTGGAACAACGGGTAAATGAATTGCGCCGTGAAGCGGAAAATCGGGTGGAACAGGCACGCCGCGAAGCGGAACAGAAGATGATGCAATTACGCATGGAAGCGGAACACAAAGCGCGTGAAGCTGCTGAAGCGACGATGCAAGCGGTCGCCAAGATCGCAGCGATTGCGTTCGCGGCCTTGGTGGTTGGGGCGATTGCCGCGGGTGTTGGTGGGGCGTTAGGCACACCTGCTTCCATTGAGACGATCGAAGTCACCGATCAAGACAGTGGCGCGGCCTTTCACGGCCGTTTCTAGAGGATAAGGGCCATCGGGCGGGTGAGAGTAGGCCCGCCCTTCCTGAAAGGTCGGCCATGACAGATCCAAAAGCGATCGCACGGGCGATCAAGTTACGATATGTCTCGGATACCAAGCCGGGTATCCGACGCGAACGGGGTGATGATCCCGATCAGCTCCACTTTACCTATTTTGACGGACAAAATCAGCCGATCACCGATGAAACCGAGTTAACCCGGATTGCAGCAATCGGGATTCCGCCCGCGTGGGAACAGGTGTGGATCTCCCCTTATGCCAATGGGCATATTCTAGCGACCGGACGCGATCAAAAAGGCCGCAAACAATACCGCTATCATCCTAAATGGCACGCGCATCAGAGCAAAGTCAAATTTGATCACATGGCCCGTTTTGGCGCGGCCCTACCAACGATCCGACAGACGATCGAAGGTCATTTGCGCTTGCGCGGGCTACCCCGCGAAAAAGTCCTTGCGATCGTGGTCTCGTTGTTGGATCACACGTTGATTCGCATCGGTAATCCTGAATATGTGCGCCAAAACGAGTCGTATGGACTCACCACCTTACAAGATGACCACGTAGCGATCCATGGGCGCAAAGTGGCGTTTTCATTTCGTGGGAAAAGCGGCAAAGATCACACCATTGACCTTGAAGATCAACGCTTGGCCAAGCTGATCAAGGCCTGTCGAGACATCCCCGGTTATGACCTGTTCCAATACTATGATGAGGACGGCGTAGGGTGGGCGATTAGCTCTGGGGATGTCAATGAATATCTGCATCAGATCGCCGGTGATGAGTTCACCGCGAAAGATTTTCGGACTTGGGGCGGATCGGCATTAGCGGTGGAGGCATTGTGCCAATTGCCCGCCTGTGAGAGCGAAACCAGCGGTAAAAAGGCGGTCGCACAAGCGATCAAACGAGTCGCGGTCGGACTTGGCAATACGCCTGCTGTGTGCCGAAAATATTACATTCATCCCGCTGTGATCCAAGCCTATCTAGACGGCACAATCCACCAGATCCTCACTCAAACGGCCGAAACACCACTCCCAGAAGGGCTTGATCTGGAAGAAGCCGCCTTACTCAATCTGATTCAGACGACTCCGGAGTCGTGATCGGATTGCCCGTCGGATCGCCTCCGTCGGGTAGTTGACAGAGATCGGACTCATCATTGTGATATCCGGCGCTATAAGCGAAGAGTGTGTTCTCGCTGTAGGGGATAAACACGGTACGATTTAAGTTGCTTTGATAGATCAATAACCCGTTATTGGTTTCCAATAACACACAGGCGCTTAACTCAGTATTGGCGGTGGGCAGATCCGGTTGTAGGTAGATCTGTGCGGCAAAGGGTGCGCCTCCGCCAAACTGATACGGCACAAACCGATAGACATAATTGCCGTAGATCCACCCTAACAACAAAGTATAAGCGATAAAAAAGAGGATCGCGAGGCTATTTTTAGCCAATTGTTCCGCGATGTTGAGCATCGTAAGCCGATCTGCGATCGCGGTTAATGACGTGGCGATCGCTAACAGTGACCCAGACAAACCAATGATCAACAAGACACCCCCGAAAAACGGCCAAGTGTCTGCGCCGATTAAAAAACCGCCCAAGGTAGACGGCACGATGATGCCATAGGTCACGGCGATCCAATTGAAGGTGCGTCCATCCCTGCCAGGCTTAGAACTGGGTGCGAAGGGGATACCAAACAGAAAATCGACCCATTTAGGGCGCGGTGGGGCCCCGCTTTGACGTTGACGTGTGGGGATATACACCCCGACCACCGACCATAACAGCATCGATAAGAGAATCAAGAGCAAGAGTCCGAATGAGGCCCACGCATATCGTTGTGTTGGGATCTGGAGCGGTTGCACCGGGCTATAATGCGCTAGATGCACATGCACGATCACAAAACCGCTGGCCGATAGAAACGCACCTAAGGCGACCACGAGTCCGACAAAATTCTGCACACTCTCGAAGATCGATCGGTTAGAGTTGGGATTGGTTGGGGTGTTTTCGGGTGGTGTGGTCATGGTGTCACTCACAAGTTTGATGAGACATAAATTGTAACGGAAACGCGCAATACACGCTATTTGATCAAACCTTGCTTGAACTACATCTATTCTCAAAGTAATTTCGGAAAACTGCCCCAACCATGGGAGGGAACAGGCCTGCGTGGTATAGGGTCGTGTATCTCCACGGGTGGGATACTTTTCTGAGATGACTTCTGAACTTTTTTTCAAACCTTCCCACCTAAAATTGCCCCCTGTCAGGTTGGGTGCGGCAGTAGCGGCTGCGGCAAAGGAAAAAAATTATTTCGGCGACAGCGGCAACAGGGTTAGGCGGATCGTAAGATTAGTCCAATCCCACACAAAAAGGCAAAAACAAATTGAAAGTGTCCATTCATCCGATCCTCCTTAGGGTGATCAAGGTCATATTGAAGCGATGATAGCACAGATGAGCGGGAAAATCGTAACATTTGTCTGTATTTTTAAAGAAAATATAGATAAAACAAGAAAAAGAAAAAGAAAACCACAGAAGCAGGTACAGAACCAACCCCACCCTAGCCCTCACCCATACATGGGGAGGGAACTGGCGTGCGTGGGATGGGGGTATGTGTCTCCATTAATGGGGTAGTTTTCTGAAATAACAGAAGTAGGTACAGGAAAGTTTTTTGCGTCCAACTCCACCCTAGCCCTCACCCATGCATGGGGAGGGAACTGGCGTGCGTGGGATGGGGGTATGTGTCTCCATTAATGGGGTAGTTTTCTGAAATAACAGAAGTAAGTACAGGAAAGTTTTTTGCGTCCAACCCCATCCTAACCCTCCCATACATGGGGAGGGAACTGGCCCACGTAAGATAGGTTGTTCCATCTCCATGGGTGGGGTATTTTCCTGAGTTTACTTGTGTTCTCTGTGGTTCAAAGCTTTTAACGCAAACTTTCCGGATGTTGGTGAGATCAAACCGCGTCCCACTCACGCCGCAATAACGCGAATAACCAGAGGTCATGATACACCCCATCCTCGTAATATTGTTCGCGCTGTATGCCTTCCTGCTGAAACCCCAACTTTCGCAATAATGCCGATGAAGCGAGATTGGCCGCACTGGTATCCGCTTCAATTCGATTTAACGCCATGCGGGTGAATCCGAACGCGATCACCGCCCGGAGCGCGTCATACATGATGCCCTTGCGCCAATGCACCCGCGCCAAGTCGTATCCTAATGAAGCGCGATGATTCACCCGATCCCAATAGTTAAAGCCGATCAAACCGATCACCATCGGATCAGATTTTAGGGTGATCCCCCACCGGATCTCTTGATTTAACTGATAAGCCAAGCGCACATCTTGAATCAGCGTATTTACTTGGGTTATGTTCTGATACGGCGCGCCGATATTGAGGCGGGTTACTTCTGGATCGGCGCGGATCGTCCATACGCCGGCCGCGTCATCCAAGGTCAACTCACGTAAGATCAGGCGGTCGGTTTCGAGCGTTGGAAAACTTTCAAAGTTAAAAAGATCCGCCATTAATCGGATGTCTCCTGTCTAAAACTGTGTTTTAATGAGATTATCTCCCACCATTACTCAAGGTAACATGGAAATGTTGCGTTGGATTATCCCCAACCAAGTTATACTCATGCAAAGCGAAACCATTGACGAAATCCTATCCGAAACGACTGAATTGGCCCGCTTATTGGATCAATTGCCGATCACCCAAGCCCATCTCCTTTGGGATCTCCAGAAGCTTGGGCCAGTTCATGAGGAGATCAACACCCTGTTAGCGCATCGCGGCCTCCGACGCTTGATGCTACATTCTAAACTCGGTTGGTTGATCCCGTATGGCACGGATCAACACCAAGTGAACGCCCGCTTGATCGCCCGGATCATCGGGGATGTGTTCCGAGTCAAATTTTATGCTGCGCCCACGTATGAGGCGGCCTTAGCGTACCTAAAGCAGATCGATGAGCCTTGCGCTTAATCGGTGCGATGTTGTATTGAGATCCTCCCCCATTTTTGCACTATACTGATGTTAACGCATCCGCATCAATGGGAGTATAAACCTCATGAATGACGATCCAAACAAGAACATCGCACTGTACAAGGTGGTAATGTCAATATCGGCGGTGTTCAGAAAAACGTGCAGAAAACAGTACAACACAATAACAACAGCCACAACTCCGGTATTCAGAATATTGCTACCGGAGGTTCAACTATCACGACTGGCAATATCAGCCAAATCATCAACGGTATTCCATCGAATACCAAAGATCAAACGCTCGACACACTTTTAGAACAACTCAAACAGGCGCTTGTCGAAGCACCTCCTGGAAATGAGAAAAAAGCCTCTAAAGTCGCTGACAGCATTAAAGAATTTTTAGATGAGTCGAAAAAAGAGGAGCCTGATCCTGATTTATTGGCAGCTAAAGGAAATGCGTTGAAAAAAGCGGCCGAAAACATCAAAGAAAGCGGCCGAAAACATCAAAGAGGCGATCCCCGCTATCCTAACGATTGCGACGCAAATCGTCGCGCATGTGATCCGGTTGGGAACGGGTTAAAGCTCACTGAAAGGTGAGCGACTCACCGGAAAGAGGATCTCAAAACATGCGCCGGCCTGTGGAAGGTTGATGGCGCGGATCGTACCGTGATGTAATTCGACGATCCGCTTTGCGATCGCCAACCCAAGGCCAAAACCGGCCGTAGAATGGGCCTCATCTGCCCGATAAAACCGCTCAAAAATCCGATCGTGGATCTCTGGTGCGATCCCGCGCCCATCATCGATCACCGCGACGATCACTTGATCCGCTGCTACCTCAGAGCGGATCGTGATAGTACCACCCGCGGGGCTATGTTGGATCGCGTTTTCGATCAATTGAAAAAAGAGCGTCTTCAGGTCATGGACATTGCCTTCAATCAACGGTAGATCCGGGGTTAAGGACAATTCAACCTCTAGCGTTTTATCCGCTAAGCGCTTCAAAAAACTCACGGGTAATTGTTCTAACAGCGTATTGAGTTGCATCGGCACACACGGGATCGAGGTCATCGTATCCAATTTAGACATCAACACCAACCCATCAATTAACACGGTTAGCCGTTTCACCTGTTCCTGAATGCTATTGAGGCGATCCGGATAACGTTCTGGGTGTGGCATTCGTTGGAGTAAATAGGTCGCTGACATGATGATCGAAAGTGGGGTGCGAAATTCATGCGAGGCCGCCCGAACAAAATGGGTTAACACGCGTGTGCGTTCTTGTTCTGCCATGAGGCGGATCTGTTGGGCTTCGATCTCTTTTCGGGCGCTAATATCGCGTGAAAAGGCCACGATTTGCGCGTTATCCCCTTCCCCGATCAATTGAATATAACTATGCAACCAAATATAACTTCCGTTTTTATGGCGTAAACGGATCTCGACATCTAACGGATCTGCACGTTCTTCAACTTCGGCAATTCGTTCGGCATCCGCTTCATGCAACAAATCATAAAGCAGCAACGCCCGAAATTCATGTGCGCCATAACCCAAAATGGACGCGCACGACGGACTCACATACAGACATGCGCCGCTAGGGGTATGTAAGGTGATCAAATCGCTTGAATTTTCAGCCAGCAAACGGTAACGGGCCTCGCTTTCGCGCAATTGGGTTTCGATTTGCTTGCGCTGGGTGATCTCACGGGCGATGCTTTGCATATACATCGTTTGACCGCCGGGCCCTAGCACCGGAGTCACGGATACCTCTACCGTGCAGTATGATCCATCTTTGCGGACAAAGCGCCGTTCGTAGGGGGGTAATTTAACCCCTTCAATCAGCAATTGTTTTTTTTGCGTGGCATCGCGGCTATCTTCGGGGGCGATCACGTAACGGGCCGGCAACCGCAACAATTCTTCTACGGTATAACCCAGCAGATCCGCCGCTCGCTGATTCACATCGAGATAGCTTTCGGTCTGCACATCGATCAAAAACACGGCCTCGGTAGTGCCTTCAAACAGCGAACGATAGCGTAAGCTAAACATCGCCTCGCGTTCTTTCAGGTAATTTTGCGCCCGTTCAATGGCAGTTGCTAGGCGTTCTGGACTGATCGTGGTGAGATAATCCACCGCGCCTTGATGAAAGGCTTCAATCACCTGTTCCGGCGTGGGATTCAGGTGGATCACGATCACCGCGATCTGATACGCCGTGAATTGGCGAATGACATTTAAATCCTCCACGGCCCCGATTACAATATCATAAGGGGGACGGAGTTGAAGATCGGGTAATTCAGTTTGACAACTGACCTCACCGGGAAGTAAGGTTGCCAACGAGTCAAACTTCAACAGTAACGTTTTCATAGGGCGGCTCAGTAAAGATAATCGTTCACAGTGTACAACAAAAAAGGGGGATCGCACCATAAATGACCAAAAAATTTTGGATGCTCTCTGCACCGCTCTACAGTCATAGCGATTGGGGTGGTTATCTGAAAACCGCGCAAGTGCTACAAGCCCAAGGCCATACGGTTTTGAAAGTTTACGCAACGCGATTCAGGCGCACGGAATTGCCTTTCAAGCGATCCGTGAGACCGGGTGGTTATGGCCTCCCCCCCCTGCGCCCGATCTCACCACGATCTCACCCCAAGAGGCGGTGATGTTACGCTATCGGCGGGCCTTAGACACCTGGTTAAGCGAAGAAATTGTTGGAGAGGCGACTCGTGCCATTTTGGAACTTGCCGAACAGATCGGCCCGCCGGATGTGATCGTGACCGATCCTTTTTTGACCGCGGCCGCGTTAGCGGCGGAGAAGTTGGGGGTCAAATTAGCGGTGTGTGGTTGGACAGCCCAACGGGAATTAGATGCGGGATTGTTGTATCCGGTGCAG
>JALOOG010000166.1 GCA_025454525.1 Anaerolineae bacterium | reverse complement strand
TGGGAGAGTACGCCGCTGCCAACCTGTTTGTCCCTCTTTCTTCTCTCTCCCTTGCTCTGTACTCCCTTCTCTCTTTATCTCCCTTTTTTGATTCCCCATCTAATCAGTTTTGACTATCACCTAAGTAGACCTACTTGTAGTAGCTCACGGATTTTTCGTATAT
Organism: Anaerolineae bacterium; assembly: GCA_025454525.1. Taxonomy (GTDB): domain Bacteria; phylum Chloroflexota; class Anaerolineae; order Aggregatilineales; family Phototrophicaceae; genus JALOOG01. The sequence goes on along the minus strand of JALOOG010000166.1, from coordinate 8,048 downwards.
AAACATACATAACTGTGTCTTTTTCGATAAATGGCACGATCTCACGTATCCGATCGTAACCAATCTGTGTACCTTGACCTAACTTGAGCGTAATTAATGCTTCTTTTTTACGGAAGTCAATGCCTTGTGCGGCTGCCATCAATTCAATCGCTAAAATATGCTCTACATTGTTCAAAATTTGGCACAACTTCAACCCCGCCGTCACACCCATACTGACATGATCCTCAACATTCGCTGATGTCGGTATCGTATCAACACTCGCAGGATGCGAGAGAATTTTATTTTCAGTTGCCAACGAAGCAGCCGTATACTGCAAAATCATAAAACCTGAATTTAATCCACCATTTTCGGCTAAAAATGCAGGAAGTAGTTTATTTGAAGACTCATCTACTAATCGCATGATGCGCCGTTCGGAAATATTGCCCAATTCGCTGATCGCAATCGCTAAATAATCCAAAGCAATTGCTAAGGGTTCACCGTGAAAATTTCCCCCAGATAAAACCTCAATCTCACCAGACTCCTCAATAAACAACAAAGGGTTATCGGTGACCGAGTTTAACTCGATCTCAAAGGCCCAACGCGCATATGCGATCGCATCACGTACCGCTCCGTGAACTTGAGGCATACAGCGCAAGGTATAAGCGTCTTGGATGTTCGTCGGATCGTAACCGCGTGTGAAAGTGCTACCTTCTAATAACGTCCGCAAATAAGCTGCACATTCTTGTTGACGTGGGAACGCCCGTAAAGCATGAATACGCGGATCGAATGCCAACACTGTTCCATTTAACGCCTCCAAACTCAAACAACCTGCAAGATCAGCAGTTTTACTAATCTGTTCGGCGCGCACAGTTTGTAATACCCCAAGCGCGCACATCACGCTTGTCCCATTGGTTAACGCAAGACCTTCTTTTGCTGCTAACGTCACCGGTGATAAACCGACGGTAGCCAAACCCGCTTCACCTGATAAAACTTTACCCTGATAAATCACCTCACCGAGTCCGATCAGCGGTAAACTCATGTGGGAAAGGGGAGCTAGATCACCACTGGCCCCTAATGATCCCTTTTGTGGGATGATCGGATGCAACCCGTGATTTAAACAATCTAGTAACAGTTGTAAGGTCTCTAGGCGAATCCCAGAATAGCCCATGGCTAAGGTATTCGCTCGTATCACCATAATGGCACGGGTGGTCGGAATATCATAGGGTTCACCCACCCCGACAGCATGGCTCATTAAGATATTCTTTTGCAACATCTCCACCTGATCCACCGGAATCACACGATCCTTAAATGCACCGAATCCCGTGGTGATGCCATACGCAATCCGTCCTTCATTGATCAACTGTTGAACGGCTGATGCTGCCCTTTGAACTTGCACTTTCGCATCTTCTGTCAGCGCAACCGGGATATGTTGATAGGCAACGGCGATCACCTGCTCAATTGTTAAACTTTTTCCGTCTAAAAAAATGATCTCGTTTAACATGATTTTCCTTTTTTAATCACTTGTGACACTAAATTTTCACCTAGGAGGTAAATGAGATCCCGATAATCGTTGGTTTTTAAGATCAGCAGATCCGCCTGTTTGCCTACCTCTAATGATCCTAATCGATCGTGCATTCCTATCGCGTAAGCCGCGTTGATTGTGCTGGCATTCAACGCCTCACTAGGCAACATACGACCATAACGAGAGGCGATCGCCATGACCAAAGGCATCGAAAAACAAGGCGCTGAACCGGGGTTAAGATCGGTCGCCAATGCTACGATCGCACCCTGATCGATCATTTCTCGCACATTGGCGAAATGGGTATTCCCAAGATGCAGATTGACCACTGGCATGATCACGGCCGCTGTGTTTGATTGTGCTAAAGCGTGAATGTCTGAGGGTGGCGTAACATCTAGGTGATCCACCGATTGTGCGCCAATTTCGATCGCTAAAGATACTCCGCCTAAATGGTGAAATTCATCCACATGCAACTTGGCAATCATGCCGTAATCTTGGGATCGCTCTAAAATTTGACGCGATTGGTTCAGATCAAAGGCGTGCTGTTCACAAAATACATCCACGAAAAACGGGATCTGATCGCGCTTGAAGGATGATCCGTCATACCAATTGGCGACCATTGGCAACATCTCATCCAACAATAAGCGGAGATACCCTTCCGGCTGTTCACGATACTCACTAGGGATCGCGTGCGCGCCCATAAAAGTAGGGATCACCTCGTAATCATCCCTAAGCGCTTCGATCACCTGTAAGATCTTCAACTCCGCATCTAATTCCAATCCGTAACCCGATTTGATCTCAACAGTAGTCGTACCCAAGCGTTGCATCGTCTTTAGGCGCGCTTGTGCTGAATGGAGCAGACTCTCAAATGGACTCTCGCGAGTGGCGTGTGTGGTGTGCATGATCCCACCCCCGGCAGCCAAAATATCTAGATAACTTGCGCCGCTTAGCTTCAGCTCAAATTCATCTAAGCGATCGCCTCCGTAGACCAGATGTGTATGCGGATCAACAAAACCGGGGCAAACCACGCAACCTTCTGCATCAATCACCTGATCGGCATGGTAAAGCGGTTCTAACGTCTCAGTGGGGCCGAGACCGATGATCCGTTCACCTTGGATCGCGATCGCGCCGTCGGGAATAATGCCAAGATCACGCAATGATTGACCGCGTTTGGGCGCACCTTGTGAAGCGCAAGTGACCAATTGACCCGCATGAACTATCAAAAGATCAGCGTGCATGGTCTATCCTTGTGACATTGGGATCTGAACGCCGTGTTTTTGGGCAAAGTCAATCGCTTCGGGATAACCTGCATCCGCATGACGCACGACTCCCATACCCGGATCGACGGTTAACACCCGCTCTAAACGACGGGCGGCCTCTGGTGTTCCGTCAGCGACGATCACTTGTCCGGCATGAAGGCTATACCCGATCCCAACCCCGCCTCCATGATGAATACTGACCCACGTCGCACCATTCACCGCGTTAATCAGCGCGTTTAATAGCGGCCAATCGGCGATCGCGTCTGAACCGTCAAGCATCGCTTCAGTTTCACGATTTGGACTCGCCACAGAACCGCTGTCTAAATGATCGCGTCCGATCACGATTGGCGCTTTTAGCTCACCCGAAGCGACCATTTCGTTTAATTTGAGGCCGGCCTTAGCCCGATCTCCATACCCTAACCAACAAATGCGAGCAGGCAACCCCTGAAATTCGATTTGTTGTTGGGCCATCTTGAGCCAACGCTGTAGATGATCATCGTGTGGGAATAAGGCCATCATCGCTTGATCCGTGGCGTAAATGTCTTGAGGATCACCGGAAAGCGCTACCCATCGAAACGGACCCTTGCCTTCACAAAACAAAGGGCGGATATAGGCCGGCACAAAACCGGGGTAATCAAAGGCGTTTTTGACCCCATGATCATAAGCGCGTTGGCGTAGATTGTTGCCATAATCAAACACCACGCTGCCTTTCTTTTGCCATGCCAGCATGATCTCCACTTGTTGCGCCATTGACGCATAAACCCGTTGTTGATAGGTTTCGCGATCCCGTTCGCGTAAATCGCGGGCCTCCTCAAGACTCATGCCCACAGGGATATAACCGTATAACACATCATGCGCCGACGTTTGATCAGTGACGACATCGGGTACGATCCCGCGTGTGTATAGCTCATGATATACTTCGGCCGCGTTGCCAATCAGGGCAATCGAACGCGCTGTTTGACTCCGCACCGCTTCATCTACCCAAGTCATCGCTTCTTCTAGGTTATCGCTTAGCGCATCTACTTGACGCAATGCTAAGCGACGCTCTGCGCGCCAACGATCCACTTCAACCAACAGGCCAACCCCTTCATTCATGGTGATCGCTAAGGGTTGTGCGCCGCCCATCTCCCCTAGACCCGCGCTTAAGACAAATTTCCCTTTGAGGCTACCCCAACCATGTTGACGGGCTAACGCGCCGAAGGTCTCATAAGTGCCTTGAAGAATGCCTTGGGTTCCAATGTAGATCCAACTGCCCGCTGTCATCTGACCATACATCATCAGGCCAGCTTGTTCCCATCGATCAAAATTCTCTTGCGTGGCCCAAGCGGGAACGATGTTGCTATTGGCTAAGAGGACGCGCGGTGCGTCTAGATGGGTACGAAACACAGCTACGGGTTTTCCGGATTGCACTAGGAGAGTTTCATCCGGTTCAAGGCGCTCTAGGGACTTGAGGATCGCTTCAAATGCGGGCCAATTGCGGGCCGCTTTCCCACGTCCGCCATAAACGATCAGATGATCCGGGTCAAATGCAACCATCGGATCAAGGTTGTTTTGTAACATGCGATAAGCCGCTTCAATTAGCCAATTTTTACAGGTGAGCTGTGAGCCGCGTGGTGCTTGAATGAGCCGAGTCATAAGGTTTTTCCTAAGGTTGGGCCGCTAAAAAAGCATAGATCAAAAGGGACGCTAAACGACTGGTACGCCCATCTTGATCATAGCTGGGATTAACTTCTGTAATTTCAAGGAGCTTGGAACGGGGATCCTGTCCAGCAAGGCTCACCAGTGCGTATAGTTCTTCGGCCGTTAGCCCGATCGGAGTAGGGGCGCTCACACCGGGCGCATCGGAAGCGCGCACCACATCCATATCAATCCCCCAAAAGATCGCCGGGGCAGGGTTGACCTTGAGGATCGCTTCAAAAGTTGAAATTAGGCCTTGTGCGCGCAATTGGGCCAATGAATGGATCGCAACCCCCATTTTTTCCAGATAATCGGTATAGATCGCCGAATTGGTAAACGGATGATTGCCCATTTCATAAAAATTGGGGCCGGTTAAGCGATGAGCCTCCAACAATTGACGGTAAGGCGTGCCACTGTTACGCGGGGTATCTGCCCGCACATCATAATGAGCATCCACATTGAACGCTAAAACCGGGTTAAAGACGTTCGCTAACCCGCTACAATCGGGATAGGAGAGGTCATTTCCACCCCCTAGCACGATCAAGCGTTTCCCGTCTCGTAGTACCTGTTCGACAATCGTTTGATGCAGATCGTGGGTTTGCTCTAGTGTCGCTTGGATCAGGGTGTTGCCAAGGTCAAATAGGGGGGAAGCGTGGAGGCCTTGCATGGTGAGGCGATACAATGCGAGTCGAATGGTGTGAGGGGCTTCGGATGCACCCACACGCCCACCGTTACGCTTGACCCCTTCATCTTGTGGACAGCCCAACAAAACGACTCTAGCGGACTCATAATCGCTTGGGTTAGAGCGCACATGCTCCCCTAAACGCGGATCGTTAGGATCATCCCGGTGATAAAAAACGGAGGGATCTGGGGGTTGGGTCAACCGAAACAGATCGGACATTTAAAAACGCTTTCAATAAGTTTGATAAATTTATTTTTAGTATACCCCTCCTATGATAGAGTCATCGGTCAATAGTTGCAATGTTGAGTTTTTAAAATGTGAGTTGAAAATCGTTTACACGTATATTTAAATATGTAATATATTTAGTTAGGATTTATCATAATGCTAAACGGCGGTCAAAAGAAAAGAATTTTTTTGCTGCGGTGTCGCAATTTTTACTGTAAGATCAGGAAAGTTTGTTGTGTCCAACCCCACCCTGGCCCTCACCCATGCATGGGGAGGGAACTGGCCCGCGTGGCATGGGGCAGTGTGGCTCCATTGGTGAGATACTTTTCTGTTTATCTCAGAAAATATGCGCCTTCCGATCCGATCACCGATCGCTAAGAAAGATACGCTCCCTGTTCTGTTGATGATCGCACAAATGAGCGGAAAAATTGTAACATTGAACATTGCTTGATAGTTGCCGCCGTCGGTGTGTTGTACTGTGGCCGCTGTAGCAGCGGTGTAAGGTGGATTGTTAGGATTGTCTAGCGAAGACTCTTCATGGTTGTTGCCGCCGTCATGATCGTAAGTGGTCGTGGCCACAGCGGTGTAAGGTGGTTGGTAAGGTGCGAGGAGTTGGCAAGACTCGAAAAGGCTTTGACGCGCTAGGTCACGCCGGGTGAGACAAGCGATCTTGAGCGTGAAGCTGATGCGAAAAAGATCGCGGGTTGGTAGGGTGTTCGTATGGGCCATCGTGATCCTCCGGTAAAGGGAACGAGAACGATCGTAGCATGGAAAGTGGAAAAAATCGTAACAAATGTGACGAGTTTGGGGGTTGATTTTTATCAGCAAAGTCGCCGTGAAAAGATTTAACACAGAGAACACAGAGAACGCAGAGGACACAGAGGAAGAACATAGGGAAAGAACTGTTATGAGTTGTTAAAGGTCATTTGTGAGCCTTTGGAACTTAAATCACAACCCCACCCTAGCCCTCACCCATACATGGGGAGGGAATTGGCGTGCGTGATATAGGCTGATCCCTCTCCATGGGTGGGGTGTTTTTCTGAGGTTACTGAGAGAGAACGGAGAAAAAGAGCTGTTATGAGCCATTGTGAGTTTAATTTACAGCCCCTTCTCTGGCCCTTAGGGCAGGGAACAGGCCCGCGTGAGATGGGGAGGTGGTCTTCATCGGTGAGGGCGTTTGTTGGGATAGCTTGGAAGTGGGGGCGATCAACTCCAATGTTTTATTTCGTTCAATCACAACATGATGGGAATGCCCTTCGATCTGCCAAAAAACGCTTGTGCTTGAGCCGTTGTCAGCTTCAAGGCGTGTTGCAATAATACCGAAAAATCGTCATAATCGGATCTATTGTGACCCGGTGTAAAGTGTAGATTCATGATCCCTAAGACCAAACAGCTGTTTATCAGCTATCGAAGTGTGGACGCGACCCAAGTGGATAAAATTGCCCGCGATCTCTCGTTATTGAAGTACGATGACGGCACACCCCGCTATTTCACTTGGCAAGACAAATACAACTTGCCGCCCGCGAGTCCGAATTGGTGGGACGCGATCGTGGATGCGATCATCGGGTGTGATATGTTTGTATTTCACCTCTCACGCGCCAGTTTGCAAAGCGAGGTGTGTCTGGCGGAATTGGAATATGCCCACAAACGCAACCGCCCGATCATCCCGGTGGTATTAGACGGTGAGTTTATCTTGAACCCGCAATCCGGGCGCTATGACTTGCCTAAGGAAACATGGCCGCTTGTCCCGGCATGGTTAGCACAAACGCAATTGTTGTTTTATGTCTCCACCGAATTTTACGGAAAATTTCAGAGCGCGGTGGAGGTATTTGAACGCGCTTGGCCACGCGATATTGACGCAAAACGCCCGCTGAATCCCGATAGTAAGAGCGTGCATGGCAGCAATCATGCCTTGTACGCCGCGGCGTGTGATTATGCGGAACGGTTGGCGTTTGCCGACGCGGAAAAACACTTTGATGCGTTGGTGCGACGCAATGATGAAGATTACGCCGAGGCGGCCACCCATTGGCTGAAGATGATCCGCCATTATGCGGAATTGATCGAAATGGTCGAACATCGCAGCCCCACGCTGATCTTTAAGCGCAAGTGGACGGCCTATCAAGCGTTGTTCCCAAACGATTATGTGGATGGGATCTTCGATCCACGCGAATTTGCGACTCGTGCCGGATCAGGGCAAACGACCTCTCAAACACCTCTGCAACCCGCGCCACCCATACCAACGCCCCCCACCCCGAAACCCGCACGTCCCGGTAGCGTTGACCTGTTGCCCGCGCCGTTTGCATGGATCGAAATTCCGGGCGGGCAGGGGACGATGAAAACGGACGAGTCAGTCACCTTAACGATCCCGACGGAGCGCTATTGGATCGCCAAATATCCCCTCACCAACGCGCAATTTCGTTTGTTTATGGATGCGGGCGGGTATCGTGAGGAGCGGTGGTGGACAACCGCCGGATGGGAAGCTCGGTTGAAGGGGTGGGATTGGGATGCAACAGCGAGAAAATTGGTGGAAACGGGTAAGCCTTGGATCGAACCGCGCTATTGGCAAAATAGTCAATGGAACGGCGCGGAGCAACCGGTGGTCGGGGTATCGTGGTATGAGGCGATCGCGTTTTGCCTGTGGTTAAGCGAGGTGACGGGTGAGCAGATCTGCCTACCGACCGAGGCGCAATGGCAATATGCCGCGCAA
>JALOOG010000165.1 GCA_025454525.1 Anaerolineae bacterium | reverse complement strand
GCAAGATGTGTTAAAGATCCCGATCCGCAAATTGGATCTTACCGATCCGTCCCAAAAATCCCAACACGATCACATCGTCACCTTAGTAGATCGCATGTTGAAACTGAAACAAGCACACGCACAACACAGCGACTCACTTAGTGATCGGCGGCATGAGTTGTTAGAAGAAATCACGCGGGTAGACGGCAAAATTGACGCGGCCGTTTATGCCCTTTATGGCTTAGACCCCGATGAGATCGCGTTGATCGAAGGGGTGTAAAGTGTGTTGGTCGCATTAGGAAAGTTTTTTTGCGTCCAACCCACCCTAGCCCTCCACCATGCATGGCTGACGGGGCGACAGTAGTAAAAAGAAGGTTCATCTGGAAGACTCTTTGTCACCACAACAAAAAGGTCAACCTGATGAACCTGAGAAAATTATACCAGTGGGTGAAGAAAAGCAGCAAGACATGGAGGGGTCAGCCGCCATTTTCGGGAAAACGTGTCTTGGTTCAGTTGCGGGGGGGCGCGCCCAAAGTAGTCAACTCCGCAAAATCGCGGGGGTAAGCGGCGACGGTTACAGCGGTTCATCGCTCAACCCCAGCCGATGAAAGCGTTCTTTCAAGGCTGGAAGGGGAGCGTGGTGAAAGCCGAGAACGGTCGTGTTGGGGGTGGACGAAACCAAACTGAAAGCGGCGTTTGGAGTAATGGTGGTGGGGAGGGTGACGGATCTGGATTGAGCAAGCCTTCCGTGACCTCAAATCGCATGGTTGGCAATGGGGGGGCGATTCTTCAGCGGCGCAGCCCTCAAACGCCGCGCTGATGGCGTATATGTCCGTCGTTGGAGCTTATTTCGGGAAGGGCGGCAAGCCTTCTTGGCTGCGTCCCCTCCTTCCTGACTTTACTATCGCCCCCTCAGCCATGGTTGGGTGAGGGCTAGGGCCAGGTTGGACAGGAGAAACTTTTCTGTACCTACTTCTGTGTTTTCTGTGGTTCATAAAAAATCGAAAAATACAGACAAATGTTACGAATTTCCCGCTCATCTGTGCTATCATCGATCCAAGACGACCGGGATCACCCTCAGGAGGATCGGATGAATGGACACTTTCAGCTTATTTTTGCCTTTTTGTGTTGGCTTGACGCAATCTTACGATCCGCCTAACCACGTTGCCGCTGTCGCCGAAATAATTTTTTTCCCTTTGCCGCCCCTACTGCCGCACCCAAGACTGCCCCCTGTCAGCTACTGAAGGGGTTGAGTGCAGTATAATGGATGATGTCGCCAAGATCGGTAATTGGAAACTGAAATGGTATGGAATCAAAACAATAATAACGCATCAGTTTTTACCGCTTTAGCAGGTTTCACTTAGCTTAAAGGTTATCTTGGGGACGCTAGGGAAGTGCAGAATCTTGCGATATGACTATTCAATAAGGCTTACCAATCAGGGAAACAGGATCAATCTAGATGAAACGTTTGCTCATATTGTTCACGTTGATCTTATCGGCTTGCGATAGCCCCCCCGTATCCACCGTAACCCCAACCCGTGATATTCCGCCATTGGATGCTTCACCAACCTTTGACATCCGTCCCCCTACCCCGATCCCCGATGATTTTGCGATTTTGGACTCGCAAGGGTTTAACAATCCAACCGCGGCAGCACTGCCTAATGAGGCGGAATTTTTACCTCAAACCACCTTAATTAGCGGAGAACGCCCATCCTTGATCACGATCAACACGGTCAACGGCACTCCGCTCAATGGCGAGTGGTATCCGTCCCTTAGCGACACCCTTGGGCCGGGGGTGCTGTTGATCGGCGGGCCGTTGGATGATTGGGCCGGCTTTCCGGTGATCTTACAGAACGCGGGTTTTACGGTGTTACTGGTGGAGAGCCGCTTACCGATGTTACCAGGCGATTTTAGCGCGATGATCGATCGCTTGACAGCTGATCCGACGGTGGATGCTCAACGCATCGCGGTGATTGGTGCGAGTACCGGGGCAGATGCGGCCTTGATCGGATGTTCACAAGAGCCGCGTTGTGATCTGGCGGTTCTGCTCTCCCCGGGTCAACGTGATCCGTTGGTGCAAGCGATGACGACGTTTAACCCACGCCCGTTGTTTTTAGCGGCCAGCGCGGATGATCCGACCACTTCACAGATCGCGCAAGAACTCCGCACCTTAGCGCAAGGGGAGGCGTTTTATCAATCGTTAACCGGAGTCGGCCACGGCACCCAGATCCTTAAAAATGCCGTCGAAACCGAATTGTTGATCGTCGAATGGTTAATCGGACGCTTCAACGCGCTTTAAGAAGTAGGGCGCGTGGATCTTATCCTCTCCACGCACCCGTCTGTTTTTAGGAAGTGGCAGCTTTGATCACCGCGGCATCTTCTGCTTGTGCTACGCGGATTCCTTCTTCCACATTCACCCGTAACAGCAAAAATCCGCCGATGATAAAAAACAAGATCAAGCTCAAAATAGCGGGGCGACTGCTGCCTAATTGCGTGGCCGCAAAGGCAAAGATCAACGGCCCAATCACTGAGGAAAACTTTTCCATGACCCCATACAGCCCGAAAAATTCGCCACTTTTGAGCGTTGGAGACATTGCGCTAAATAGACTCCGGCTAAGCGCTTGACTGCCCCCTTGTACGATCGCGATCATCCATGCCAAGAACCAAAATTCAACTGTCGTATCGACAAAGAAACCCCAAATCGCGATCGCGGTATACAAGACCAAAGCGACCACAATACTACGCTTGGTGTTCAGGGTATTGGCTAAGGGAGCAAAGAAGCGCCCAAATACGAACGTAAACGCTACCCCGATCACCTGTACCCCTAACAAGAGTGCGAAGATCAACGGGAGACTATTTTCGCGCACCGGTTCAGCGATCTGCACCTCACTGATCGCTATCCCGCCCGATCCTGTGCCGATTAAGCTCACGGTATATTGACCGGGTTCAGCGAGACTAATCTCTAAGACATTGCCGTAGCGTTCGGTCTCATTAAAACCTTCAAGGATCACGGGTAAGCCGTCCTCATCCAACAGCGGCACCTCGTTGACCAAAACGTTAAAGTTGCCGTAGGTGGGGCCAGAGGCATAGAAAATATCGATATTTTGACCATTCAGCGGAAAATCAAAGCGGGCAGCGGGATCTTGACTCACCAAGTACAACACCTCTTGATCGGTGCCGGTTTGATTGGTGGGGACGATGATCTCATTCCATGTCCCACCGAATACCCCTTGATCGGCGGGATATGTCCCCGTGCCAAAGAACGTATCGATGCTTTCGTAACTGGGTTGACGTGCGCCACTGACATCAGCAGGCAACGCCCGGCTCAAGGTCAATCCGAACAGGGGTAAGGCGATCAAGTTGTATAACACAAACGCCAGATACAGCGGTCGGCGTGGGTCTTGATCATTAGGCAAACGTCCAAAGATCAAGCTATACGGAATACCGACAAATTGCACCAATAACAGCGCTAAAATCAGCTCAATCGTGCCGAAACCTAACTCCGCGCCATAAATGACGGCTAAACCGATGATCGTGCCGATCGCGTCGTTGTAGATCAAAAAAGCGATCAGGTATTTAAACAGTTCACGATAATGGCGGATCTCCCTTAACGTATCGCGCATCCGACGTAGACTTGGGACGATCGCGCTTACCCAGTTCTTGATCTTTTCGGTGGCCGCGGGAGGTTCTGGGACATCGCGTAACAGGGGAATGGTGAAGATCAACCACCAGATCGCCACGGATAAAAACGAGAGGCGCGGCCCCCAAGTGCCGGGAAGGGCAAAGATCATCGCGATATTGATCGCCAAGAGCAGCCCGCCTCCCAGATACCCCATTGCAAAGCCCCGTGCGGAGACCGAGTCTTGTTCCTCTGGTTTGGCCACATGCGGCAAAAGCGCATCATAAAACACAATCGATCCGGTAAAGCCAAAGCGCCCAAAGACCATCAAAATTGAGGCGAGAATCCAATCCCCCGTATCGACCAACACCATCAACCCCGTAGCGATGATGCCGATCGTGACAAAAATCGACAAAAACGCTTTTTTCCCGCGTATAATATCCGAAACGGTGCCTAAAATCGGTGAAATGATCGCCGATAACAAGAGCGAAAAGCTTAGGGTGAGACTCCAATAAGCGGTTGCGATATTGGCACTAGGCAAGGTCGCCCCGGCCACTTGACTGTAATAGGTGGGCAGAACCGCAGCAAGAATCGTGGTTGCAAACGCGGAGTTTGCCCAATCGTAGAGTGTCCAAGCGCGGACACGACGGCGATACGTGGCTTCATCAACAGCGGACTCGGCCGAGAGTGGTACGGATGTCATGAGTTATCCCCCCTCATTTAAAATATTCCGTAAGACTCTAGCGAGTATGGCCCAATTTCGCTTTAACACACTGTTAAACAAACAAAGGGCGAACCAACGCCCTTCCCGATCAACAAAAACAAGGGGCTTTGCGCCTCATCCTATTAAAATCTGCTGGATCTATTGAAAGCTTAACTTGATCCCTAACGAGGACAATCTTAAATCGTCGTTTAGCGTGATCAAGGTGGGGATATGGGGTGTTAGGCGTTGATCATTGATAAAGGTGCCGTTGGTGCTACCGAGATCCGTTACCCAAAGTTGATTATTTTCGACATGCAAGCGGGCATGACGACGTGAAATGCCCCGATCAAATGCACCGTAAATGGTGAGATCCATATCCAACGGATAGCGATCATCACGCCCAGTACGCCCCAACACCACACAAAATGACTCGCTCCATTTGTGCGCTTCACGTACCCCACGCACCGTTAAGACGATCTCTTTCTCTTCTACGCCGGAATAAGTGGGCGAAACCAGGGTTTGTTCCTCAAGTCGCTGTATGAGCCGCTCCCGTTGTTGGTGCAAGGTAACATCGTCTAATTGGTTCATGGGGATCTCCGATCCTTGTGATTTAAGCTTGTGTCTATTGAACCACAAGAATCAAAATTAAGACTTCACGGATAACGAACTCTCATTAGAAATTAAACTTGTAATATTGTGTTAGAACAGAACACTGGAAGGATCACCAGAGGCGTGGCTACTTACTTGAGGATGATTTTAATATGTAACGTACCCAGTTGCAGATCGTCATGTAACGCAAGGGGAGTGGGTGTGTGTGGTGGAATGCGCGTCCCCGATAGATAGGTGCCGTTGGTGCTATCCAGATCCACAACGTAAAGCGTGTCGTTTTCCATAAATAACCGGGCATGACGACGCGAGATGCCCCGCTCAAATGCGCCGTAAATCCCTAAATCAATGTCTGGGCGAAATTTTTCTTCAGGTTCAGAGCGCCCTAACAAGACTGAAAACCCGTCTTCTAAGGGAATCCGCTCCACGACTCCGCGGATGATCAACACAATTTCACGCCATGGGGCAGCGGTTGCCCCACCACTGGTTTGTTCGGCCCATTCGGCCGGAATTTGTTGGGTACGGCGAATTTTATCGGGACGTTGTGGTAGTGTTTTATCGTCGTTATTGGTCATCATTTGTTGTTCTCCCCTCTTGAATTGATTATAGCGTTGATAATTTCATCGTTGTATTAGCAGTTGGTGTGGGCTTGATTGCTGTATAGATCGGGCTTAACGCTTTTTCAACACAATTTAAAGTAAGTCACTTGATAAGCGAGATTTTAAGACGAACATCGGTTTCGGCAAATGGATGAATCAGTGCAGATTTACCCGTGCCTGTGTCGTTGGAGATAAAGCATATCTCTAGTTTGCCTTGCCGCATTTTCACGACATGCGTGTTTAAATCGGTGAGTTCCGCATCTCACCCAACAAATAATTTTCTCATATCGTTTACACCTCCAATCGATGATGCCCATGGGGAGGGTATGTGAATGTTGGATTGTATGATTGGGGAAGGGGCATTTTCCAACGCTGTATCGCGTTCTCTAAAGCTGTGATTCTCCGTTGAAAATTTTCTGGTTATGCGGCATTCCGTTGCGTTTAACGGTCATCTTCTAATGTCTGTTGTAGGGCGATGAGATGCTCATCATCAAACCCCATTAGCTGACGGCATAGCGTCATGATTCCCGATTTTTACGACGTGCTATGCGTTCGCACAGTAGTCTCAGAATTCGGGTTTCACCATTGGTTTACCGTCCACAATTTGGGTTATCGAGAGAACATAACCATCTATCGCCCTGTACCCCTTCTAATGTCCATCCCCAAATATTCAATCTCGGATGATGTACATACCAGTACCAGACATTTCTACTTCGATATTGCCCACATTGTGGACCTCGGATAATCGTCATTTGTTCGTCATCATAGGCTTGAGCGATAGTACAATTCGCACCACATAGATCTGCTGTCATAATCCGTGTGGCGTTTTGTCGGCTATCAAGATCAACAACAACAGTATCTCCAATGCGAACATAAGTCGGTGGTGCATTTGGGCAAGGCATATTAGAAGATACCGGTGTTGAAGTTTGGGCGGAAACAGGGGTTCGGACTGACACAACTCGTGTTGGTCGACGTGTACGTTCGGGGGTTGACGTAACGTTAGGTGTATACGTGAGTGTTGGGGTTAGAGTCCAAGTGGGTAAAGGTGTAGCCGAATACGTTGGTGTAAACGTTCTCACCGGAAACGCGTTAACAGTGGACTCGCTCAAAACACCAATCCCTATCAACAACGGTAAAATCAAGCCATATACCCAGTATTGCCGCCGTAAAAGTGTAAAACAGGACATTTGCATCGTTTCACTGACCAAATGTTACGGTGGTAACAGCGGTTTTTGTCAGTTCGCTGTTATCCCGATCCCGTACAGTAATAACAAAATTGCGCTGTCCTACTACAATTGTGGTAGGTTCATACGGGAAAATCAACATCGCGCCTTCTTGTGGGCCAAGACGTAAGAAGGCAAAAGTCCTGTATGGGAGATCTTCAGCACCAGCAAAACGGACATCTCTTGCTGTTTGACTAATCGTGACTTCAAAATCTCGCACAATAGGTTCTGTCTGTAAATTTTCTACCCACACAACCACCTGTGGATCGTCAGCGGAAGCGCCGAAATTAACGACCTCTGGGATTGTGATCGCCTCAACATACAACCCTGTACCATCCGCATCATCACCAATCAGTATTGGGGGGTCATACTCATTTCGCCCATCGGAGATCGGTAAAAGTGTTTGGGACACCGTTTGCCCATCGCTGATTAAACGCACTTGAACAGTATATCGTCCAGGATATTGGTCAGGCGTTAACATCACACGCGCTCGATAACTACGGATTTCACCAGGATAAAGCTCCACGGTAGGCAAAGTTAGCATCTGAACCCCTTCTTCTGGAGAGGTACTATCTACCGATTTCCCTATTCGTAATGCGGTAAACCCGCGAATTTCTGGTTCCATCACCATAACTTTATCGGATGAGTTCCTTACAAAAATGACCAAGGTTGCCAACGGATCTTCAGAAACTTCAGTAAGAACACTTAAATTTTGATCACCATCGCCTGAAAATTCAGGAACACTGCCGACAAGAATAAACACCTCACTGCCTAGATCTGAGACAACATTCCCGTCAATTTCTACATCAATGTCAAGCCGAACTCTCCCCGGTTGTGTGCTTCTGTTCATGATGAAAGGGATAACACGCGTATCGTTAACGTCTAGACTTGCGCTATAACGTGCAGTTCTCTCTTGATTTAGTAGAATCAATTCTTGAATGTCTTCTTCACCTTCACCAAACGTTAAACCTCCATTTTGTTTAAGGATAACGGTCAAGTCAATAAGCCTATTTTCTGGATTCCGTACACACAACAGTGCGCGGGTTTGCGGATTATTTGCGCTTGTAACCGAGTCAAAGACGATAGATATAGGATTAGCCGAGTTAAAATCACAAGCAAAGGGTATAGGCGTAGGGGTAGGCGTTGATGAACCACAACCAGTAAGTATGAACTGATTGAGACACTCCGTTCATGCAGCCACCATACTGTTGAAAGGCTTTTTATGTCTGTATGGTGCGGGGAGATGACAGACGACCAGTGCTTGCTATTCATCATTTTTTAACTTTTCTACTGTCAGTACTCAACGTGCTCACTGACCCATCAACAGCGGCATCTGTAGCGAGGTGCCATGCCCGATCCTATACAATTCGAAAAATATTTAGAGTAATTTCAAACGGTATTTTATTATAGAGCCAGTTTAACTTTTACGAACAAGTCTTGCATTAATGATATAGTCGCTGCAAATGTGCTCGAAATAATTGGGAGGTCTGACAGACTAGAACATA
>JALOOG010000164.1 GCA_025454525.1 Anaerolineae bacterium | reverse complement strand
GCACCCTGAACTCAGAGAGATGACGGGAGAATAGAGTCGAATCCGTGAAACGGGACTCGTGACTCGTTGATCCGGTAAGATCGCTTGGACCTGCCAACGGTAACGTATACCCCTTTGCAAACCAACCGTGCGCGGATGCGCTGTGAGGTCTAACGTACAGGTCCCATTTGCACAACTGATCGGATTCACGCGAACTCGTAACACGGTTTGACCCTCTCGCGAGAAGATCACGCGGTACATCACCGCGTCGGGATGCGCTGTCCAAGATAAGATCGTCGTGGTGCTATCTAATGGTGTGATCAAGGTTAGCGGATCTGTGATAATGGGTGTGGTTTCGACGGTGGGAGTCTCGGTGATGAACATCGGTGTTGGGTCAAGATCGGCGGTGCTTTCATCGGTGGGCAGCGGGATCAAGTCGTCTTGTGCGGCGGAGCGTGCGAACAGGACGATGATCAACAAGAGTAACAGCGCGGGATGCAGTCATAGTGCCTCATAGCCGTCCTTTGCATCGATCAACATTAATCCTACTTTACGCCGTTTTGATCGAACTCGCAACCGACGCTTGCCCTACGCTTTGCGGTCTTGTTAGATCTCGCTTCAACATCGTTATTTTGAGCAATACGGATTACAATCAAACGCTTAAAGTCAATTTTAGACCAGAAAGCGATGGGATATGTATCCGTTGTTGTTAGAACCACGCTTATATGTCAAAGTGTGGGGCGGACGCAAGTTGGCGCACACCTTAGGCAAATTGTTACCAACCGATGACCCTTACGGCGAATCATGGGAACTGCATGATACCTCGATCGTGATCAATGGGGCATGGGCCGGTCAGACGATCGGCGCATTGACCCTCACCCAAGGCGCAGCTTTGATCGGCCCACACAACAACCCACAAGACGGTTTTCCCCTGTTGGCAAAATTTTTAGATGCGGCGGATTGGCTCTCGATCCAAGTGCATCCGGATGATCATTTCGCCGCCCAATTAGAAGCACAAGCACGCGGCAAAACCGAAGCTTGGTACATCATTCACGCCGAACCAGGGGCGCGCTTGGTGATCGGCGTAAAATCCGGCACGACTCGCGAACAGATGGCCTCTGCGATCCGCGAAAATCAGTTAGAGGATTATCTGGTTTATGCCGAAGTGAACGCGGGAGATGTGTTTTATATTCCGGCCGGCACGATCCACGCGATTGGGCCGGGCCTCACCCTTTATGAGATCCAACAATGTTCGGATACCACCTATCGCCTCTACGATTGGGGTCGCATGGATCTCAACGGCACGCCTCGTCCCTTGCACGTCGATCAAGCGCTCACCGTCTCGAATATCGCGATCTTGCCCCAGATTACCCGTGATTTTGTACCCGATCAGCCGATCCTCCAAGGCCCCTATTTTGTCACTTGGCGCGAACAGTTGGATCAAATTTCCCGCTCATTTGACACCGAAGGCCGCCGTTTTCACGCCTTGACTTGTCTTGATGGCACGGTGACGATCACTTGGAGCGGAGGCGATCCGGTCTCATTTAACACGGGTCAAACCGTCTTGATCCCCGCCGCCTTAGGGACATATACCCTCTCCGGCACGGGGCAAGTATTACGCTCACATCAACCTTAGGAGGCCTTTCCCATGAGTGCAATTTATGAACGTCCCGCTGAATTGTTACAACACTTGATCCGCTTTGATACCACCAATCCCCCCGGTAATGAATCCGCCTGTATCGCTTACGTGGATGAATTGTTACGCGAGGCCGGCTTCGAGACGCTGATCGTCGGTAAAACGCCGGATCGCACTAATCTGATCACTCGTCTGAAAGGCCGCGGGGATGCGCCCCCTCTGTTGTTATATGGTCATGTCGATGTCGTGCCGACCGTGGGGCAAACTTGGCAGCGACCGCCATTTAGCGGCGATCTGATAGACGGCTATGTCTGGGGACGCGGCGCATTAGACATGAAAGGCCCCGATGTCATGTTGATCACTGCCTTGATGCGTGCCAAGGCCGAAGGGCGCGAGTTGGCTGGTGATGTGATCCTCACCTTGGTGAGCGATGAAGAGGTCGGTGGACAATACGGCGCACGTTATCTGGTGGAACAACATCCCGAACAATTCGCCGGAGTTAAATATGCGTTAGGCGAATTCGGCGGCTTTTCGATGTATATCGGATCAAAACGCTTTTATCCGATCATGGTCGCTGAGCGGCGCGTCTGCACCGTTAGAGCGACTTTTCGCGGGGCGGGCGGACATGGCGCGATGCGTCATACCGGAACCGCAATGGGCAAATTGGGCCGATTCTTGAGCCATTTAGACGCACAACGCCTTCCGGTGCGAGTCCACCCGATCGTACAACAGATGATCGAGATCATCAGTCGCGAATCGGATGAACCCGTCAAAAGCTTGATATTACGCTTGCTTGATCCGGCACAAACCGATCAGATCCTTGATCAGATCGGCAATACCGCACGCATCTTCGATCCCTTAATGCACAATACCGCTAATCCCACTATGGTACAAGGCGGCACCAAAATCAACGTGATCCCGTCGGAAGTCCATGTGGATCTTGACGGACGCTTAGCGCCGGGTGTCACCACCGAAGAATTTTTAGCGGAATTGCGCGCCGTGAGTGCCGATGCCGAGTTTACGGTCTTGATCGATGATGACTTCACCCCACAATCCGATCTCAGTTTGTTTGAGATGCTTTCCGGCATTTTGACCGATGCCGATCCGGGTGGGATTCCGATGCCATATATCGTATCGGGCGCAACTGACGGACGGATCTTCTCAAAGTTAGGCATTCAAACCTACGGGTTTGTGCCGATGCTGTTACCCGAAGATTTTAATTTCGCCGCCACGATCCACGCGGCCGATGAACGTATCCCAGTCAGTTCATTAGAGTTTGGCGCAAATGCCGTCTATCAGGCCCTCTTACGCTATGGCCACTAAGCCGAATGGAGGTGGGACTCCTTAAGGAGTCCCACTGGTGGCGGTTGGGATCGGTGTAGCACCCGACGGCGGGATGATGTTCTGATCAAGGTTATCCAATGCCAGCAAGGTCGCATCAAAGATCACCTTGGCATTCACCGCATCCGCGTAAGCGCTATTCACCTCTGTCTGGGTATAAGTGCCACACGGTTGTAAGACGCGCAATGAGGCATTGAGGTAATCGATCGCCTGTTGGATACGCGGCAAGTAACGGCGCAATTCCGGCAATTCTCGATAATCTTGAAAGGTGGCGTTATATTGTTCTTCTAACAACCCGGGCGGGGTACACGGCACAATATCACCCCGATTTACCAACGCCCAAAAGCCCGCCAGATCATCGGCCACGCGCTTACGTGAGATGACAAACTCCCGCAAACGTTGCAATTGAGCGCGTTGGATCTCCGGAGGAATCACCACCAATTGAAAGCCCGGAACACCGGTCACCCCCGGTGTGCGCGGTACATCGCCCAAATTTTCCGGTAATCGCACCAGATACCCGGCGATCCAGCCGATGTTACCGAGGTAATTCACCTTCACCCAAGTCAGATCTGGGTAGATCTCCAATAAAGGCAAGATTGAACTATGTGGCACAACATCGATCGTGGCGCTACGGGTGCTGGCATCGGCACGCAAATTCACCTCTACCAAGATCAAGATACTCACCCCGTACTGTTCAACGACTGGGGTAGGGCCTTTTAGGCCGGTGATCCCGTCGGTGATCGGCAGCCCGATCGGATCAAATTCAAAATCCAAGAATTGGCGCGTGATCCAACCGATGCGTGTGCCACGGAGTCGTTGTACCTCAAACCAATTGCCGTCCGCGTTACGTCCGATCGCGATCAAACGATCCCCGATAAAAACTGAAGCCGCTTGCGCGCTTTGGGTGGTGGGTAACAAGCGGGTAAACGCGCTTTCGACCACCACTTCCACCTGAAATGCGGATTGCCCAGACGAAAGACCACCGATCGATAAACTAATCACCATAAACAATAGGAGTGCTATCGGTTTTAGGATCATCGCTGCCCCTCATTGATTTTTTCTTTCAGTATAGTCCGATCGCGGAATTTCACATGACGCTTTGCCTACGATTAGGCAACGCTGTTTTACCCTTTGCCAAGTTTGACCTATAATCAACCTATGTTCGTACTGCAAGAGAGGGCAATATGATCAAACGATTGAGCTTGTTTTTGTTATTGACTATGGTCATCAGTTGGACTCCGATTACCGCCCAAGAAACACCTGGGCCGATCGGGGTGTTACAAGTCGTCGATAGCGATCCGTTAATCGGGTCAGAATTAGGCGCGCAACAACCGATTACCGTTTATTTTGACCGGGATCTCGCGTGCGAGACCGTGGATCCGTCGGTGTCTTTGACTCCAGCGATCGAAGGCGCGATCACCTGTGACGGCACTGCGCTCACTTTTACGCCGGATCAACCGTATCAATTAGACACCCGTTACACCTTGACGCTTGACGCGGATCGCTTGCGCGGTCAAGACGGGGCTGCTTTAACCAATGATGTCAGCTTAGAATTTTTAGCGGCCGGCGTACTCCGCGTCACCAGTACCTTACCGGGTAACGATTCGGTGGATGTCACCGCGGACTCCCCGTTAACGATCGTCTTTAATCGGCCGGTGGTGCCGTTAGGTGTGGTGAGCGATTCGCCAGATCTACCAACGCCGATCACCATTGACCCGCCGATCGAAGGCACGGGTGAATGGTTAAACACCGCGATCTATCTGTTCCGTCCTGCGATCGCTTGGGGCGGCGGTCAAACATATACGGTGACAGTGGATGATGTGCGCGGAGTGGACGGCGCACCGTTAGGCCAACCCTATACCTTTAGCTTTACCGTGGCCTTACCCGTCGTCTTGGAGACAATTCCGGGATTTGATGCGCTTGGGATTCGTCTGAAACCCACGATCCAAGTGACCTTTAATCAACCGATCGATCAGGCCAGCTTAGAGGCGAATTTCTACTTACGTCCGTTCAATGCCGATTCCGGCACGGTCTCCGGCACCTTTGAATGGAATGAAGATCGCACCGGTTTCGGTTTTACCCCTGATAGCAATTTGCGCTTGGATACCACTTACTTGTTCGGTTTTCCCGCGTTTGAGGTGAAAGCCTTAGTGGGTGAGGCCACACTCGCGGCCTTTGAGTCAGGTTTCACCACCGTGCCGCTTCCCCGCATTGTCAGCACCGATCCCAGTGACGGCACATTGGCTCGTCCGTATGGCGGCTTTCGCTTGATATTTGCCTCCCCGATGAACCCAGAGACGCTACCAGACAAGATCGTGATCAATCCCGCGCCCGTTGTGCCTCCGACCTTCTTCTATCAAGAGTGGAACGATAGCTATTCGGTGGAATTTAGCGCTGAACCTAGCACGACGTATAATATCACAATCAATCCCGGTGCAGAAGACATCTACGGTAACACGATCCGCGATGTGTATACGTTTAGCTATACCACCATGGCCTATGACGCGGAGTTGAACTTGGTTGCACCCGTTGGGCCGGTCGGGTTTTATGACGCGGGGCGCGAAACCACCGGCCTGTTTATCACGCATCGCAATGTCTCTCAACTGGATCTTCAGTTGTATGTCGTCCCGGAGGCGGATTTCATCGGCGCGTTGACCTTGGGTGAATATTACGCGCTCACCAGCAATTACGCCCCCCGCGCCCAAAACCTCGTAAAATCGTGGACGATTCCGAGTGTTGCACCGGAAAACGTCTTGCGTTATGAACTCTTGGATCTGGCTGCCCCTTCAAATAACGCCGCCACGAGTCCGACTGAACCCGTCGTCTGTGAAGGGGCCTTATCCCCACGCGCAAAGATCGGCGATCAAGCACGGGTGATCGTCACCCCCGATCCGTTGCGCGCCCGCGCCACCCCCCCCGACGGCGAGATCGTCGATCTGCTCTATGCTGATTACAGCTTCTTGATCCTCGATGGCCCGATTTGTGCCAATAACATCTATTGGTGGCAAATCAGCTTACGAGACGGCGATACCGCTTGGGTTGCCGAAGGGTTGGGCGAAGAATACTTCTTTGAAGTCACCGTTTCCGGCCCCGAAATCACCCCGATCACCCCCGCGATCCAATTAGACGGTGGGGCCTTACCACCCGGCATCTATCTGTTAGGGGTGAGCGCGGACGAAACGCAAGAATTAGGCTATTCCGAACAACGTCATTTTCTGGTGGTCGGCACGGCCAACTTGACCATGAAATCGTCGGTGAATGAGGTCTTGGTGTGGGCGACCGATGTTCGCACCGGCCAACCGCTGACCGGTGTGCCAATTTCACTGTATGGGGTTGATCAGATCGCGATCGCCGCAACCACCGATGAGCAAGGGGTGGCCCGGTTTACGATCGAAAGATCGCCAGATCTGTATCAACCGTTAACCGTCGTTTTGAATGACGGCGAAAACTTTGGCATAAGTTTCATCGAATGGGATGACGGAGTTGATCCTTGGCGGTTTGACATCGGTTACAACTTCTATCCGGATCAATATCGCACCTATCTGTATACCGAACGCAGCGTTTATCGCCCCGGACAACCGATCTACTTCCGGGCGATCGTGCGTGAAAAAGACGGCCTCAGCTACCCTGTACCGGACTTTGAGGAAGTGACGATCCGCCTGTTCGATAATCAAGGCACGGTTGTGTTTGAAGACCAATTTGCATTAACCGAATTTGGTACGGTCAGCGGTCAGATCCCGCTCTCCATCGATGCCCGTTTAGGCGGTTACAACCTGTCGATTGAACTTCCGGTTGAAACCCAATACGGCCGCATCACCAATAGCATCTTCTTTGATGTGGCAGAATATCGCTTGCCAGAATATCAAGTGACGCTTACACCAGAACAACCGGAAGTGTTACAAGGGGAAATGGTGCGCGTTACCGTAGACACGGAATTTTATTTCGGTGGGCCGGTGTTTGATGCGACGGTGGATTATCAGATCTTCCGTTATGCCACGATCTTTGACTATGAAGGACGCGGTTTCTATAACTTCTTTGACTTCAATGAAGACACCGATGATCCTACGCGGCGGAATCCGTTTTATGAAGAACAGATCGCCACTGGCACGTTACGGACAGATGTCAACGGCCAAGCGGTGATCGAAATTCCCGCTGAATTAGGCGATTTTAACTTCAGTCAGATCTTGAACATTCAAGCGTCGGTGACCGATTCAAGTGGTCAAACCGTGAGCGGACGTACTGAAGTGATCGTGCATCAAGCGGAAGTTTACCTTGGGATCGCACCAGAACGTTACGTTGGCACGGCCGGCACGGCTCAAGCGTTTAACTTGATCACGGTGGATTGGGAGAGCCAACCGATCGCGAATCAAGAGATCCAGATCGAAGTGGTAGAGCGGCGGTGGTCAAATGTCCAGACCTTAGATCCGGCGACCGGCCGCCTCACCTATGACTCGGAGGTTGAGGAGATCCCAGTGTCCTCAGGTATCGTGACGACTGATGCAGACGGCACAGCGCGCTATGAATTTGTGCCGCCCAACGGGGGGATCTTTAAAGCGATCGCTACCGTGACCGATACCAATGGCTATACCGCTCGATCTTCAACCACGATGTGGGTATCTGGGGGCGAGTATGTGCAGTGGCGCGTCGATAACAACAATCGCATTGAGTTGATCGCCGATCAAGAGGATTATCAGATCGGAGATACGGCGGAGGTTTTGATCACCTCACCGTATCAAGGCGCGGTGGAAGCGTTGATCACGATCGAACAAGGCGACGTATTGCGTTATGAACGGATCACCCTAGAAGGCAATTCGTACACCTATCGTGTGCCGATCACCGAAGATTTTGCGCCGAATGTGTTTGTCGGGGTGTTTTTGGCCAAAGGGGTGGATGAAACTAATCCCGTAGCCTCGTTCCGGGTGGGTTATGTACAGTTGAATGTCGATAATTCGCGTAAGGCCTTGACGATCGCGTTAGAGGCGGATCGTCCCTTGGCTGGCCCGCGTGATACGATCACCTACACAGTACGCACCACCGATTACACGGGTGAACCCGTCGCGGCGGAGTTGGGGATCTCGCTGGTGGATCTCGCGGTGTTATCGCTAGGCAACGAGTTTAGCCAACCGTCACCGTTGTTAGAGGTGTTCTATGGGCGCGAATTGTTAGGTGTGCGAACCAGTACCCCCCTCACGATCAACACCGACTATCTTACGCAATTTGTGTTAGATGTGATCAAAGGCGGTGGCGGTGGTGGCGGCGGCGGCGGCGTGTTTGTGATCCGCGAAGAATTTGTCGAA
>JALOOG010000163.1 GCA_025454525.1 Anaerolineae bacterium | reverse complement strand
TGTCATATAACAAGGATGCCCTATATTAACCCAAATAGTGCATCATTTGCAAATTTTGGTAAAAAGCATTACTAATAAACGTGTAACACACGATCCACTTACCATTGAACACAAAAACACCCCATCCTCAAGAGGATAGGGTGTTATGATATTATGGATGCGACTGATTGATTACCCGATCCACTGCACCCATTTTTCTGGGAGCGGTTTTTGCAAGGCGCGTAAATAAGGCGTGATCATGCCACAGAAGATCAATGCCGCTTGGATCAACACTTGCACCTGAATCCGGGGCGGCAATGGGAAACCGCGATCGATGATGCGTGTTTGAATATCGGTATCGCTCATCCCGCTTAAGGTGGTGAACAACTCTTCATCTAAATTGTTGATCCATGCGCGCAAATCCGTTAGATTCAAGTCGGTGTGCGCGTGCCGATAATGCCAATCTTGCTTGAAATGCTTAAATGAGTCGATATAAGAGCGCATCACCTCACCATGTTGGATACACAACGTCCGGATGCTGGCATTGTCCCCCGGCAAGCGATATTCTAGATCGGCATCGCTTAACAGATCAAAAATTGATGCGCGCAGTTCCAACGTGCCTTTTAAAATCTCAAAATCTTCTTGTACGATCGTGTTCATAACCGTTTCTCTCCTGTGTGATAACCATACTTTTATGATAAAATGCGATTCTTGACACCCATTGTCAGGAATCAAAATCATCATGCGTGCAGATCGTTTAATCTCTCTGATGTTGCTGTTACATGCCCATGGCCGCATGACCGCGGCCGACTTAGCCCGCGATTTAGAGGTCTCTGAACGCACGATTTATCGCGATCTAGAGGCGCTTAGCGGTGCTGGGATTCCACTCTACACCCAACCCGGTACGCATGGCGGGATCTTCTTAGATGAACGTTACCGGATCTCACTCACCGGACTTTCGCGCAATGACCTTCAAACCCTGTTTATGTCTAGCGAAGCCGGGCCACTCAAAGACCTTGGCCTCGAAAAAACTGACGCGCTCCTAAAACTGTTTGCGGATCTGCCGTCTAATCAGCGCGCTGAAGTGGATCGCGTGCGTCAACGTTTCCATATCGATCCGGCGAATTGGTTTCAATTGGTCGAACCGATCCGCTTTTTTCCACTGTTACAACAAGCGGTCTGGCAAGATCGTTTGGTGGAAGTCTGTTATCAACCCGTGTTAGGGTCCGCATGGACGCGAGTCTTAGAGCCTTACGGACTCGTGGCAAAGGCCAATATCTGGTACTTGATCGGCAAGAAACAAGGCGGCGACTCGATGCGGAGTTATCGGGTCGTGCGGTTTGAAGGGGTGACTTTATTACCCGATACCTTTGAGCGTGATCCCCAATTTGACCTAGCGGCTTATTGGCGCGATGCGCGGGA
Organism: Anaerolineae bacterium; assembly: GCA_025454525.1. Taxonomy (GTDB): domain Bacteria; phylum Chloroflexota; class Anaerolineae; order Aggregatilineales; family Phototrophicaceae; genus JALOOG01. The sequence goes on along the minus strand of JALOOG010000163.1, from coordinate 6,886 downwards.
ACAATTCCACCAATTGGCGGCCGGATCACCGCGTTATGAAGTGGTGTTACTTGTCCCTCAAGCGTTCTATTGGTATTTTCCGGGTTATCTGGAAGGCGCATATACTCGGATCAGCGGGCCCGATCATGAAGGATCGGTCACCTTGCGCGTCACCTTTGAATCAGAACAAGAAGGTCAACGCCGCGTGTTAGGCATGGGCGCAAATGTGCGGATCATCGCACCAGATAGCTTGCGCGCCTTTGTGATCGATTCCGCACGCGCCTTATGCACCGAATATGAAGAGTCGTCCGTATGGCAACCCTAAGTTTTCAAGGCGGTACGTTGGTCTTATATGAGGTGGATCAATCCGCCCGCGTGCCGGAGGTGTTCCAATGGATCAAAGGGCGTTGGCGGTGCGAAGCCTATCATTATGCCCATTTGCGCCTGTGGTTAAAACAGGCACACGTCCGCGATCAAGTCCCGCGTTGGCAAACCCTCGCGTTGACGATCCATGATCCACGCCAACCGCACACCTATCAGCGAGAGGCCTTGACCGCCTGGAAACGGGCCGATCAACGCGGTAGCATCGTTTTGCCCACCGGCGCGGGTAAGACGTTTGTCGCGATCCAAGCGATCGCACAAGTGGCACGCTCTACCTTGATCATCGCTCCGACGATTGATCTGTTACATCAGTGGTATAGCCGTTTAAGCCATGCGTTTGATACAGCGATCGGCGTGTATTATGGTGGCGAAAAATTGATCCACCCGATCACCGTCACCACCTATCACTCTGCTGGAGATTTGATCGCGGACATGGGAGATCAATTCCGGTTGATCATTTATGATGAAGTGCATCATCTGCCCGCGCCACAATGGGGTGAAACCGCCTTGATGTCCCCCGCGCCGAGTCGACTCGGACTCACGGCCACCTATCCAGAAGCGAGTGACGGACGTTGGCCGATTGAGCAGTTGATCGGCCCGATCGTCTACAGTCAACGCATTGAGGATTTGGTCGGTAAACAACTGGCCAATTATCGCACCGAACGGTTGCGCGTGAACTTGACTCACGATGAGCGCGCAGTATATGAGCGCGATTATGCGGTTTATGCCGATTTTTTCCGATCGCGTCAATTACAAAAGACCCACGGGCGTGATTGGTTAAAGGAATTGATGCGCTTGAGTTCCTTTGAGCGTGATGCCCGGCGGGCCTGGTTGGCCCGTCAACGTTTACAGCGTTTGCTGTCGTCATGCGCGGCCAAGCTGGATCTGTTGGATCAACTGTTGCGCGAATACATCGATGAACAGGTGTTGATCTTCACGGAATTAAACGAAACCGCTTACTTGATCTCTGAACGTTATCTGATCCCCGCCTTGACACATCACACCAAGGCCGCTGAACGCAAAACCATTTTAGCCCGTTTTCAAGAGCGTCAATATCGAGCCATTGTGACTTCCCGCGTCTTGAATGAGGGAGTCGATGTGCCGGAGGCCAAGATCGCAATCGTGTTAGGTGGGACATCGGCCGCCCGCGAATATATTCAACGCTTGGGACGGGTGTTACGAAAGGTGGGCAATCGTCACGCGGTGTTATTTGAGGTGATCGTGCGTGATACGCTTGACGAAGGCAAAGCACAACGCCGTCGCCCACGCTCCACATCAGGAAAATCCGATGTTAACGGGTGAGTTAATACGCTCCCGTTTGCGAATCCATGACGGGCAACTTACGGTTAAAACGATCAATCCCCGCGTGTGGCAAACCACAGCGGCCGCCTTGATCGCGCAATTTGAAGCGCATCGCGGCCAGACCCGCGCCGCTTGGCAAGAGGCGATCGAAACCACGATCGGCGATCAAACCGATTATCGGGTGATCCGCGGACTTGCCAAAGTCTTGGCTGATTCGGGGGTGTGGACAGCGCCGACTCCGGTGATCGTGCCGTCGGTGTTACGCGAGTCGCTGTTTAAACAGGGGCCGGCCTTTCGCGATCGCGATCTCTTTACACCACACACCCGCGCTGACCTGATCGCGATGATCGCCACAGCGCATCAGACCACACCCGACGAAATTGAAACGGCGTTATACGCTGATTTACCGGATCGGGTGCTGTTAACCGCGACTCCGATCCGGTGGACACCGGAAGACCTGATCGCCCGCTATCACCTAGAGTTAGCGCGGGGGGTGCTATATTGGGCAGGTGAGTTGACGATCACCTTGTCCGATTCGTTTAAGGACTTTTGGCGCTATCTCAAGCTGTTTAAGCTGATGTTTGAAGCGACTCCGATCGACGGGGGGTATCAGGTACGCTTAGACGGCGCGATCTCCCCGTTTGTCCATGCAACCACCCGTTACGGACGGCAATTCGCCGCTTTTTTACCCGCGTTATTTTTGATCGATCGGTGGACGATGCAAGCCGGGATTCAGTTGCGCGGCCGTCCCCCCGCGATCTACCGCTTGGATCAGACCGCGCCGTTACAATCGCATTTCCGACGCGCTCCCCTGTATGACAGTCGCCTAGAGCGCGATTTTGCAGAAGAATTTAGCCAGAAGTTCGGCGATCAACGCGATCATTGGACATTGCAACGCGAGTCCGAAGTGATCTTGTTAGGTGACACGGTGATGATCCCAGACTTTACCGTGACTCATCGGGACGGACGACGCGCCTTGATTGAAATTGTCGGGTATTGGCATCCGACTTATTTAAGGCGCAAATTAGCCAAAGTCCGCGCCGCCGGCCGCACCGACTTGATCTTGTTGATCTATGAGCGCGTGAATTTGAGCGATCAACGCTTAGACGATTTGCCGACAGAAGTCCTGTATTTCAAAAATAAGCCCGTGATCAAGGACGTGTTAGCAGCCCTAGATCGCCGTGCGATCACCGCAGATTAAGATCGCGCACAACGGAAGCTGATGCCGTCGGTGACTCCGATCGGTGATCCCATGCGAGTCGCCGCATTCCCAGTTGATCCGCCACGGATCACCCGTGCTAAAGCATTCACCGTGAGATCCTCGCGTCCGTCATTCCCTTGATAAGGCGCGGGGAATTGTTCAAGGTTATAGATCGTGCTAGTCCATTCCGGTAAACCCCCGAACAAACCGATCGCGCCGATCCAAGAGGCCGGATCACCACTCCCATTTACCGCTTGATCCCCCCAAGGATATAACCAGCCTTCTACCCCGCGGGCCGCGTATTCCCATTCGCGTTCGGTGGGCAAGCGCATACCACGCCTTTGGCAAAAATTAAGGGCTTGTGTCCATGAGACTGTCACCGGATTGCCTGTGCTAGGCGCGGGTTCACCCATGACTTGCGCCCATTGTGCTTGTGTCACAGGGTTTTGATCGATCCAAAATGGCGCGGGAAAACATTGTTGATCCGTTTCTGTCTCGCCCATGCTGAAGCAACCGACCGGAGCTAAGGCCATTGACGCGCCTTCCATATTCGCGATGCTCGGTTGCCAATCGTCGTTAGTGGGGGTATCGATCTGCCCAAAATCATAAGCGTCTGGGATCATCGTTTCCATTGCCACTTGAGTCTGGGCGATCTCGGTCTCTACCCTTACACGGGTCTCTTGAATTTGGATAGTGTGTTGATCGTTCAGGATCGGTGTAAGCACAAGCGCGATAATCAAAAGTATCATCATGACATCAAAATGGGGGCTACGTTGAAATATCGGCTGTCTAGTGGGATTAGGCGGTGGGAGGTTTATCCCCCTTAACAGCTTTCTGATTTTTCCCGGACGATCTAACCATTCGTCTCTACTACTTCCCTCAAACGATTCACCTTCTGGGAGCAAGTCTGTAAAAACACTCTGTGCCTTACCCAAAATGCTCTCTTTTTGAGTAGGATTGAGATCGTTTAGCACTTGGGTTAAGGTGTTTAGCTCATTTTGATGATTAGGGTTTCGATCAAAGTTGGCTAAATTATGATGAAGCTCAATCCCCTTACGTAGAGTTGCGACGGCATCATGCTTCTCGTTGTTAACCCCTAATTGTAATGCTTTAATGACGTATGCAGCGAAGTCCATAAGCCTATCACTTTGATTCACCTATTTGTAGGTGGAGTATAGCCCGAAAATATTTTTCAAGCCAACGGTGGCGGCTAGGGTGGTTAGATAGGCGGTATATAATGTGTTGTAGTCTCTATTCAGCTATCCATTCTGTCCTCGAAACAGCGCGGCGGAGGATATCCTCTGTGTCAAAGCTTTTAACGGGTTAAAAATCACGATGTTCGCTCCGATATTCTGGCTGAAGATCGCGATCGGGTCGCGATCCCACACGCGATTAGCGTCAACAAAGCGGTGATCGCGGTGATGCCAGCACCGATCACCAGCGAACGCGGTCGAAATTCGATCACCACCGCTTGATCTACCCCGGCCCGCATCGGGATCGCGATCAATCCCGCGTAAGCATCTAGGATCGGTGTTTCGACTCCGTTCACCCACGCCTGCCAACCCGGATAATTAGGGATCGCAACGGTGAGCATCGCATCGCTTTCGGTGGAAACCGTCAAGGTGACTCGTTCAGGGGTGGGCATTTGATAATCGCGGATCACGCTTAACTCCGGCCGCGTCACGGGTAAATGGAGATCGGTGGGCAAGGGATCGATCGTGATCAACATCTCACGCAAGTCCACCCGTGTATCGCTCATCATTTGACGGGCAAAGATCGGGTTATTTTCGGCGATTCGTGCATCATAAACTAGGTGAGCGAACGGGCGCGGGTTGAGGATTTCGTAGATTACAAATTCTTCGGCTAAATGGTTGCGATCATAAGCCAAAATTTGCAGGGGAATATCCGGCGGTTGATCGTGGGTGGTGATATAACGTACCGCGAACACCTCCCAAAAGCGATCGACCGGTAACGTTAACAGATCCTTGATCGCTTGACGGCTAAACCCGCTGATCCCATACAGATCGGGGATGCGATAGTAGATCCCATAGCCGATCACGCCCGCCGCCCCGTCCACCCGCCACGCGATCTCCCGTTGACCCCACGCGGCGATCGACTCGATCGGTTGCACACGGTTTTCCGGTAGATCGCGCACGAAATTATAAGAGCGCGTGCCGATCGTAAACAGATCGATCACGGTCAACACGATCAACGCCACGCCTAACCACCCATTGCGATCCAGCTCACCCCGATAAGCATATCCGATCGCCGCTAGACCGGCCATGAAGGCCGCGAATCCGAAGCCTTGTAAGGCCGCGTTGCCTAGTGTGGAGTCGCCTTGTAAGAGTAGGATCGCACCACCGAAGCAAAAGACTGCGCCCAACAGACCCGCCGCACCGTAGATCAAGAGGCGGAATCGTGGCAAGATCGCGCCCTGTAACAGCGCATCTACCTGTAAGGTTGCCAACATCACCACCGCGAACGAGACCACCGATGCGATCCGCTCTTGTCCACGGAAGACGCTGAAACCGGGGATAAACACGTAGAAAAAGTCGTAAACGATCGTGTTTCCCCCTAATGAGAGCAATACCCCGATCGCGATCATCCCGATCCAAAAGGGGCCGCGTCGCGCTAACACCGCGCCGATCGCCAAGATCAAGCCGATGATGCTGACATAATACGCCGGAAAACCGAACGCTTCTGGATACAGCGTCTGGAGTAAAAATGACGGTGTGTAACCGTTGCCTTTGGCAAAGAACCCTTGCTCTAAAACGCGGGCCGTTTGTGGGATCAATTCGGCGGTGGGGATCAATTGGATCGCCGATAGCCCCGCGCCGATCACGCCGAATAGCGCCATGCGGGCCAAGATCGTCCACCCCGCAAGGCGCTGCTGCCAACCTAAGTAAGCGAGATAGGCCAAACTTAAATAGGTGATCTGCATCGTGGTTTGTGGAAAGCCGCCTAATAACGAGAGCGCCACCCCGATCCCACTGATCGCGCCGCCCCAGATCACCCAACCGTTGCGGGTGACACTAAGGTGAATCCCGATCAAGATCAATGGCAGCCAGATGTGACTCGCAAGGATGTTGACTTGCAACATCGGGTAGCCGGTTAAGTAACCGCCGTAGGCAAACAAGATCGCACCGATCAAGGCCGCGGTGGGACGTTGCACGATCAAGCGTAGCCAGAGGTACATCATGAGACTCGCTAACCAATAATGCAACGCGATCTCGAATTGATAGGTTTGCAGATCCCAATTTTCACCCGCGATCCACATGATCAGCAATCGGAGCGGGTAAAACGGGGCGGTTTCGAGGTTGGCGAAAAACGGATCGCCCACATGATCATACGGATTCCATAATGGGAACGATCCGTCCGCGATGCGTTCTGCTTGATAAGCAGCGTTGGCATAATAGAATGCGACAAACTCTTGATTCTGCACGATCAATTGACGATCTAATTCCGACGGGGTGAATAATCGCCAAAAAAAGAGGATTGCCAAGAAGGTCAAGGTCAACAACGCGATCCAACTGAAACGGAGTTGTGATAACGGCATATACGGCGCGTGTCCAGTGTTCAAAATGCCTATTATAACCGGGCCCATTCGGGATCGAATAGGCGTAAATGCCTTACCACGCCCTGTTCCCTCCCCAACCTTGAATTAGTCAGGGGGGACAACTTTGAAGCTCAAAGTAAGCAAGGTCGTGGAGTGAAAAATAACCCAATGCTCCCTTGCCAGCGTTTGTTGAGAATTTCGATCGATAATTCTCAATGATTCGTGTCAAGTTCGCTTAGCGTGCGAGGATTACCCCAAAAATTATCAGGTTTAATCAGATTGTTCGTAAATAAGGACTCTCCATGTTTCGTGCTGCTTACCTAGCTTTTGCTGGCACTCTCTTCATCCCCGCTATACCTAAGTAGTTACACAATAAGTCCACACAAGCGGACACTTCGGCCCTATAATCGGATTAACGTCATACAGAAATGTCGATGGTTATGTCTGATAAAACCGAGTCGCTGGAA